>JAGVEL010000001.1 GCA_020058285.1 Candidatus Omnitrophota bacterium
ATGAATTAGGCGCTGGCTTTACCAAAACTGAGAAGAAAAAAGAAATCATCATTTTTGGCAAATGGCAGATTAAGCAAGACATAGGTTTAGAATTTGAGGTTGAATACGAAGATGGCTTTAAACACGCAATAAATTTTAATGCCTCCGCTAGGCTTAATGATAATTATTTATTAAGTCTTAAATGATGAAAGTTTAGGCATTACTTTACAACTTTCAAGAAAAATCCTGAATACCGGAGAAGGTTTTTTAAGACTTTTTTCTGATCGAGACGAAAAGGCGATAGAGATTGGCGCTGGATTTAGGTGGTGAGATATCTCATTGACACCCGGCGCTAATGTGTATTGCGCCAGTGTTGTGTCTGTACACAAGGAGAAAAAATGAGTAGATTTGGGTGTATAAAAGATAAGTTTGATGATCGGGATTATTTAATGCGGGCGTATTTACCCTTGGTAAAGCTTCCCAAGAAGATTGATTGGACTCCTAAGATGTCGCCGGTCAGAGATCAGGGAGAAGAAGGAACCTGTGTTAGTTTTGCCACAGCCACTGGCATGAAAGAGTATCAAGAACTCCTTGATTATGAAAAATTGGTAATCCTTTCTCCGCGTTTTGTCTATAGTGAATGTAAGAAGATTGACGGTATGCCTGAACTGGAAGGCACGACCATCCGTGCAGCAATGCGGGTGCTTGGATTAAAAGGTGTCTGCCGGGAGAAATTTTGGCCGTATCAAGCCAACCAAAAAGACAAAGCCAAAGAAGGGACTATTAAAGATGCAAAAAGATTTTGCATTAAAACCTATGCCCGCATACTTAACCTAAATGAGTTGAGATTGAGCATTGCTACCAAAGGTCCTTGCGTTATTGGTATCTCAGTCTTTGAGGGAATGATAAAGACAAAAACAGGTCTTGTGCCTTTGCCAAAGAAAAATGAAACTACTTTAGGTGGTTATGCTATTTGTGCAGTAGGATACGATGATGCGAAGAAACTCGTCAAATTTAAAAACTCTTGGACTGATAAATGGGGGCAGAAAGGTTACGGATTTTTGCATTATGCTTATGTTGAGCGATATATGATGGACGCATGGAGCTCAGTTGATATTAAAGATCCCAATCCGCTTACTCTGGCAAATGTATTGGAGTATAGAAGCCGGGCTATAGTTTAAAAATTACCCTAAATTCACTCCCCGACTCAACCTTACTTTCTACCTCAATACTTCCATTATGCTCTTTAATTATTCCGTACGTAATTGATAGCCCCAATCCTGTGCCTTCTTCGGTAGTAGTGTAGAAGGGATCGAAGATATGAGGCAGGTCTTTTTTTGGAATGCCATAACCCGTGTCTTTAATTGAGATAATTAATTCGTTTTCAGCTTGATTTATTGCAATAGTCAGTGTTCCGCCACTTGGCATTGCTTCTATAGCATTAAGAATGATATTTAAAAATGCTTGTTTTAACTGATTTGGATCAGCTAAAAACTCAGGATTTTGAGTATTATATTCTTTTGTCAGCTTAATTTTATGTTTTAATAACTCATTACTTAAAAGGGCTAAAGTTTCATCTAAAAGTTGGTGGATGTTACATTTTCTTAATTTAAGAGGGGACGGCTTGGCAAAATCAAGTAATTGATGGACGATATTGTTTATTTTATCTACTTCTGAGCCGACAATTTTCTTGAACTTAAGCAAGAATTCCGGGTCGTCCTTACGTTCTCCTAAATACTCTGTGAATGTCTTTATGCTGGTTAAGGGATTCTTAATCTCGTGGGCCATACCAGCCGCAAGAGTCGCTACTGCCTTGAGGCGGTCTGAACGGCGCAATTCTTCCTCTAAGCGTTTGCGTTCTTCAGCAAGAGAAGAAAGGGTGCCTTTGAAGAAACGGCAATCTATAAAAGACTGAATAAAGTTTTTAAGGGGAGTAAAAAGAAGGGCAATGGTAAAAACAGTCAAAAGATTAATAATGTTAGAAGTATATCCTACAGCTCCTTGAAAAAGTTTGCTAAGGGAAACTATAAATATAAAATAAATTGATGTAATTAAGGCTATTAAAACAGAGTAAAATAAACTCTTTCTTATAACCACATTTATATCTAAAAGCTGATGTTTGAATATTGCATATGCAAAAATTAAAGGCATTACTGCAATTAGGATGTTCGAATATGGATACAGTGGTAAGTTAAAAATTATAAACAAATACATTCCTTCTGGGCCAAGCCATGCAAACAAAGAACCTAAGATAAAATATTTTATCTGATTTTTCTTAGCTCTTTCTATAATTTTAAGGTACTGTATAAGAAGGTATAGAGAATAGGATACTAAAAAAAGATAGAATACCAAATAGAAAACTATATAGATAAAATTATCTTTGAAATCACATTTAAAGAAATATAACGAATCAAAATAATAATCGACCTTATAAAATTTATCATAAAAGAAATTAAAAACTAGGAATATAAAAGCAAGTATATATATAAAGCTTACAATAAACTTACGTTCAAACTTATCTCTTCTAACAAGATTGCAAGTAAAATTAAAATAAACTGCTGGAGCTAAAATTGTTCCAATATGAGCAAAGCGAATCCAAAATAAAGCAGATTCTTTTGTATTTGCTAAAGAAAAGAAAAAACCTCCTAATCCCCAGATACATGCGGTAAAACAAGCATAACCAATATTCTGGGTAGGTGCTTTACTTTTTATTTTAAAAAAGAAAAGTAAAGAAATAAAAAGATTGAAGAGGAAAGCTAGGAAAGATGAAACTGTAAAAAAATTCATGATTTGAAACGTTTAAGGTGGTTATAAATACAGATTAACTTTGTTAAGGATTTCTTCTGATTCAAATGGTTTAACAATATGATCATTGGCATCATCTAAGTGGGAGCTTCGGCAGAGAAGGGCTGGTTTAAGGCAAAAACATAACCTTTCTAAGACTTTATACTCTTTTGTAAATCCCTCCTTGTTTTGATAAGATCTTTAGTCGAAATGCCCTTTAGAATGCCTTTTGACTTAGAGATTGAAATTTCCGATTCCCTTTTTTGAGCCGAAGCAACCTTAGCTCTTTCAATCTCAAAAAGTTTTTTAAATTCCTTATCTTTTAGCTGCTCATTTAGTAAATAATCAAATTTCTCTAATCTGATTTTTTTCATTGGGAGTACATTTTAACTTTTTCTAACACTTCTTCTGACTCAAATGGTTTGACGATGTAGTCGTCGGCGCCTAAATGGGAGGCCTCGGTCGCGGTCTCTACGCTTTTGTAGCCAGTTACAATAATAACTTTTAAGGAAGGATTAAGCGATTTGACATCTTTTAAAATATCCAGGCCGCTAAGTTTTGGCATTTTGATATCTAAAAGAAGTAAGCCAATTCTTTTGTCAGCCTTTAACTTATTTAAGCATTCTTGCGCATTAGCTGCAAAAATCAACTCGTAGTCTTTCTCCAAAATCAAATTCAACGATTCACGAATTCCTTCCTCATCATCACAGATTAGGATTTTTGGCTTTTTCATAGCTACCTCCAGTAAATCATAGTTTTAAAGCATTGGTGGGCTAATCACGCAAATCGCTTTGATTTGTCCTTTACCTATATTTCTATAGAAGTGAGGGGTAGATGCGTCAAAATAAAGTGTATCTTTAGCATTTAAAATATGTTTTTTATCCCCCACATTAATCTCTAGTTTGCCGGATAAAATGAAAATAAATTTTTCACTGCCTGCTTTAGTCTGTTCGATAGCTGTTTTACCAAATGGTTCAATTTTAAGCAAGATTGGCATCATTTTTTTATTTAAAACTGGCGCAGTTAGAATTTCATACGAGGCTTTATCTGTATGTAAAAAGAAGTCTTTTTTTGAAGCTTCAGTTTGAACTTCAAGATTAGGAAGCTGAGTTTCTAGATCAGAATACAGTTGCGGCAGAGTTAAGCCTAGCGCCTTGGCAATAGCCATATGCGAGTCTAAGGTTCCAACCATTTTTTCATTTTCAATTCTGCTGATAGTCGTTAAAGCTACGCCGCTGGCCCTTGAAAGTTCATCAAGCGTCATTTTCTTTGATTTTCTTAAAGTTTTAATTTTCTCACCGATCTTCATTTTAAGAATCCACAGATTAGCACAGATTTTGTGCTTAATTCACGTTTTCGCAGATGAACACAGATGATTACCGTAAATCATCTTTATTTCTTTAAGAAGTTTACCATAAAGGTCAAAGGCCGTCAAGTATAATTTGCAAAAAATTCAAATTTAATCAAGTTAAAAAACAAATTATACTTAATTTTTTACCCTTAAACTATGTAACTTATTATATACAAACAAGTTACAAAAGACTAAATTATTTTGCTTTTTTTGCAAAATTAATTTGACAAATCTGCAAAAATGTGTTATACTTGCCACAAGATGAAAACATGGATTTTAATAAGCTTAGTAATTGTTTTAACTCTTACCCTGTCGTTTCTTTTCCTAAAAATCACTCAAGCCACAAACACTTACCCAAAATCCACTATTAACGAATTAGAATTCACAAGAGTCAGCTCAATTAAAGAAAGCTTGATTAATACAGTTGCATTTGACTTAAAAAATCAAAATTTAGTTTTTGCCGGCACAGATAAGTTACTTTATATAAGTTTGGATAATGGCTTAAATTGGGACCCGGTTACATCAGTAAAAGGATTTATAAACTGTATTTTTATTGATGCTGAAGGCGATGTTTATGTTGGGACCTCAAATGGCTTATTTAGAAAATTTAAGAATGAAATCTATTGGAACCTTATTTATAAAGGTAAAGAGGGCAGCGGTAAAAATGTGCTCTCAATTGCCTCATCAGTAAATAATATCCTAATCGGCACTAGCAATGGCCTATACTTATCAACTGATAGCTGCAAAACCTGGAAAAAAGTTTCTGGCTTAGAAGGCAAGCAAATAACAGTATTGGCTGTTTTGCCTGAGGATACCATTTATGCCGCAACTGAGCGCGGCTTATATAAATCCACTAAGAATATCAATAGCTGGGAAAGGGTTTTCTACTCAAGAAACCAGGAAGTTGACCAAATAGTAAATCCCGAAGATTTAGAAGGCCAGGAATATGATGAATTAACCGCAAGCTCAAATCAAATAAATTCAATAGTTTTTGCTGAACAAAGCAAACTTTTATATATAGGAACACAAAAAGGCGTTTTTAAATCTCAGATTGATAATGGCATCTGGACGCTAATGCCCGAACAGGGATTACTTAGTAAAAATATAAATAAGCTTATTATTAATGGTGAACAGGAACTGTTTGCTGCAACAAAAAACGGGCTTTTTAAACTTGATAGCACAAATAGCAACTGGCTGCAGATTTATAAAGGGATAAGCAGCAATGAAATTAAGGATTTAGCAATAAACCCGCTTAAAAAAGATATTTTTGTCGCCACCAGCCGCGGGTTATTTAAATCGTCTTTTAAGGAGATCGTTTTGGATAATCAAGTTTTATCAGACCTTTTGAAGAATTTTTCCAGCGAACCTGTAATTTTAGACGTTCAAAAACAGGCAATTAGATATGCTGAAGTTCAGCCGGAAAAGATTTTAAACTGGCGTAAACTTGCCGCTCAAAAAGCGCTTTTGCCAAAAGTTACAGTCGATGTAGATAGATACCTAACAGACCTTAATCATTGGGATTCGGGCCAAAATCCGGATGTATTACTAGAGGGTGACGACGACGTAGGATGGGGCGTAAGTGTAAGTTGGGAATTGGGCGATATTGTCTGGAATTCTGAGCAGACTTCAATAGACACGCGGTCAAGATTAATGGTACAGCTGCGCCAGGATATCTTAGATGAAGTGAATCGTTTATATTTTGAACGCAGACGTTTACAAATTGAATTATTGAAATCTCCACCTGAAGACGAACTTAAATTGGTCGAAAAAGAGTTAAGGATTGCTGAGTTAACTGCTGATTTAGATGCATTAACTGGAGGATATTTTTCGCGTTATATAGAAAATAAAATAGGGGGCTAGTAAGATAAGCGTCAGTCAAAGTTAATATGAGAGGCTGGATATGATAATATTAACCATATTCTTACTAGCTCCTACTAAAAACTTATCCCAGGAGGGCGACAATGGATAACGGGCTTCAATTCAAGGTAAAAAGAATTTATAGATTAGAAGGCAACGGAAATACAAAGGCGTTTGTTGATTTAGTAATCAATGATGAGTTGTTAATAAAGGGTTTACGAGTTGTTAATGGCAAAGAAGGCTTGTTTGTTTCAATGCCCAGAGAGCAAGGCAAGGATAGCAAATGGTATGACACTGTCCAGCCGATGAAAAAAGAAATAAAAGAACAAATATCAATGGCGATACTTAATGCTTACAAAAATGACCAAAGTAATCAAAGAAAAGATTAGGTATGTATAAATTTGTTAAAACGATAATAATACTAGCGATTTTTTGCCTTCTATTAAATTCAAATGTAATTGCTGCCGTTCCTCACCTTGTTCGCTATCAGGGTTATCTGACCGATAGTCAAAATAGTCCTTTGAATGGTAGTTATAATCTTACATTTAGGATTTATAATACCGCAGCTGCCGGAGGACTTCTTTGGAATGAAACCCAATCTGGCGTGCAAGTAACTAATGGCAGCTTTACAGTGCTTTTAGGCCAGATTACGCCGTTGGATTTAACCTTTGATTCTGACTGCTGGATTTCTATTGAGGTTAATTCTGATGGAGAAATGGCTCCCCGCCAACGGATAACCAGTGTGCCTACTGCGTACCACGCGGAAAATTCAGAAAATGCTCAAAATGCTAGTAAGTTTGACAATAAGGAATCTTCCAATTTTGTACTAACAGTTACCGACCAATTAATTCAAGGTATAAAAACATTCGGTTCAATTCCTACTTTACCATCTGACAATCCAACTAACGATAACCAAGCAGTGCGAAAAGCATATGTTGATTCCATAAAAAATTATGTAGATTCAGCTTTACCATCAGGTACAATTATCTTTTTTGCTGGTTCATCTTGTCCTACAGGTTACAGTAGATTAACTGCTTTGGATGGGAAATTTTTGGTTGGAGGAGAAAATTTTAATCCTACAGCTGGTGGAAATAATACACATAATCATGGAGTAGGTAGCTATAGCTCGCAAAATCATAGTCATAACGCAGGCAGTTATAATTTGCCAACAACAGGGAACCATACTCTAACACTAGCTGAAATGCCATCGCATCAACACGGTATGTATAAAACAGCGGGTTATGCAGGAAGCGGAATTTATACAGGGGAAACAGTCTTTGTTGACAATATGGAATTAGTTGCAACTATTAGGGGAGAAAACAAAGTTTCAACTTACGAAGGCGGCGGACAAAGCCATACTCATCCCGGTGGATCAATTATTGGCAATTCTGGTTCTACAGGTGCTACTGCTATAAGCGGAACCTCTGATTCAGCAGATTCTCGTCCAGAATTTGCCACGATTTTATGCTGTCAAAAGAATTAAATAATTTATGAAAAAAATTTTGGGTACATGGAGGACAAATGCGCATTAAGAACTTAATTATAACTGCATTTCTGCTAATATCTTGTCTTTTGTTAACCAGTTCGGCTTTTAGCGCGGTTCCTCACCTTGTTCGTTATCAAGGTTATCTGACCGATACCCAGAATAGTCCTTTGAACGGTAGTTACAATCTTACGTTCAGGATTTATAGCTCTGTAAGCACTGGAGGGTTACTCTGGAATGAAACTCAATCTGGCGTTCAAGTGACAAACGGAAGTTTTACAGTACTTTTAGGCCAGGTTACGCCGTTGGATTTAACCTTTGACTCTGACTGTTGGATTTCTATTGAAGTTAATTCTGATGGAGAAATGGCTCCGAGGCAAAGGATAACCAGCGTGCCGTTTGCTTACCGCGCAGACAGCGTAGGAGGCATTGTTGCAAATTCAACGCCTCAGCCAAACTCTCTACTCCCCCTAGATGCAAACTCCAAAATTCCCAACACTGTTCTTTATACCGGTTCAGGTAATGGATTAGATGCTGATACAGTTGATAGTATTCAAGGACAAGACATAGTTAAAACTTCTGCTGATCAATCAATAGCTGGAGTTAAAACATTTACTTCAATTCCGGTTCTACCAGCTTCTGACCCTGCGACTGATAATCAAGTATCGAGAAAGGCATTTGTGGATGGTAAATTTAATATCTCTACTGGCCATACTCATGATGGCACGAACAGTAAAAAAGCTTTACAGACAAATATAGACACAACAGGCGGCAGTAATGGGCAGGTTTTTAAAGCAAACGGTATTGGAGGCGGCTTTTTTGTAGATGATATCAATACTTCCAATGTTATTTTTCAATGGTCGGGTATGCCTTATTATGAAAATTTAGGCGGTGGAGAAGTCACAGGGTTTGCTTATTCTATTAATTTAAATCCTGAAGATGCAGAGGTAAAGTATGCTTATATAGCTTCTAAATCAAATAATTGGAAAACAGTGTTGTTAGGTAAATTCAAAAAAATAGCCGGCATCACTGCTCTTACTCCTATTGTATATGCAGGAGCAAATGGAACAGCTGATCATATAAAAATAGATGTTGGGGGAATTGCTATTACAGATCCAATAAGCGCCAATCCGCCGAGATGGTTTACATTATCTAATATAGATGTTTCGGGTTTAGCCAATGGAACAATTTATGACATAACAATACAATTAAAGAAAACAGAAAATTACTATACAAAATTGCTTTATATAATTTTGATTACAAATTAATGAAAGATCCGAAATATAAATTCCAATTTAAAGCTTTCAACAAACTACTTTTGATTTGTGGATTTACTTTATTGCTACTAAACTCCACTGCAAGAGCCGAAGTAATTGACTTCGGCGATTACTTTAAGTCTCTCTCGCAAGCTAAAAGCCAAAACACCTCTCAGAGTTTTCAGGAAAAAAGGTCAGTAATTATATCCGGTGGCGGTGGCTCATATAAATTTAATAGATATAAAATAAGCTCTTTGCTCGGTGAAGTTATTGGCGGCAGTTCTGGCTCAAGCGCTAACTTCTCAATATCAACCGGATATTTCAGTAACCCGCAAACAATTACACACGCTCAATTAGAGATTATCTCTCTTAGCCCAGCTAATTTAAGCAAAGTCTATAAGAATCAAACATTAAAAATTGAAGTTATTGCCCAAGGCGATTATCAGAGTTCGCTTAGTTACCAATATATAATTGATGGCCGTGTCCAGTTAGGCTCTCCTAAACAAGCCTGGAAAGCATCAAATATATTCGACTGGAATATTCCGGATTCAGCCGTAGGAAAAACACATTTGATTACAGTAAGGGTGATGGATAACGCAGGTAGGGCTGTTTCAACTACATCAAAGATTTTTTTAATTCATAGGCCAATTTCACCACCAGAGAGAGCATTACCACTAGCATACTAGGAATAAATATTATGAGTTTTAAAAAAATAATCTCAATTTTAATAATTGTAACTTATATTCCGGTTTCAACCCTTTTTGGTCTAGATTTTGCTAAGGCAGAAGCTAAATCAGAAGCAGATCAAGATACAAGTCAGGCAGAAATTATAACCGAGGCCTCAGGAAGCGAAACATCTCAATCTGAACCAAGCCAATCTTCTTATCAACCCGTAACTCCGGAAGAAGCTGCAACGCCTCGTACCACAACTAACTGGGTAAGCGATATCCGCGTTCCAATTGCGTTTAATAGCCTAAAAGCATTCCAAGCTGATCCATTTACCGGCGCAGCAACATTTAGCGTCCCCATAACCGTTCCTCCTGGCAGAAGTGGCATCCAGCCGGGTATTGCTTTGGCTTATTCCAGTTCAGGCTCAAATGGCATCTGCGGCCAGGGTTGGAACTTAGATTTAGGTGCGATAGAACGCTCAACTAAAAAGGGTGTGCCAAGTTACAATAATTCCGATACATTTGTGTTTATTTCCGGTGGGGCTACAACAGAATTAGTGGATGTTGGTTTAGGTCATTATCGCGCGAAAATAGAAAGCGCATTTATGGATTTCTATTTTGACGGCACTTATTGGCAGATTAAGGATAAAGGTGGCTCAAAATACTTCTTTGGTCAGACTTCAGCTTCGCGAATTGAGGGCGCACCTGGAATATTCAGATGGGCAATAGATAAGGTTTCGGATATTAACAAAAATTATATGAGCATATCTTATCTTAAAGATAATAACCAACTTTATCCGGAATTAATAAAATACACTGCGTTTAATAATGATGAAAATTTTTTACACGGGAAAGTTGAGTTTATTTATGAATCCAGAAATGATATTAGCTCAAATTACCGACCGAAATTTTTAATTAAGACTACGAAACGCCTTACGGATATCATTGTAAAAACTGCTGCTGATTTACGTATTAGGAAATACCATTTTAATTATACGTATACTGCTAATACTAACCGTTCTTCGCTTACTTCTGTTACTCAATATGCTGACGATGACTCTAAATCCTTGCCAGCGTTAACCTTTACTTATCAACAATCAAACGCTGGATGGACGCAAACTTCTGGCTGGAATATACCTGCCTCATCAATTCTAGATGAAGGCGCGCGCATTGCAGACATTAATAATGACGGGTTTGTAGATATCTTAAGATACAAGCAAAGTGAAGAACACACCTTTTTACATACCCAAAGCAATGGCTGGTCTGAAACTACAAATTGGCAATTAGCGGATTTCCCTGCGCCTAATTGGTCTTTAACTTTTTGGGGAGTGTTTGGTGACGAAGGAGCAGTCCTTGCAGATATTAATGGAGATGGTTGGTTAGATTTAGCTCAACATTTCCTGGATGCCAGAACCTATGAAGGCTTTGACCAAAATCTTGTATTTTACAATAACAAAACCACTGGTTGGGATGCTACTTGTTTTAGCTCTGGATGTATTCCTCCTTATATTGTTAAGATTTGCGGCGGCTATACTGAATTCTGGGGCACAGTGTTTAGTGATGTAAATGGCGATGGATTAGCTGACGTAGTAAACGCAAAAAATGGTTTCCGAACAACCTGGCTTAATAAGATCAATATCGGCTCTGGCTGGGTAGAAACCCCTTCCTGGGTTTTGCCTGACGGCGATTTTGCAGATGGTGCAGAATTAGCAGATATAAATGCTGATGGCTTGCCAGATTTGGTAATTGCTAAAGATGCTGATAGAAGGACATTTATTAACAACGGCTCAAACTGGGTACGAGACTCAAGCTGGGATTTACCAACAGGAAAATTCACCGACCGCTCAACTCAACTTATAGATGTTAACGCAGATGGCTTAGCTGATTTGTTAATTGCAAAGGATTCAACGCGAGAAACGTATACAAATAATGGTTTGGGTTGGACGCGTAATACTAGCTGGGATATACCTGAGGGAGATTTTTCAACTCTTGGCACACGCCTTGCGGATGTAAATGCCGATGGCCTGATAGATATAATTAAATATTACATCAACGAAACGCCTAAGGTTTTCCTAAATAACGGCCCAGCGCCGGATTTGCTTACTGGAGTTAATAATGGCGTGGGGGGCACGGTTAGCATTAATTATCAGCCTTCCACCAAATTTGATAACCGTGATGACAGCGGCTTATATCAATTGCCATTCCCGGTATATGTTGTAACCAGCATAACGAGCAATGACGGCCAGGGAAATTCATACACTACAACTAATAGTTATGCTAAAGGCAAATATGATGCACCAACTCGGGAATTCCGGGGATTTGGCTTGGTTCAGGCAACTGATGCCGAAGGAAACATCAGTGAAACGCAATTCTTACAAGATGATATATTTAAAGGCAGGCCCTATAAACAGATAGTTAAGGATAGCTTAGGCAACATCTATTCAGTAAGTAAGACATCCTGGACTTATCAAGACCTTTACTCTGGCACAGTCAAATTTCCTTATGTTAGCGATGTAGAAAGTTTTACATTTAACGCAAATACTACAGATGAAAATGCTTTTGCAAAGAAAACACAAGCAACAAACAGTTATGTTTGGGCTGATAATTTAATTAGCCAGACAACTACGATAGAAAAGGGCGATGTTACTACAGCTGATAATCCGGATGATAACCGAAAAGCTGTTTCTAATTTCCTTAATAACGAGACGGATTGGCTCATAGGTTTTCAAAATAATGTTGCTTTATACGATGGCCAGAATAATAAAATCAGCGAAAAAAGGTTTTACTACGATGACTCAGTTTCATCAATCACCCCGCCCACCAAGGGTCAGTTAACCAAAGAAGAGGCCTGGCTGCATAGTCCGCTTAGTTTGAGTGACAAAAATATCGCTGTTAACTATTCCTATAATCCCTATGGCCAATTGCAAACTACAACTGATGCTTTAACTCATCCCACAACCACTACCTATGACACAGAATTAAACACGTATCCTGTACTTGTAACCAATGCGATTAATCATACTGTCCAATCAACCTATGACACAAAAACTGGACAGGTGCTAACCTCAACTGATCCTAATGCACAAGTCTCAACCAATATTTATGATGATTTTGGCCGACTGATTAAGGTAATCGGGCCAAAAGACGACGCGGTTTATCCGGCAGTAATTTATGAATATGATTTATCAACAACGCCAATAAAAATTACAAAACGCACAAAAATTAATTACAATATCCTTCCGGATTACATTGTTAGCTATAGCTTTTTTGATGGGTTAGGCAGGCTTATTGAAGCAAAATCTCCGGCTGAAAACGACCCGCAGACTAGTAATCCACGTCAGATTGTTTCGGGAATAGTTAAATATAATTCCCGCGGAGCAGTTTGCGAAAAATACCTGCCATATTTCGTAGATAGTGATGCCGCTAATTTCATCGCGCCAACTTATTCTTCATCAAAGATAACATTTACTTATGATACCCTAGGCCGCGCTATTCAGACTACAAATCCAGACCTGACATATTCTACTGTAAGCTACTCGGACTGGACAATTACCAAAACCGATGAAAACAATCATTCTAAGAAAGAATGTTACGACGCGTTCGGAAATTTAGTCCAGGTCGACGAGCATAATAATGGCCAAACTTATACCACAACTTATGAATACGATATTCAGAAAAACCTCACAAAACTAACTGATGCTCAAAGTAACATCTCAACAATCACTTATGACTCCTTGGGTCGAAAAGTAGCAATGCACGACCCGGATATGGGTGAGTGGAACTATGTTTATGATGATGCAGGAAACCTAATCAAGCAAACTGACGCCAAGAGCCAGCAAATAATTTTTAACTACGATGCAATTAACCGCCTGGCTGCTAAAACAATTGCCGCAAAAGCAGTAGACTACACTTATGATGAAGCAGCAGTAAATTATTCAACCGGCCGCTTAACAAAAGTAAATGACACCAGCGGCAACACAAAGTTTAAATACGATAATTTAGGCCGGGAAACAGAATCCATAAAATCTGTAAATGACGAAAAATCTGCTTACACAGTTACGCGTACTTACGATGCCTTAGACAGGCTGGTTACGGTTACATATCCGGACAGCGAAGTCGTCTCTTACGAATACAATAAAGCCGGCTTAATTAAAAGGATTGCCAGCCAGAGAGGTGATCAGCAAAAGGTTTACCTAGACGAGGTAAACTATAATGCCCAGGGCCAGATTACTGACATTAAATACGGCAACGCAACGCATACCCATTACACTTACAATCCTAACACTTTAAGATTAACGCATTTTGTTACTTATGGCCCAAGCGGCGCAACTCTACAGAGTTTTGATTATCAATTTGATAACGCAGGAAACGTTTCAAATATAATTGACCATATTAATAATTCTACGCAATCATTTATTTATGATGATCTTGATAGATTAATTCAAGCCTCTGGCTCTAAATACGGCACGATTAATTATGCTTATGACTCTATCGGCAATATGACGCAAAAGGGGCCTCTGAGTCTTACTTATGACGGAAACATTGCTCCACCCCACGCCGTAGCCAGCTTTACTGGGCCAAATGGAACTACAAACATTACTTACGATGCAAACGGCAATATGCAAACAAAAGGCAGTAAGCAATTTTTCTATGATGAGGAAAACCGACTGATAAAAGTTAAAACTCGCGGCACGAATGCTTTTACCTCATCAACATATTTATCCCCGGGCTGGAATTTATTTTCATTGCCCGTGATTCCAGATGACTTAAAAATAACTGAAGCCTTATCCTCAATCTCCGGTCAATATGACCAGGTTAGCCGCTACAAAACCACAAGCCCAGGTTCTTGTTATACATTGTCTGACTCTGGAATTCGTTCCTGCCACTTCCAGCATTTTGTCAATGACCCGGAATGGAATGATTTTGATACCCTAGAATACGGCAAAGGATATCAAGTTCATATTAGTAATCCTCAAGGCTGTTACTTAACTGTCCGCGGCCAAATTCCGGAAAATTCAGATTCTAACTTAGAAAAAGGCTGGAATTTAATAAGCTCACCAACTGTTGATACGAGAGAAGTACCGGACGCGTTAAATAATCTTAGCTTTAACGTTGATTATGATGAATTCTTAAGATACAATAAAGATATAACTAGTTTCCAAAAGTTCTTAAACAACCCGGCAACAAATGAATTTTCGCAGGTAAAAGCCGGTGAATCTTATTACATTTACTCCTTAGCCGGCAATGACTGGCAAATACAACCTGAGAATTTTTCAACAACATTTGAATATGACGGCGATGGCGGCAGGGTAAGAAAGACCACGCCAACAGGCACTACAACCTATGTAGGCTCGCTCTTTGAAATCTATATCCCAGATAGCATGCTTGACCGGGGAAAAACTACCAAGCATATATTTATGGGTAGCCAGAGGATTTGCTCTGTAGAGAGTTCTGCGAGGATGAGCTATCCTTATGACCAGCAAGCGCATACTTATTATTCCCACTCAGACCATCTTGGCTCATCTAATGTAATCACTGATGAAACTGGAGCTCAAGTTGCGCTATACGAATACTCACCTTATGGGGAAGAAGTTACAAGCCCCAGCTCACAGATAACAAATTATCAGTTCACCGGAAAAGAGTCAGATGAGAGTACTGGGCTTTACTTCTACGGAGCAAGGTATTACGACCCTACTATAGGGCGTTTCATAACTCCCGATACGATTGTTCAAAGTCCTTATAATCCACAGTCGCTTAATAGATATTCATATTGTTTAAACAACCCTCTGAATTACACTGATCCTACCGGACATTTTTGGTTTCTTGCAGCAATATTTGCTATTATTAAGGCTGCTGCCGTAGGTGCTGTTATAGGTGCAGCCTTAGGTGGAGTTATAAACGGCATAAGTGCTGCTATACAAGGTGTTAATATCTTTCAGGGAATTGGTTATGGTATCTTTTCTGGTTTAATTACTGGAGCAGTTGGAGGGGCTGCGTGGGGCTTTGGAGCAGTAGGAGTAGGGGGTTTATTTGGTGCTAAAGCATTAAGTTTTTGGGGAACAAAACTTGCTTTAGGTGCTTTTTCTTGTGCTATTGGAGGAGGAGCTGGGAATGCTTTGTCTGGTGCTTCTTTTGGCCAAGGCGCAATGTGGGGGGCAGTAACGGGTCTTGTTGGTACAGGAATTGGAATTTCTCCCATAGGTCAAGGCATCGGAAAAGCGATAGGTAACACTGGTGTAGGTAGGGCACTTAACAGTGCGAATAATTGGGTAGGTAAATCAATCAATGAGTTCTTAAAAGAAGCGCATGGCGGTTCCGCAACAGCTGCTTTAAGCACTAACAAGAGTGAAACCGTAAGTAATGGTCAGGCATTATCAGGCAAAAAAGCAACAATTGATGTTAGGATAACTAGTGTTGAAGGAACAGAAAAAGTTGCACAGGGCGGTGAAACAGTATATAGACAATGGGGTGGAGAAGCTAGTCCCAATGGTCAATCCTGGAGCCCTGAGAATCCTGCAATTCCAGGCTACGAAAACAGAATGGGAATTCCAACTCAACCAGGGGCAAATACAGGTCAGTATATTTCAAAAGGCACATTAAATCCTGGAGCAGTTTATACTTCAGGCCAAGCTCCTGGAATTGGTACGAATACTGGAGGCGGAACCGAATATGGTATTCAAAATCCACAAAAAGATGTGAAATTGGATTGGATCCATATGCCAGATGATAAATAAGATAAATCTTATATGAATAATCGTATTTTTGATCCGGAAAATGAATTAGAAACAGCTTTAATAAAAGCGACTAAGGATATGAATTATTGGTCAAGGTTTTATAAGATATTCTTAAAGTCGGATATATTTGTCATTATTAACAAAGAACTCCCATCAGAAGAAAAAATGTATATTGTTACAGAAAAAACAGAGGTTGAGTTTATAGCAAGAAAAATAGGAGAAAAGGCATGCTTGCCAATATTTTCTTCTCTAACTAGATTAAATAATTATATAGGTAATAATAGAGCAAATTATATTAAAATTGGAACAAAAGATTTGCTGGAGAGTATCGACCCCTCATTAACAGTAATGTTAAATTTGAATTCTGCATATGGTAAAGAATTCACTCCTGAAGAAATAAAGCGACTTATAAAATCATAATCATGAAGAAAGTAGAATCATAGACGCTTTAGCTAACTTGCTGTAAATAATCAAATCAAAAAATATGACCGTCACTATTTTTAGAATAGAAGTATATAGATAAGCCAAAGAAATATTTCTTCATTTGCAATTCCCAAACTCTTAGTGTATACTATAGACAAAAGGATTTGATATGGACGAGAGAAGAAAACATCCCAGAGCAAAAGCAACGAACATCGCTGAATTTGAAATTCGGCCTGGGCCAGGGGATATTAAGGCAATCACCCGA
>JAGVEL010000023.1 GCA_020058285.1 Candidatus Omnitrophota bacterium
AGGAATTACGGCGCGCGAGTGGCGAAACTGACCGAAGGGAATTTCGCCAAACGAGCGAGACGTAAACCGCAGCAGACGGCAAAAGATTTAGAGCACAGCGAACAATATCCCAGAGCAAATATAGCGGGTGATTGGTTTTCGAACGAGCACCGTAGCGAGAGAGGAAAGGGGGATTGAGTTTTAGATAATATGATTGATAAATTAATAGTCAGAGAATCTTTTAGCCGGGCAAGCAGAAGTTATGATTTAAATGCGTTTTTACAAAAACGTATTGCTGCTCAACTGCTGATTGATATAAAACAAAATAAAACCCAAGCTGATAATATTTTGGATATTGGCAGCGGCACTGGAGATTTTAGCCAGGCTGTAGCTAGGGCCTACGCTAAGAATATTTTTGGTATTGATAGCGCAAACGGAATGAATTTGTTAGCTAAAAATAAAAAAATGCTGACAATTATCCAGGCTGAAGCAGAAAGTCTGCCGTTTAAAGATAATACGTTTGATCTTGTGGTGTCAAATCTTACTTTTCAGTGGGTTGTTGATTTGCGCAGAGCTTTTAGAGAAGTTTTTAGAGTCTTAGAGCCAGGCGGGGCATTTTACTTCACTTGTTTTAGCAAAGAAACCCTAACTGAATTAAGAAAGTCTTTCCGGATAGCTTCTGGTGCTAAAATTTCTTTTTATGACTTGCCAGAGCAAGATGAGGTAAATGTCAGCTTGGTTAAGAATAGCTTTCAAGAGATTATTATCAGAAAAGAAAAATATTCTGAGAAGTTCAAAGATTTATTTCATTTATTAAAATGGTTAAAACAAATCGGGGCAAATAAATACCAAAGGCCGCGAATAATCAGCCGTGATTGTTTATTCAAAACCGACGATTACTATTGCCGCAACTTTAAGAATAATGGAAGTATAAATGCAACATTTGAAGTAATCAGTGCAAGGGCAGTCAAGTTATGAAAAAGGCGATATTCATTACTGGGACAGATACAGGAGTTGGCAAAACTGTTGTAAGTTTTGTTTTAGCCACCCTGCTTAAACAAATTGGCATTGATGTTGGGATTTTTAAGCCGGTGCAGTGTGCAGGCAATGATGCGTCATTTTTGAAAAACAGATTAAATTTAGATGACCCGTTAAATATTATTAATCCGATTTATTTAAAGCATGCGCTTAGCCCGGCAACAGCCTTGAGGCTAGAAAAAAAGGTTTTTGATAAGCGAAAAATCCTTAAATGCTTTAAGGAGTTACAAAAAAAGCACGATGTTTTAATTGTGGAAGGAGCAGGTGGGCTCTTAGTCCCACTTAAGGATAATTACTTTATTAAAGACCTGATTCTAGAGCTGAATTTACCAACAATTATTGTTGCAAGACTTGGTTTGGGAACCATAAACCACACATTGTTAACAGTTAACCTTGCTAAGGAGTCAGGGATAAATGTGTTAGGTGTAATTTTAAATCAGGATACGCCTGGTATACGAAATTTGGCTCAACATTCTAACCCCGGGGTGATAAAAAAACTTAATTGTACGCCGCTGTTAGGAATCTTGCCTCATTTAGCAAAAATTGATACTGCGCATATAAATAGGATTAAACAAAATATAGACATAGAAAAAATCCTCAAAGATGAAGCAGCGCCTAAAAATAATTGGCAAGAAAAAGACAAAAGATATATCTGGCATCCGTTTACCCAAATGAAAGATTGGAACGAAGAGGAGCAATTAGTGATAGAAGAAGGTAAGGGTAATTTTTTAAAAGCAACCAACGGCCGCTGGTATTTAGACGGTGTTTCCAGCCTCTGGGTAAATGTCCATGGCCACAGAAAGCCACAATTAGATGAGGCAATTATCCGGCAACTTAAAAAAATAAGTCATTCTACGATGTTAGGTTTAAGCAATATCCCGGCAATAGAATTAGCTGAAAAGTTAGTAGATATCGCTCCCCAAAATTTGTCAAAAGTTTTTTATTCAGATAACGGCTCAACAGCTGTAGAGATTGCCATAAAGATTTGTTATCAATATTGGCAAAATATTGGAACAATAAATAAGAAAAAATTCGTACATTTGGATAATTCTTATCATGGAGATTCAATCGGCGCAGTCAGCGTTGGTGGTATTGACTTATTCCACAAGGTTTATCATCCGTTGTTGTTTAAGACGTTTAGCGCGCCTAGCCCGTATTGTTACCGCTGCAGTCTAGAGAAGAGTTATCCGAGCTGTAAGTTAGCTTGTTTAAAGAAACTCGAGGATTTATTAGAAAAACACAATAAAAAAATAGCCGCTCTTATTATTGAACCGATTGTTCAGGCAGCTAGCGGCATTATTGTCTGGCCAAAAGGAGCGTTGGCCCGCATTCGAAAACTTTGTTCCAGGTATGATTGTTTATTGATTGTTGATGAAGTAGCTACTGGTTTTGGCCGTACAGGTAAGATGTTTGCCTGCGAACATGAAGATGTCCGACCGGATATTCTTTGCGTTGCCAAAAGCATTAGCGCCGGATACCTGCCACTTGCTGCAACACTTACTACCGAGAAAATCTATAATGCATTTTTAGCGCCTTACGCTCAGATGAAAACATTTTTTCATGGCCATACTTATACTGGCAACGCTCTAGCTTGTGCAGTTAGCTTGGCGAACTTAGATTTATTTGAGAAAGAAAAGACAATAGAAAATTTAAAACCAAAAATTGCGTTATTAAAAAAGCAATTACAGACATTCAAAATTTTAAAACATGTGGGTGATATCCGACAACTTGGATTAATGGTTGGAGTAGAGTTAGTTAAGGACAAATTTAAAAAAACCCCATATGCGTGGGAAGAAAAGATTGGTATTAAAGTTTGCAATCGTTTACGCGAAAAAGGCATTATCCTAAGGCCGCTGGGTAACGTTATAGTTCTTATGCCGCCCTTGGCAATTTCAAGGGGAGAATTAGAATTTTTGATTAAAAATACATTTGAGGCGATTAAGCAAATAACCGAGAGTGGATTGTGAAAAAACGAGTAGTCGTAGCAATGAGTGGTGGAGTTGATTCTTCAGTCGCTGCTGCAATTCTTAAACAGCAAGGTTATGAGGTTATCGGCATTACAATGTGTTTTGGTACTGCAGTAGGTGATTCTAGCACGTCTAAGAGGCCGGCTTGCTGTGGGCCAGAGGCAATCAGGGATGCAGCAAATGTTGCAAAGCTCTTGGGAATTAAACATTATGTTTTAAATTTCTCAAAAGATTTGGAAAAATTTGTCGTTGAAAATTTTTTAAAGGAATACATTTCTGGCCGTACTCCAAATCCTTGTGTTCTTTGTAACAAATTGATAAAATTCGGTTCGTTACTTAGGAAGGCTAAAGAGTTAGGGGCACAATTTTTGGCCACCGGCCATTATGCAGACAAGGGTTTTGATAAAAAGCTTGGGTGTTACTTATTAAAAAAAGCAAAGGATCGGCTTAAGGACCAGTCATATTTTTTATATGCGATTGATAAAAGAATACTGCCATTCGTTTTATTCCCGTTGGCAAGCTTAGATAAGTTAGAAGTGCGCTCTTTGGCTAAGAAGTATAACCTGCCAGTGCACGCTAAGCTCGGAAGCCAAGAGATCTGTTTTATTCCCAACGCTGATTACAGGGGATTTCTAAAAGATAGATTAGCTAAGTTGGGAAAAATAATAAAACCCGGGCCGATTTTAGATATTGATGGCAATTATTTAGGCACTCATAAAGGTATTGCTTATTACACTATTGGCCAGCGCCAGGGGTTAGGCATAGCTTATAAAGAGCCACTTTATGTACTGGATATAAACGCTCAACATAATTCAATAACCCTGGGCACTAAAGATGAGACTTATTTTTCCGGCCTGGAGGCTCGCAATTTAAATTTTCTCTACCCAATTAAAAAGGCTAAACTTGATTTAGCAGTAAAGATTCGTTATAATCAGCAAGAGGTTAAATCGAAAATATATCTATCTAAGATACCCTCAAAAACCAATTTTTCTGATATAACCGCTAAAGTTATTTTTAGCCAGCCAAAGAGTTCAGTAGCTTGCGGCCAGGCAGTGGTATTTTATGATAAGGATATAGTTGTTGGCGGAGGCACGATTTCCAAAGGGGTAAAATGACAACTTTAATCAAAAAGATTGAGCAACTGAAAAAAGAGCGAAACGCAGTAATCTTGTCGCATAATTATCAGTTGCCAGAAATCCAGGATATAGCTGATTTCCGGGGAGATTCTTTGGAATTAAGCCGTATCGCGGCTAAGGTAGATGCAAAAATCATAATTTTTTGCGGCGTGCACTTTATGGCTGAGACGGCCTCTATTCTTTGCCCGAATAAAAGAATAATTATGCCGGATATAAATGCCGGTTGTCCTATGGCAAACATGATAACTGCCCAGGACTTACGGGAGCTGAAAGAGCGCCATCCTAAGGCTGTGGTTGTTGGTTATGTCAATACCAGCGCCGAGGTTAAGGCAGAACTGGATATTTGTTGCACATCCACGAATGCTGTAGCAGTAGTTAACAGCTTAATAAAGAAAGACGAAATTATTTTTGTGCCGGATAAATATTTAGCTGATTATGTTTCAAAAAAAACCGGCAAGGTTTTGATTGCCTGGGATGGATATTGCCCGACCCATGTGAAGATTATGCCTGAGGATATCATCAGAACTATTCGCGTTCATCCGGATGCAGTTGTGTTGGTGCACCCGGAGTGCAGACCAGATGTTATTTCTTTGGCTGATGAGGCGCTTTCAACAGGCAGAATGGCTAAATTCGTTAAAGAAAGCAAGGCAAGCGAATTTATAATTGGAACAGAAGTAGGTTTAATCTATCGCTTATCCAAAGATAACCCAGGAAAAAGGTTTTTTGCCGCTTCTGAACTCGCACTCTGCCCAAATATGAAACGCACAACCCTAGAGAAGGTGCTTTGGTCGTTAGAAGAGTTGAAACAACAGGTAAAAGTACCTGATGAAATAAGAAAAAAAGCAAAAAAAGCCATTGATAAAATGATGGAGATAACTTGATGCAAAAAATAAGTTATGATCCAGAAATTATACAATATTATAAAAAGCGTATGTAAGCATTATTAGGATATCCAGTGTGAATATTTTTTGCAGAAAAGGACATTTTGGTTTTACGCTCCTTGAGCTAATAATTGTTTTGGCTCTTTTGGCAATATTAGCCTCTATAGCTACTACAAGATTTGTGGATTTATCATGTAAAGCTACCGTAATTCAAGAAAAGACTACAATAGCTGCCCTGAAAAGTGCCATCCTCCTAGGGCATGCTGAAAATATACTAAATGGTGTTCAAAACCCTTGGCCAGATGTAGCTCTCTTTGGATTGCTAGATAACGCCCCTCCATATGAAGAAGTGCTTGACCAAGCTCCTCCGGGGTGCCCGAATGCGTCTGGCGTATGGACACTTAATCATACTCCTGTTTCGAAAAGATGGATAATAAGTTGCCCTAGTTATTGCGTTCAGGCTTGTGCAGGATGCCCCTCGAGTAGAGGCGATGCTTGGTACTATTATTATGATGGCCCAGGGGCAGGAAGCTTAACACATACAACTGCTTCCCCGGGACATGGTTGTCCTTGAGAATGTGCTAAACATAACCCTAATTCCCACAAGTAGTTAAGTATTATTTTATCACTTACTAATTTTTAAAAATTCGGTCTTGAAAATTCTTGCTCTGGGTGTTATACTTATAATAGAAAAAGTTGGTAAATTGGTAAATTGGTAAAGATCGCCTTCTGAAAAAGGAAACCCCGGGGAAACCCGAGGGGCTCAAAGCAAATACCTAAAGTCCGAAAGGGCTATGGTGGAAATGCTACCAAAGGTGAGTAACCCTTGGTGATGAGACGAAGTTACCAAGGGTTTTTCTTTGCCCGCTTTCTAAAGAGTTAAAAAAAGGTTGCAAAAATGCATACAAACACCCCAAATCAACTTAAGAATAAAGCAAAAACTGCTAGTTTAATAGCAGTTGTGGTAGGGGTGTTTTTATTTTTGGCAAATACCCCTTCAGCCTTTGCTGCTGCACCGGTTCTTGCGCCAATAGGCAATAAAACAGTAATTGAAGGCCAGACATTAACGTTTACTGTTTCAGCAACTGATGCAGATGGGGATGCGCTTACCTATTCAGCTGGTATGCCTCAAGGCGCGACATTTACTAATCAGACATTTACTTGGACGCCGGGCTATAGTCAGGCAGGAGGCTATGCAATTACTTTTATAGTCAAGGATGCAACATCAAGCGATTATGAAGCTGTTTTCATCACAGTTAATGATGGCCCTAATCAAGCGCCGGCCCTAGCTGCAATTGGCAACAAAAAAGTTAGCCCAAATTATAATCTTAAATTCAGCGTATGGGCAACTGATCCTGATGGCGATTCCTTGACATATTCTACTTCTCAATTGCCCGCAGGCGCAACTTTCGCAACGCATAGTTTATATCCTAATCGTAAAGAATTTAGCTGGACCCCAGTCCAAACCGGTACTTATCCAATTACATTTATGGCAACTGATGGTAAGTTAACTACTTCTGAAACAATAACAATCACAGTTGATAATTCTAACGTGGCGCCAGTGCTGGCTGCAATCAGCAACAAATCAGTCAATGAAGGCATTGCTTTGAGCTTTGCAGTGTCAGCAACTGATGTTAATAATGATAGCCTAACCTATTCTGTATCTGGTAAGCCATTACTGGCAACCTTTGCAAAAAATATCTTTACCTGGACGCCGAGTTTTGAACAAGCTGGCGCATACCCAGTTACATTTACTGTTTCTGACGGAATGCTTAGCGATTCTGAAACAATAACAATCACGGTTAATGATGTAGCGCTAAACACAGTTCATATTACTCAGACGCAAGGTCAGGTTGTGCTGGATCAGGCTAAAACTATTTATATATTAGATAATGATTTAACCTGTACTGGTACTTGTTTTGTGGTTACAGCCAACGACGTTACATTAGATTTAAATGGACACACAGCAACCTTTGGTACTGATGCTGGTCAATATCGTTATGGCGTGGCTATTCCACCTGGTTATGTGCCTAATCCGAATCCTTTTGATCCGGCAGATATCCCGGGCAGTTCTTTTAAGAGTGCAGACCGAACTGTTATTAAAAATGGTTCACTAATTCAAGGTGCAGCCGGGACAGGCAATATAATTATCTTGGCCCACGAAGGCGCGCGCTTAGGCGAGGTAGCGAATATTACGGGATTATATCAAGGTATTGACTCTCAAGGCATTACTTCTATTGAAGGCGGCAACATTTATATACATGATAATACAATCCAGGCTGCATTAACTAGAATTACTAATCGCCACAATGCCAAGGCGGCAATCTCAGTGGTTAAAGTAGTTAGTGGATATGCATATGTAAAAAATAATACTGTTTATGGGGATGGTCAGTTTGGCATAAACGTTACCAGTAAAAAAACCATGGCAGCTACTGATGCGGAGGTTTCGGGTAACATTATGCGCATTAACGGCATTACTACTAACCCCTATCAATTAATTGTTCATGGTTTTAGCAAAAAGACCCAAGATGTTACAGCCAGGATATTTAATAACACTATTGAAGCGCCAGGAAATGTTAGCAACCGCGGCCTATTACTTGAAGGAATTGATGGTTCTGCTGAGGGTATTGATGGCGCAAAGATTTATAATAACTATATTGATATAAAAGAGCACGGCAACGTAGAATACGGCGACGCTGGCTGGACTCATGGGCTACGTATGCGCGATCCGGATTATCTTCTTTCCGAAACAAAATTTTTTAACAATGAATTTTATAATAATACCTTTAAGACAACAGCTTATTATAATAGCGACACTGATAATGGCGATGGAATTTGCGTGAGGATTACCTCTAAGAGCCCTCTGCCAGCCGGAGAGAATCCGAACGTCTTCCATGATAATACAATAATTGCTGCCAGCACTAACGCTAACAAAGTGGCTACAGCAATCGGCTTTGAAGGGATTTATGATTATGGTGCATTTATTTTTAATAACAACACTATTACTAGCGATACTAGATTTTTAGGGGTTACTTGGCAAGGCGGAACAGGCGCATTGTTTGCTAATAATACATTTCAAAAAGGGTCAAACCCTGCAAATTTCAAAGAAATAAGCTATAACAACGCTGGAACATCAATTAATAATATTTTCTGGGATAGTAATTTAGGCGCTGGAGTTGATTTATCCAATGTTGGGCAATCCTGGATGGGCGATGCCACTAGTTACGATAACCAACGCGGTGACCGTAGTTTTTTAGTTAAATGGTCATTAGGCCTAAGCGTTAAGGATAATCTCAATCAACCAATTGCTGATGCCCAGGTTGTTATAAAAGATAAATCCAATAACACAGTTTTTACCGGGACAACTGACTGGCAAGGAAAAATAGCTGCGATCTTGACTGAGTTTTATTGGAGGCAAAGCCCGTTCTATCCAGTTCCAGCTCCGGTTAAAACAACTTATAATCCTTACGCAATAACTGTGTCTAAGGCTGGGTACACAGATGCAAGCCAGCAGATAACCATGGACACGGCTAAGCAAACAACGATTAATCTCACATTAAGTGGCGGTGGTCCTAATCAGCCTCCAGCGTTAAACGCAATTGGCAACAAATCTGTAGCTGAAGGCGCAGCACTTAGTTTTAATATATCTGCTCAAGACCCTGATGGTGACAGCCTTACTTATTCTGCTGGTGGCCTGCCAACAGGTGCGACATTTGCAAATCAGACATTTAGTTGGACACCTAACTATAATCAATCAGGTAATTATTCAGTAACCTTCACTGTATCTGACAGCGCATTGGCTGACAGTGAAACTATAATCATAACTGTTAATAATACTAACCGAGCACCAGTGCTTACTAATATAGGTAATAAGAGCGTGAGCGAAGGTAGCTTACTTAGCTTTAATATCTCAGCCACAGACCCGGATGGTGGTACGCTTACTTACTCTGCAGCTACTCTGCCAAGCGGCGCAACCTTCTCAGGCCAGACATTTACCTGGACGCCAAGCTAT
>JAGVEL010000028.1 GCA_020058285.1 Candidatus Omnitrophota bacterium
ATTTATGCTGAAGTTTTAGGCATTGGTTCTTGTTTTGACCCGGTTAAATTCTATAAATTTAATCCCAAAGGTCAAGGAATGATTGAGGCAATGGGCTTAGCTTTAAAAGACGCGAGATTAAAACCTCAAGACATTGATTGCATTTTTGCTAACGCAAATTCCACCGAAGACGCAGACAAAATTGAAACAAAAGCGATTAAAGAAGTATTTGGCGATTATGCGTATGAATTGCCTATAACAGCTACAAAATCAATGCTCGGTGAAACATTCAGCGCTTCAGCTGGGATGTCCATAGTCGCTGCGTTAGGTACTTTAGAGGAAGGATTTATTCCGCCGACGATAAATTATAAAGAGAAGGACGCTCATTGCGATCTTGATTGTGTTCCAAATCAAGCCAGAAAAGCAAAGTTAGATAAAATAATGGTTAATGCTTTTGGCCCGAATGGTGCAAATACAACATTAATCATTGGGAGGTATAGATAAAATGCTAGATATTGACGGAATTAAAAAAATATTACCCCACCGGCACCCGATGTTATTAATTGACAGAGTGATAGATTTAGAGCCGGGTAAGCGGGCCGTAGCAATAAAAAACGTAACTATCAATGATTGGTTCATACAAGGCCATTTTCCGGGTAAGCCGGTAATGCCCGGAACTTTAATTGTTGAGGCAATGGCCCAGACGGCAATTCTAATTTATCATAGCGCGTTTGAGGATAAACTTAAACAAACACCTGATTATTACTTAGGCTCAATAAAAGCAAGTTTTTCACATCCTGTTTTACCCGGCGATCAATTAAGATTAGAAGCCCAAACCGTAAAGTTGCTAGCCACGGGAGCTTTTGTGTCGGTAAAAGCATTTGTAAAAGACACGAAGGTTGCAGAAGCAGATTTGGTATTTGCAGTTCATCAAAAAGATAAATGAAAAAAAAGAGGATTGTTATTACTGGTTTAGGCGTTGTATCATCTATCGGCATTGGGAAAGATGATTTCTGGGGTAATTTAATTAAAGGCAAGTCCGGGATTTCAAAGGTTGAAGCTTTCGATACCGCAAACCAGTTTACGCATAACGGAGGGGAAATAAAACATTTTAGCCCCCAGAATTTTTTAAACAAGAAAAAGGTCAAGCTAATGGCTCGGGCATCTCATTTGGCTATTGCTGCGACAAAATTAGCCCTGAAGGATGCAAATTTAGATCCCAAAGACATTAGTTCGCTTCGCACGGCAGTTTGCATTGGTACAACAGGTGGGGAGTCTCAGGAAATTGAAAAGATGGACGCTGTTTGGGTTAAGAATGGGCACGGCGAAGTTAATCGTTGGTCCATCATTCAATACCCGGTGAATAACATTTCTTCAAACGTTTCTATAGAATTAAAAGCAACAGGCATAAATCGTATTTTTACCACAGCTTGTGCTGCAGGTAATTATGCAATTGGTTATGGCTTAGATTTATTGCAATTAAATAAGGCAGATTTAGTAATTGCCGGTGGTTCTGATGCATTTTCATATCTTTCTTTCACTGGTTTTAACCAGGTTGGTGCTGTTGCACCGGAAAAATGTCAACCTTTTGATAAAAATAGGAAGGGAATGATGGTTGGAGAAGGTGCAGGGGTTGTAATACTAGAAGCCTTAGATAGAGCTAAGAAAAGAAATGCTCCCATTTATGCTGAGCTTTTAGGTTACGGCCTCAGTTGCGATGCGCATCATATGACTAATCCCAACCCTGAAGGCATAGCAGATTGTATACGTAACGCCTTAAAAGAAGCCAAGATAGGTGCCCAAGAAGTAGATTATATCAATGCCCACGGAACCGGAACAAAACATAATGACAAAGCCGAATGTGCTGCAATTAAAGCTGTATTTGGCCAAAAACGGATTGCGGTTAGCGCAGTTAAGTCAATGCTTGGCCATACAATGGGCGCGGCAAGCGCGATTGAAACAATCGCTTGTTGCCTGACTGCCAAATTTGATATTTTACCGCCTACGATAAATTATGAAACGCCTGACCCTGAATGTGATATAGATTGTGTTCCGAATATCTCAAGAAAACAAAAAGTTAACATTGCTTTAAAGAATGCCTTCGCATTTGGAGGCAATAATTCTTGCTTAGTGCTTAAGAAATTTATAAATTAACGGAGGTTTAATGGCAAAGACAATTCCTGATAATTTAGAACAAGAGCTGAAACAGGTGATTGCAAATGTTATTGGCAGGGAGCCGGAAGAATTAAAGCCGGAAACAGATTTCTGGAAAGACTTGGGTGTTGATTCTATCAAGGCGATTGAGATTACCGTGGCAATTGAGCGTCATTTTAAAATTGCTGTCAGAGATGAGGAAATTCCCAAAATAACCAATTTCGGCCAAGCAATGAAAGTTGTAAAAGAAGCACTGGACAAGAAGAATAAATAGAAAATGTCTAAACAAAACAAAAGAATTGTCATAACCGGCATTGGTCCGATAAGCTCAATCGGTATTGGCAAAGATGCTTTTTGGAATGGGATACTTAAACAAAAACCCAATATCAAGCTTGAAAAATGCCTTGTTGATGGAGAACTCTGGGGAGAATTTTACACCCACAAAATTGATAATTTTGATATTTCGAAATTTGGCATAGATAAAGATAAATTAAATGATATTAAAGAATGGAAAGAAGGCGAAGAAATAGTTGATTTAAACTATCTTATTGCCGCAGTTAAGCTGGCTTTAGATGATAGTAAGCTTAAATTTGACTCTGAAAGTAACGATATTGGCTTAGTTTTAGCTCACGAGAATCTAGGCCTAATGCCTTTTGGTTTTAAAATCAGCGATATTGCTTACGAAATGTTGATTGGCAAGCAAAAGAAAGATTTATCCAAAAAGGAATTTTTTGACAAGTTTTATTGCAAATTTTTAAAAAGTGGCTACGATATCCAAACCTTTGCTGACCTTTTTCATGTTACTAGAGTCTTTAATATTCATAATTACTCTTTATTTATCAACAATGCCTGTGCTTCTGGACTGTACGCACTTGAATCTGCAAGCCAGATAATAAAGAATAATCAAGCAAAAGCTGTAGTTGTTGCAGCATCTGATTATCCTGATATTTATAAGTATCTTTGGTTTAAACAGATTGGCATTTATTCTCCAGATGGAAAAATAAGGCCATTTTGCAAAGACAGTAATGGTTTGGTTTTCGGTGATGGTGGAGTAGGTATAGTTTTAGAAGATTTAGAATATGCGCAAAGACGAAAAGCTTCAATTTATGCTGAATATTTAGGTGGCGGTTTTGATTTAGAAGGCTGGAAAATAACTGTTCCGCAAATTGGCAACACATCATACCAAAGAGCAATTTTAAAAGCCCTTGATGCAGCTGAAGTGGATAAAGAGGATGTTGAGTTGCTTTGCCCGCATGGCGTAGGTTCTCAACCTATAGATTATTACGAAGCAAAAGCAATTACAGATACATTCGGCAATAACTCCAAGAAACCCTTGATTACTACGTTTAAACCTTATATTGGCCACAATTTAGGCAGTAGCGCTTTACTCGAAACAGCAATACTTTTACTTTCCTTAAAAAATAATATTGTTCCTCCAACGCTAAATTATGATAGTCCTGATTCCAAATTCAATTTATCTCTAGTCAAAAAACAACTTAAGTCAGAGTTAAAAACTGTTATGAAAATCTGTTGCGCTTTTGCAGGTTTTAATGCAGCATCTATCTTCAGAAAAATATAATAAATTATGAAAAAAGATGAATATGATGTAATTATAATTGGCGCAGGTATTGGTGGTCTGGTTTGTGGCTGTTATTTAGCTAAAGCAGGCTTAAAAACTTTAATTGTTGAAAAAAATGCTAAACCAGGAGGATATTGTACCTCATTTAAAAGGAAAGGTGTTAATTTTGATGCTTGCGTACATGTATTGTCGAGTTTACGAAAAAGAGGGCGATTAAATAAGTTCTGTGAAGAATTGGGAATCGAGACGAGGAATAAATTCAAGGTCCACGATCCGTCCGATATTGTAGTTACACCCGAATTTAAGATTAATTTTTTTCACGATTTAGATAAAACCATTCAAGAATTCCAAAAATATTTTCCAAATCAAAAGAAGGAAATTGATATTTTTTTTAGATTTATGGCTTTTTCGCCGATAAGTTTAATTTTACAACAAAGAAGTAAAACATTTGAAGAAATGCTATCTGGCTATTTTACAGATAGCAGACTTAAGACTATTTTATCTGTTTTGATATTAAGCCTTGCTGGCTTACCTGCTACAGAAGTTTCGGCATTCGTCGGTTGCTTTATTTATAGAGAGTTCCTATTTGATGGCGGCTATTATCCTATTGGAGGTATCCAATCTTTCTCTGATTTATTGGCGAATAGGTTTGAGGCATTAGGAGGTATTATCATATTGTCTACGCTTGTAAAGAAAATAAGCATTGCTAATGGTAAGGCAGATGGTGTAATTTTAGCCGACGGAAAGCTTATATCATCAAAATACGTTGTTTCGGCATGCGATGCTAGGCAAACTTTCTTTGAGTTCACTAACGGGGAAGTGTCTCTAGAAAGAATTAAAAATAAAATTAATATTTTTTTACCTTCATTATCAGTCTTTTCGTTATATCTTGGCATCACAAAAAATTTAAATGAAATACCGGAATTAAAGGCTAATGTTTGGGTTATCGCTACTTATGATATTCAAAAAATATACCATAGTCTTATTAATTGTCAAAATGAGCACTTTGCTATTACAAGCAGTTCTGCTAAAGATCGATCTCTGCTAATAAATGATACTGAGTCTATTTGCTTATGTACTAATGTTCCATTTAAGGATACTAGCTATTGGGATGGGGCGGCTAAAGAGTTATTAGCTGATAGATTAATTAGAATGTCTAAAGTGTTTATACCTGAACTAGAAAAACATATCATTCTAAAAATTATTGCCACTCCAATAACTCTGTATAAGTGGACTTATAATTACCGAGGCGCTGCTTATGGATGGGCTAGTACGCCTAAGCAATTTGGCGATCCAGATTTGTCTCAAAAAACACCGCTAGACAATCTATTTTTAACTGGACATTGGACAAATCAAAGTAGTGGAATTACTTCGGTTGCAAATTGTGGCTATGACACTGCAATTTTAATTCTGCGGGAAGAAGGCAAATTATGAACTTACTTTCAATTTGTGGACTTTTGATAGCAGCTACAAGCTTAATATTAATTATTATTCTACTAATTTATGGCAAGACTAAACTTCATAAGATTTGGGGACTTTTTAATATTGCAGTATTTATTTGGGGCGTAGGATGTTTTTTAGCGGGGAAGGCGACGACGATATCTTCCGCTAGTTTTGCCTGGGCGCTAGCTTGCATAGGGGGTTATTTCATAGCCGCTTTTTGTTATCACACAATATGTGTATTCTGTGGACTCAAAAGAAAGAAAAGTATAATTACAATTTATTCTTTTGCAATCCTATTTCTTCTCTTAACTGTCTTCAAAACTGATCTTGTATTGAATAATTGGAAAATATTATTTAGCTCTATTTATTATAACCAAGCGACACCCATTTATGTTCTTATATATCTAGAATGGATCTCGGTTGTATTACTGACTAATTATGAGTTGTTTAAATTCTTAAGAACAACAAGAAGCATCGTGCATACTCAAGCTCTTTATCTTTTTATTGGTTTGGTGATTGGATTTATTGGTGGTGGGCCTACCCTTTTTCCTGCCTTTGGTATAAATATTTACCCATTTACTAACTTTGGTGTGGCTATCTATGTAATTATCGGTACTTACGCTATTCTTAGATATCGCCTAATGAATATCAATGTCGCAATTGCTCGAGGTGCAATTTTTGGATTAGTTTATTCCTTAGTGTTAGGCATCCCTTTTGGATTAGCAGGATGGGGACAAAATTTCTTAATAAGTACTTTTGGTTACAAATGGTTTTGGATACCAATGGGAAGTTTACTCTTATTTGCTACTTTAGGGCCATTTATATATATGTTTTTGCAACACAAGGCATTGAATAAAATTTTGGCTGAAGAAAAACGTGCTCATAATCTATTGCTGCAAGCTTCTCAGGGAATGGTTCAAATCAGAAATCTAAAAAAACTTATCGGTCTAATAGTCCATTTTATAAGTAAAGCGCTTAAAAATAATAATGTTCAGGTATTTTTAATAGGTCCTGACCCAAATCAATATACCTTAAGAGCATCACGATTTGGATTTGGGAATATTTTTAGTTTATCATCAGAAAGCCCGCTTGTCCGATATCTTAATCGCATAAAGCAGCCTTTGGTTTTTGAGGAATTTAAGCTTTTTAGCCAATCATCTAAAGATAGCTTGGCTCAAAATTTTAAAAATATAGAGCTTCAAATGTCAGATTTAAAAGCCTCAGTAATTGTGCCTTGTCTGGTTGAAGATTCGCTTTTGGGCCTTTTAACATTAGGCGATAAAAAAAGTAGACGAATGTATACTCAGGATGACTTAAATGTTTTATCAACACTGGCTAATCAGGCGGCTCTAGCTATTCAAAATGCACAATTCTTTGAAGAAGTCAAGAAAACGCAAGAACAGCTTTTTCAAGCGGAAAAGATGGCTACGCTTGGCACAATGGCAGATGGATTGTCGCATCAGATTAACAATAGGTTCAATGCGCTTAGTTTAATTGCCGGCGATACAGTTGATACTATAAAAATGCTTGACAAGAATAGCCTTTCTTCTGAGTTACAAAGTACTTTAAGCAATGTTCAAAATGCCCTAAAAAGAATTGAAGAAAATGTTAAAATGGGCGGTGAAATAGTAAAGGGTTTATTGAAATATTCACGACCAGGCCAAGAAGGATATGATTTGGTTTCTTTCGATAAGGTTATTAATTCAGCCATAGAAATGGCTCAATATAAAGTAAAATTAAGTGAAATTGACATCATTAAGGATTATGACGAGAATCTACCAGAAATAAAAATTAATCTCCCTCAAATGCAGGAAGTTTTCTTTAATTTAATTGACAATGCTTATTTTGCTATGAAACAAAGGAAGGAAGAACTTA
>JAGVEL010000012.1 GCA_020058285.1 Candidatus Omnitrophota bacterium
AATTAATCCTCCTACACAATCTTGGCAAAGCCAAGATTGTATTAGGACTAATCCTGTAGAATTTTTCCTGCGCTTCGCGGGTAAAAATTCTGCAGGGCGCAGCTTGCTGGGAAAATATCGTAGAGATTTTCCCAGCGTTTAAGCAAGGGACAGATTATTTCTTTGTAGTTACAATAGTTTAGTTGCGCTACGCAAAGCATGGCAGCTCAAATTTAGCGCCACAGGCAAGCCGGCAATATGCGTAGGTGCTTTTTCAATTTTAACCGCCAAAGCAGTTGTCTTGCCGCCAAAACCAAAAGGCCCTAAGCCTGTTAAGTTAATCTCTCTTAATATTTTACTTTCTAACCCGGATAACACTTTATCTTGATTTTGTTTATCAATCTGCCGCAAAAGCGCATATTTAGCTAATCTCGCTGCTTCATCAAGCGTGCCACCTAAGCCAACACCCACTACAAACGGCGGACAGGCATCCGGACCAGCATTCTTAACAATATCTAAAATCCACTTGATAATTTCCCCTGTACTTGCTGTGGGTTTAAGCATATTCACCGCACTCTTATTCTCGCAGCCAAAACCTTTTGGTAAAACTGTCAATGATAAACGTCTTCCTTTAACAATCCTGATATGTATTACTGCCGGACAAAAATCTACATCCATTTTGGCTCGCAAGGGATCTAAAATAACTGATTGCCTAAAATGGGCTTTTTTGTAACCATCTTTTATACCCTGATTAACAGCTTTATAGATATTACCTTTAACAAAAATCTCATCGCCAATATCAATAAACACTATCGGAAGGCCTGTATCCTGACAGATTGCTATTTGCTTATCAGTGGCGATTAAGGCATTATGGATTATGGTTCGCAAGGCATTGCGGGCTATCTTATTAGTCTCTATCTTTAAACTTTTTCTTAAACCGCGTAATACGTCTGGCCGCAAATTGATATTTGCTTTAATTGCTAACTGACTAGTAATATCTCTGATGGTTTGGCTATTAATTATTCTCATTTTTTATATTCTCTCTTTACTGTAGTCGCAATCCCTCCTCGGGGATTAAACTCCATAGTAATACTCATCCATTTTGGCTGACAGGCTTTTAGGATATCATCAAAAATCTTATTTATTACATGCTCATGAAATATGCCAATATCGCGAAAAAAAGTTAAATACAACTTAAGTGATTTTAACTCCAGGCAAAACTTGGCTGGTTTATACTCCAAAGTTATTGCGGCAAAATCCGGCAAGCCTGTCTTAGGGCAAATACAGGTAAATTCCGATGTGTTAATTCTTATAAGATAGTCCTTGTCCGGATATTTATTTACCCAAACTTCGATTTCCGGGGTTTTTAACTTGCGAATATGCTCCTGTTTTAATTCGTAAGAAGAAACTTTATTCTTTATTTGCATCTTATTGTACTCCTACAAGTCTGTGCATCTGAGGAATTATTCGAACAGAATTCAAATGTCCCAGGCAATAAGAACGCATTTCAGATATCTTATCCAAAAGCTGGCGGCTTAGTTGATTTGTATCCGGCTGTAAAACGAGCAAGATTTTTTTATCCACCTGGCTGATTATGTCAACTGACTTCATTATATCATCCAAAGTAGTAGAAAGGCTGATGACCGCTTTAACAAAAACCTCTTTTTTTAAAGCTGTTTTCAAAAATTCTTCATGCTCAGGAAAATAACTTTTAAGCCCAGTACTGCTAGGCAATTTAAAATCCATTGAGACAATGTCAATAAAATCAATAAGCGAGCTTAATTGGTTAACCAACGTGCCGTTTGTTTCCAGATAAATTTTAAATTTCTTTTGTTTTAGAATCGGTAAAAGTGTCTTTAAGAATTCTGCTTGTAACAGTGGCTCCCCGCCTGTGATACTCAGGGAATCGATAAAACAGGTTGTGTCTATTTCTTCCAACACTTGCTCCAAAGAAAGTTCTCTAAAATTAACCAGCCGAGTATCACAAAATTTACAATTTAAATTACAGCCGTAAAAACGGATAAAAGTCTGTCTTTGACCTAAATAAGGGCCTTCGCCCTGAACACTTGTAAATATCTCGCAAATCTGGGAAATATTTTTCATTTAACTACTCAATGCCGGGTCAATTAAGTAATTTTCAATAAAACCTTTCTGGCGCAAAACACAACTTTCGCATATGCCACAAGGTATTTTAGCACCTTTGTAACACGACCAGGTTAACTCAAAAGGGACCCCAAGCTTTAAGCCTAGCTTAACAATTTGTTTTTTTGATTTTTTAATCAATGGTGTCAAAATCTTAATGCCTTTGCCTTCTACGCCTGCCCTAGTGCCAACTTGAATCGTCTTGTTCAAACTCGTGAAAAATTGTGCACGGCAGTCAGGATAACCAGAAAAATCAATAGCATTTGCTCCGATAAATATTGAATCAACGCCAATACTTTCAGCAAACGAAGCAGCAATGCTTAAGAATATCAAATTCCTTGCTGGTACATATGTTGACGGGATTCTACCTGAAAAATGTGCTTCAGGAATTTTAATTTTTTTATCTAAAAGGCTTGACGCAATCGCAGGCATCTTTAGCTTTATTAATTTAAAGTCACACTTGGCCTTTTTAGCAATTAGTTTTGCACTAATTATCTCACGCCGATGCTTTTGACCGTAGTCAAAAATCAAACAAGTAACATCATATTTTTTTTCTTTAGCTAAAAAAAGAGTAGTAGCTGAATCAAGCCCGCCGGATAACAACACTACCGCCTTTTTACTCGCCAAACGATGCCTCATTAACCTCAGTCTCCCATACTCTAACTTCTAAAAGCTTAGATGCCGGCTTGTTAAACATAGGCTTTAAACTTTCAAAAATAAATCTGGCAATATTTTCAGATGTCGGGTTATTTTTTTTAAAAAATTTAAGCTCATTAAGATGTTTATGGTCTAAAACACCAAGTACATCTTTTAATTCTTGCTTAACTATATGGAAGTCGCAAACCATACCCAGCTTATCTAAGGTGCTTGCGCCCAAGGTTACTTTAACTTTAAAATTATGGCCGTGCAAGCTTTCGCATTTACCCTTGTAACCTCTTAAACTATGGGCAGCACTAAAATAATCTGTAACTGAAATTTTAAATTTCATTTGCTCACCCTCAAAACCCGGTTTATCTCTGTTCCCAGGAATTTCTCGCCTAATTTTTTAAATCTGGACGGTTCATCGCTAACGTAGAATATCGGCGCTTTTCTTTTTTTGCTTATTGCTTCCAAATCCTCTGAATTTAGAATCTCCCTCACCTCCCGGACAACCTCAATCCCGGAATCAATCAGTGTAACGCTCTTGCCTAAAACTTGGCTAATAACTTTCTTTAATAATGGATAATGCGTGCAACCTAAGATTAGCGTATCTATCTTATTTCTTTTTAACCCCTCCAAGTATATCTGGGCGATTTCATATATCGGATGATTATCCAACCAGCCTTCTTCAACAAATGGCACAAATAAAGGGCAAGCCTTACTAAAAACCTTAAAATTTTTATTAAATTGTCTTATTTTTATTTCATAGGCCTTACTGTCAATAGTCGCCCGCGTACCAATAACTCCAATGCGCCCATTACTCGTGGCTTTCACCGCCATCTTAACTGCCGGTTCAATAACGCCAATTAACGGAATATTAAAATGCTTTTTTATAATCGGCAAGGCAAGGCTGGAAGAGGTATTACAGGCAACGACAATCAACTTTACTTTCTTCTCCAAAAGAAAGAGCATATTCTCTAAAGAAAACCTTACAATCGTTTTCCGGGATTTCGTTCCGTAGGGAACCCG
>JAGVEL010000030.1 GCA_020058285.1 Candidatus Omnitrophota bacterium
TTAGGGGCATCGGAAGTTGACCGTTTGGTAATATTGGGCGGAGGCGCAAATCTTAAGAATCTAGATTTATTCTTAAACCAACAATTGGGTATTCCAGTCCAAGTGGCTAATCCGTTTAAGGATGTTGTAGTTAAGCAAGATTCTGGTCTTATAGATAAAGACAAGATACATTTAGAGTTTGATTCAGCGCTATTTTTATGTATCGGAGCAGCCAGGAGTATTATTGACGAGCTCGCAACGAAAACCATTGAAATAAATTCATTGCCGGTTGAAATAAGGCAGCAGAATAAATTATTTATAAGAAAGCTAACCTTAGAGGTAATTCTTACCATATCTATTTTAATCGGTGCATTTTTCCTAATTGGGGCAAAACTTGCTATTTTTGGGATGCAAAAAAGGATAGAGGCAATAGATGCCCAGATTTATGCTTCAGGCTATAAACAGAAAGAGGCGAGCACAAAGGTAGTAATCAGTCAGATTTACAGCCATGAGCCTCGCTGGCTTGAAGTGTTTAAAGAAATCAGCAATATAATCCCGGATAACACTTATCTAGAGAGGATGTCTTATCATAATGACGAATTGTTGGTGGAAGGAGTCATTATTTCTAAGGCGGATACAAGTGAGGCTACCTTGTCTGATCTAATGCTTAGCTTAGAAAAAGGCATATTTAAAAATGTCAGCCTCATAGAAAGCAAGAAATTAAAAGAAGACACTTTGGTTATTCGGACAGAATTCAAATTAAAATGCCAGGTAGAATGATTGTTTATAAAAATAGAGTAAAGAATATGTTCTTAAATAAAACGATTATTTATATTTTTATATTAGTAGCTGTAATTATAATTTTTATATTTTTATATTTACCGTTGCTTAAGGATTTAGATAGCTTGTCTATTCGCTACAAGCAGGAGAGCAAAAAACTTGAAAACATAAAACAACAGATCGCAACGAGCGACAACTTAAAGGCAAAGGCGATTACGCGCCAAGAGGAAATTACGCAAGCCTTGGATGAATTAACCAGAAAGGCTAACAGCCTGGATTTTAAATTTGATTCTTTGAAGCAATCAGAGATGGCAGCTTTAGGATCTGATTTTATGCTGATGCCGATTTCAATCGAATCTACCTGTGATTTTCAGGCAATTGGTAATTTTCTCGGGTCGTTAGAAGATTTAGAGAAAAGTGTTGTTGTTGTTCAAAAAATAAAAATTGAAACATTAAAAGAAGCATTGCCTAATTTGAAACTCTCTTTAGAATTGGCAATGTATGTGAGTAACGAATGAGATTGAATACGCGTTTTATAATTTTATCACTTTTAGTTTTATTAATGGTTTTCGTCTTTGCGTCTTCTTTTAAGAAACTAAATACACGCAAAGGACGCATTAAGGAAGAGTCACAGTCATCTACCCTGGCGCAGAAAAAGACTAAAGAGTCAGATTTAAATATTAATAAGAGTATTAAGAAACGCAACACAAGTCAGTTCAAGAATTGGGGCAGGAATCCGTTTACGCTCGCTAAAGGAGTGACTTCTTTGGCGGGTTTGAATCTTATGGGGATTCTTTGGGATAAAGACTTTCCCCAGGCGATTATTAATGATAAAATAGTTGTTGTCGGCGATGTTGTTGACGGCAATAAAGTAATTGAAATACAGCGTGATCATGTTATTGTCAGTGATGGTGCAAATAATACTCAACTAAGACTTTGGAGTGGTAAGGAGTAGAAGGCAAATTAAGGAGAATAATTAATGGCGGAAGAAAAGAAGAATTTAGAAAAAATTTTAATTGAACAAAAATTGATTTCGCAAGAACGCTTAGCGCTGGCAAAAGAAGAGGCAAAGAAGAGCGCCCTACCCCTAGAGAAGGTTTTAATCCGGCAAGGTTTGGTTAATAATGCTTTGGCAGCGGCGATTGTTGCTAAAGATATGGGCGTGCCGTTTATTGACCTTGTTGATTATACTGTAGACCGGGAAGTCTTAAAATTGATTACAAAAGACGTGGCATCTAAGTATACGTTGATTCCATTATTTAAGGTGGGTAATAGCCTTACTGTGGCGATGGCTGATCCTTCAGATATTATAGCTATTGATGAAATTCACTCCAAAAGCAAATGCGAGATTGATCCGGTTTTAAGCATTGCCAACTCAATTACTGCGGCTATTGATAATTACTACGGCGTAGCTGGTGATATTGACCATATTGTGGAAGATATAAGCGAAGAAGATATGAATAAGATGCTGGAAAAACTCAAAGATTCTGAGGATATAAAAGATTCCGAGCAATTAGCTGAAGAGGCGCCATTAATCCGCCTGGTTAATTTATTGATTGTTCAGGCAATCAAAGAAGGCGCTTCGGATATCCACATCGAACCAGATGAGCAAAAATTAAGAATCCGTCTGCGTATAGACGGTATTTTGTATGAGAAGCCATCTCCGCCAAAATTCTTAATGAATGGGATTATCTCGCGAGTGAAAATTCTTTCTAAGATGGATATTGCCGAAAAAAGAAAACCTCAGGATGGAGGTTTTACGCTTAGGGCAGGTAAACGTGAGGTGGACTTACGCGTTTCTACTTTTCCGACAATTTATGGTGAAAATGTAGTTATGCGGCTTCTAAATAAAAGCAGTTTATTGATCGGCCTTGAAGAATTGGGTTTTTCACCTGATGCGCTAAAAAAATTCCACGTCATGATCCGCCGGCCCTATGGGATTATTTTGGTCACCGGGCCAACCGGAAGCGGAAAGACAACAACACTTTATGCAACATTGCAGACAATAAATACAATTGGAAAAAACATTATTACTCTTGAAGATCCTGTTGAGTATAAGTTAGCTTTAATCAGGCAGGCACAGATTAACCCTAAGACGGGTTTTACGTTTGCTGCGGGGTTGCGTTCAATATTAAGGCAAGACCCGAATGTTATAATGGTCGGAGAAATTCGTGATTTAGAAACATTAGAGATTGCCATTCATTCTTCCCTCACTGGCCAGCTTGTATTCTCAACATTGCATACTAATGATGCGCCCGGAGCCTTGACTAGAATGGTGGATATGGGCGCTGAGCCATTTCTGATTGCTTCTTCGGTTGTTGGAGTTGTAGCCCAAAGATTAGTGCGGATTCTCTGCAACAATTGTAAGCAAGGCTATAAGCCGACAGCCGAGCTATTAAAGGAATTAGGCCTTGAAGCAAATAAGGATTATACATTTTATAAAGCAGTTGGCTGCAAGCATTGTTCTGACATTGGTTATAAAGGAAGGCTGGGAATTTACGAGTTAATGTTAATGGACGAAGAGACTAGAAAATTGACCATAGCTAAGGTTTCCAGCGACGAGATTATGCGCCACGCGAAGAAAGCTGGGTTAATTACTTTACGTGATGATGGTTTGTTAAAAGCAATTAACGGTGTTACCTCAATTGAAGAGGTTTTGCGCGTAACTCAGGTCGCGATATAAAAATTTAATTATGCCAAATTTTGTATATAAGGTAAGAGATAGAAACGGCCGGGCAATTAACGGAGTAATTGCAGCCAAGAATACAGAAATGCTCATTGAATATTTTAAGAATATGGGCTACACGCCCATAAAAATCAATGAGCAAAAAGGCTTAGTTTTATTTCAAACTCTGATTAGGAAGCTAAAAATAATTACCCTGAAGGATATAAATTTAATGACCAGACAGTTGGCTACTTTTGAAGGCGCGGGTATGCCGATATTGACTTCATTGCGGGCATTAGAAGAGCAGACCGAAAACTGGCGCCTTAAGGAAATAGTCGGCAGGGTTAAAAAAGATGTAGAGGGCGGTAGTGAACTATCGGACTCTATGAATCGTTTTCCCGACGTCTTTTCTATTCTTTATATCAGTATGGTGCGCGCCGGCGAAGCAGCAGGAAAGTTGCGCGATATATTGATGCGTTTAGCAGAACTAGGTGAAAAAGAGGCTGATACTCAAGCTCAGATTAAGACAGCGATGCGTTATCCTTTAATTGTAGTTGTTGTTATTACCGGGGTTTTTATCGGCATTACTACGTTTATTCTGCCTAAATTTGCCAGTCTTTTTGAGAAATTTAATACTGAATTACCACTTCCAACACGGATTATGCTTTTGATTAATAAATTGTTTCATCAGTATTGGTATCTTCTTATAATTCTTGTTATTTTAGCAATTGTTGGTTTTAAAATGTTTTTACGTTCTAAAACAGGCAGGGCAATTTGGGATAAATTTACATTAAAGGTTCCGGTGTTTGGCAAGGTAATGCAATCTGCAATTATGGCCAGGTTTTCCAGGATTGTGGGTACACTTCTTCAAAGTGGTTTGCCGGTTTTGCAAGCGCTGGATATAACCAAAGACGTATTAGGTAATGTTGAAGTAACCAAGGCATTAAATGATGTCAGGGACAATGTAAAAGAAGGCCGGGGGATGTCTGGGCCGTTAGCCTTACATAAGGTATTTCCGCCAATGGTTGTGCATATGGTTGCTGCCGGAGAAGAAAGCGGCGCTCTGGATTCATTATTATTGAAGATTGCCGAGCACTTTGATAAGGAAGTAGAAAATACAATAAAGAACCTAACTACGCTCATTGAACCAATACTTATATTATTTTTAGGTGTTATGGTGTTATTTCTAGCCCTAGCCATATTCTTGCCAATGTGGAATATGTCTCGGTTGTTCTTGAAGTAAATTTGCAGATGATTGTAGATTCATAGCAAAAATCTCTTGACTTTTTTTCAGCCAGATGTTATGTTTAATAATAACGTTTTTTTAATATTGAGAGGGGGTGAAATATGTTAAAGAGACTAAGAGGTTTTACATTAATCGAATTGGTTATAGTTCTAGCAATATTAGCAATCTTAGCTGCCGTAGCAATTCCGAAATTTGTGGACTTATCTAAAAAGGCTAGAAAAGCAACTGCCGAATCAGAGTTAGGTTCACTACGCTCTGCTGCTCAGCTTTATTACGCATCTCAGGCAGTTAGCGGTTTACCTGGTTTTCCAGCAAATAAATCAGTTTTGACAGGACGCTTAGACGTTGCGGTTACTCAAATATGTGCTTCTAGTCCTTGTACGACGTTAGATAAGGGAACGAGCTTCAGATGGACTTATGGTGGCAATGCTGGAACGGAAGCAGGTCGAGTTATGAAGACAGGCCAGGCGGCTGCTTCATCGGGCTGGAATTGGTAATTAGCGCAGTAATTTATATTTTTACTTGAATATAAAAAGGGGAGAGAAAATCTCCCCTTTTTATATTTACTATTAAGGGAAAATGATAAGTATAGTTATTCCGATTTTTAACGAAGAAGAAAGTTTAAGAAAATTAATTGAAGCTATTCAGATTAATGTAACAAAAGACTATGAACTTATTATTGTTGATGATTGTTCAGCAGACTCTTCAAGTGATCTAGTCTTAAATTACAATGTTAAACTATTAAAGCAGCCTTATCGCATGGGTAACGGAGCAGCTGTAAAGCGAGGGATAAGAGAGGCGAAAGGTGATATTCTGGTATTAATGGATGGTGATGGCCAGCATAATCCCGAGGATATCCCGCAATTATTAAAACATATTGATAAATATGATATGGTCGTCGGTGCAAGAAGCAAAAATTCGAAAATAACTTTACTTAGAAAGCTGGCGAATAAAATTTATAACTGTTTGGCCAGTTATGTTACAGAATTTGATGTTGAAGATTTGACATCTGGTTTCAGGATAATTAAGCGTGACTTGGCAAAAAAATTCCTGTATCTTCTACCAAATGGTTTCTCTTACCCGACGACTATAACCCTGGCATTATTAAAAACTGGAAGAAGTATAAAATATGTGCCGATAACCATGCTAGCGAGGCAGGGCAAAAGTAAAATCAATGCCTTATCTGACGGATTTAATTTTTTACTAATTATAGCAAAGATTGCCACTCTTTTTTCGCCGTTTAAAATATTTTTGCCAGTGAGTGTTTTCTTTTTTATTCTCGGAGTAGGTTATTATGTCTACACTTTTGTTGCATATCATCGGTTTACGAATATGTCTGTCTTACTGATAACCACAAGCGTAATTATCTTTATGCTGGGTTTGATTTCAGAGCAGATTGCACAACTGAGGTTAGGTCGAACCGAAACCGGATAAAATTTTCCTTGTTTTATCAGTAAGCCCTATCCGTCAGATAACTTCCAGATATTGACAATTCCTATCAAAACTTGTAAAGTTATCAAATGTTCGTAGTTCATCAACTAAAATTATAAACGATGTGTCAGAAAAAAGTTTTACAACTCATGGGTATTAAAAGAAAATATTCCTGGGTTATTTTAATTATGATTTTCTTATATTTTGTTTTTAAATTTATCCCTTTTGGTTTTTTTGATTTGGGAGGAGACAGCGCTCAATATATTATTTTATCTGAAAGTTTAGCTAGCGGGAAAGGATTCAGGGCAGTTAATTATCCTGGCGAGCCATTTAGCCTGCAATATCCCCCAGTTTTTCCGATTTTGCTTTTACCGATTGTTTGCTTTTGGGGAAGAAATTTTTATGCTATGCACCTATTAATTGCCCTCTTAGGGGCTCTGAGCCTGCTATTTCTCTATAAACTCTTTGAAAAGTATGGGGGCAGGAAAATTGCATTTTTTACTGTCTTACTTTTTGTTTTTAATTGGGATTTTATCTTTTATGCAACAAATTATATTTTATCTGAAGTTCCCTATTTAGCTTTTTCAAGCGCTACGCTTCTTTTATTTGCCTATTATTCTGAAAAACAGAAAAACCCCAAGATATTATTACCCTTTATCCTTTTAGCTATATTATTGGCTTTTTTTTCAAGGTATATTGGTTTCACACTTTTTCTGGGTATAGCTGCCGTACTATTGATAAAAAAGGAATTCAAAACCCTTAGCTTTATAAGCCTGGGTTTTTTTATAGCTTTGCTAACTTGGTTTGTCTATGGAGCTTCCGCTTCCGGGTTGGGAACTTTTGAGCATATAGAAGGTTTTTTCCGCGTTGATTATTATGTTCCCTACCGAGGCTCGGTACTTAACCATCCAATGGTAATAATTTCTCGATTTATTGATGGAGCTAACTATAATATCGAAACTATTAGCCGTATATTATTTTTTCCTATCTGTAAGAAATTCAGCTTGCTAGAGCCTTGGTTGAGCCTGATAGCGATAGTTGCTATACTCTCGGGTTTCTGGCTTAAGCTACGCCAGGACAAATATTGTGTAATACATTACTATTTTTTGATCTATTTGTTTTTTGTTATGTTAGTCTGCTATAGGAGCATTGGAGCTAGCGACCGCTATATCTTGCCTATCCTTCCTTTTATAGTGTTTTACCTGTTAAGTTTTCTTCAGTTTATATCAAAACTTCTAGAGAAGCGTTTAGCTACGTTGCTTTTTCTTACGTTTTGTTGCCTATTGTTTTATTCTGCCCTGGTATCGTTACCGATGCGAAGATTTAGCTATCAGGATTTGCCGATATCAGTAAAGAATTTTATTTCAGTTAATAAATGGATAGGGATGAATATAAAAGAAAAAGCCACTATTTTTTCTCGTAAAGCAACGATTACTTATTTTTATACTAATCAAAAAGCGATATTTTATCCTTATAACCCTGATGATAATCTTTTCTGGAAGAAGATAAGAGAAAATAATGTCCGTTACATTATCATCGATGAGTTTTCCACTGAAACCCAAGATTATCTTTTACCATTTATGAGGCGGCAACCTAAGGATAGATTCACTACGCTTTATAGATTAGGTAACAGTGGCGTATTGAGGATTAATTAAATAGAAAGATGCCCTATTTATTGTTCATTATTTTTATCGCATTTGTTATTAGGTTTCTTTTCTTATTTCAACCTATCGGATATGATGAGGCATTTTCTTTTTTACTTTTTTCCAGTAAGCCCTTGAGCATTGCCTTATCTAACTATCTGAGTCCAAACAATCATCTTCTGCATACTTTTTTTGTTCATATTTTCTTCAAGCTTTTTGGTCCTGCGCCAGCAATAATCCGCCTACCCGCCTTCTTTGCGGGTATATTAATTATTTGGGCAAATTATGCCTGGGTGAAAAGGATATACGATAAAAATTCTGCGCTTATCTCTTCAGCACTTCTGGCTGCTTCGTCCATTCTTGTTGAGTATTCCAGTAACGCACGCGGTTATACCCTTATGATTTTATTTAGTATTCTTGCTTTGTCTTCTGCTCATAAACTTATTTCTAGTCAGCTTCAGAGAGGATACTTATGGTTTATAATATCCTCAGCCTTAGGATTTTATATCATACCGACTTTTATCTATCCGTTTAGCGTATGCATCGCCATTTTATCTTTTTATATAATTTCTGAATTTAGAAAGAGCAGCCAGATAAATATCACTCCGTTGTTAATCTCGTTATTTGTAGTTGCCTTATTGACCATTTTGCTTTATCTACCTATTTTTTTAAATATCCAAAAAGTTTTTAATGTGCTACCATTTTTCTTTACTCCGGATCCGATTTTTATTCTTAGTAAAAAGGTTACAATACTCACTATAGAAGCAGCTAGGCAGTGGGTTCAGTATATTCCTTTTACTGCTGCTATATGCTGCAATGTTATATTCCTAATTTCTTTTATTAACAAAGAGCTGCGTAAAAAGCACCTTTTTCTTATTATGCCTGTGGTTGCCGGTTGCCTGGCGGTTCTTTTGTTAGTGCGCAGAGCGCCCGATACCGCCAGGCACCTACTTTTTTTATTGCCAATTTATTATGCTTTGATTGCCGGAAGCCTTGCCTGGTTTATAAATATATTTATCCGCCATATAAACTGGACAGGCAGATTTAATATATATGGCATTTTTGCGCTACTCTTAGCCCTATTTCTAAGTTTAAAGGTTATCGATAACTACAGTAAGCAAGTGCGAGATTTACAGAGTGCACAAGAAATTGTGTTCACGTTAAAATCTGAACTAAAAGATACGGATAGGGTTTGTAGCGTATGCCCTGCAGACGCGCCATTAGCTTATTATTTTTATTTATCTGGAATGTCTTATCAACAGCTATCGCGCGATCCATTATTAGCTCAGAGGCTATTTATAATTGTAAAGCGTAATCAGGACCTAAAGTCTATCTTGGGCATAGCGCCTACTAATGCGCCACAGCTAATTTCTGACTTTACAGACGCGAGTCTTTATGTAATAAATAAGGTAGAAAAATAATTTTTTGATTATCAGATCGATGCCGTAACTAGATCTGTAGCGTTTGGGGTTTTTAAGTGAAAATTTGTTATTTTGGGACATATTCTACACAAGAAGGCTACCCACGAAATAACGTAATAATAAAGGGTTTGCGGAAAAATGGCGTTGAGGTCATAGAATGTCATATAGAATTATGGAAAGGCTCTACAGATAAATTACAGGGCATAAAGACGGTTCACTATAATCTTAAGTTGATATCCAGGGTTATCCATGCTTACTCGTTGTTAATTGTAAAGTTTTTTCAAATTTCTGATTATGACGTGCTTATTGTTGGTTTTGCCGGGCACTTCGATATATTTTTAGCAAAGTTCTTGAATTTATTCAGGAAAAGATTATTAGTTTTTGATGCATTTATTTCTCTATACGATACAGCTGTTAATGATAGAAAGATAGTACTCCCACATTCATTGAAGGCAAGATTATTATGGCTAATTGATAAATATGCTTGTAGTTTAGCGGATTTGGTGTTGCTTGATACAGGAGCCCATATAAATTATTTTGTAAATGAATTTAGGCTTAAGCCTGATAAATTTTTAAGAATACCAGTGGGTGAGGATGATGAGATTTTTAAGCCAGCCAATTGTTTAAAAAAGAGTAATAAATTTAATGTGGTTTATTTTGGAACGTATTTACCTTTACATGGTACTGAATTTATCGTTCAGGCAGCAGGTTTATTGCAGGATATAAATGATATACATTTTATTTTAGTTGGTTCAGGTCCAGATTATGATAATATTAATAACTTGGCTAAAAACTCACAGCTTAAAAACGTCGAATTTATAACTGATTGGCAAAGCTACAATGAATTAAAAGAGATTATTTCGCAAGCAGATATCTGTTTAGGCATATTCGGCACAACTGAAAAGGCAAAGCGAGTCGTTCCTTCTAAAGTTTTTGTTTCTCTGGCAATGGCTAAGCCAATAATAACCGGGGATTCTTTAGCTGTAAGAGAGTTTTTGAGACATAGAGACAATGCGTTGCTTTGTAAAATGGGTGATGCCCATGCAATTAAGCAAGGCATATTAACCTTAAAAAATGATGAACGATTAATGCTGTTCTTAGCAAACAATGGTTATGAATATTTTAAAAATAATTTTTCTCCCCAAAAAATAGGCGAGAGGCTTCTGGTTACCTTGGAAAAGGCAATAAATAGAGGTTGAAGATAGATGCTGAAGAAGAAAACCGATAATTATAATAAAGAGTTTTTGGTAGTTATTGGCTTATTTATATTTGCTTTTGGGTTGTATTCTTACTCCCTAAGCGTTCCTTTTGTTTTTGATGATAATCACATGATAGTTAGGAATAATCTAATAAAGGATGCGCGTTATATCTTTGAGATTTTTACATCCGGCCGGGGAACATCTGTTCCGATAATAAAGGGTATGTTTAGACCCATGTTGGTATTGAGCCTATCTTTTAATTACTTTTTTAGTAAACTAATCCCGTAGGATATCATATCATCAATATCCTTATTCATTTTCTCAATTCGCTTCTGCTATTTATTCTTTTGCGCAATTTCCTGCCAAGGAAGTCTTTTCTGGCAGCATTTCTGACAACGCTATTATTTATTTGTCATCCGGTTAACACGGAAGCAGTTACATACATATCTTGCCGCTCGAGCTTATTAGCTACGTTTTTTTTCCTTTTTAGCTTTTTACTTTATAGTAAGTCTAATTTAAACAGATATGATAAAAATTATTATTTATCCCTGGTTATGTTTTGTTTTGGGCTTTTGACAAAAGAGATAATGATTGTTTTCCCGCTGATTATATTCTTTTTCGACATTATGTTCAGGAAAGACAGGCTAAAAAATTTTTATATTTTTGTTCGGCCGTTTTTCGGCTTCGTTCTTATTGCCCTTGCCTATTTATTATTAAGGCAATACCTGGTTGGCTCAATTACCAATGTTCAACTTGTACGCAATGTTTACTCAAATTTTCTTACTCAACTCAATGTAAGCATTTTTTATTTCAAAATATTTTTCTTACCTATTGATTTATGTATTGGCAGATATTTCCCGATGAGCCGTTCTTTCTTAGAGCCAAGAGTAATTCAATCATTTCTAATTTTTCTTGCCATTTTTCTATTTGCCGGGGCGGCTTTTAAAAAAAATGCACTATTTACTTTCGCAATCATTTGGTACTTCGTAAATCTTATTCCTAAATTTATAGCCAGCTTAGCCTTAGTCGCTACAGAGCACCATCTTTATTTACCGGCAATAGGAATATTTATAGCAATAGGAATAGGGATAGAAAAAAGTATTTATTTCCTACAAAATAAAGCTAAATTTTTAAAGCTGATAGCTATCGCATTTTTTAGTATCCTATTTATAATTATGTCGGTTTTAACTTTTAGACGCCTTGAGGTTTGGCAGGATGAATATAATCTCTGGTTAAATAACATCAGATATTCGCCGCAAGCCTGGGGAGCATATAATAATTTAGGTTTGGTATTTTTAAACGAAGGTAAGTACGAAGAAGCCCTCAATTCTTTTAATAAGGCCTTAGAGGGCTCTAAGACAGTGCGTTCGGATCCGCTCCTGGTTGACGTGTATACGAATTTAGGCAAATTATATCTTCTAAAAGGAGATTTTAATGCAGCAGAAGCAGAGCTTAAAAAAGTGCTGGAAATTGACCCGAGCGTGGCAGAGGTGCATAACAATTTAGGGCTAGTTTATGCCCAGAAAGGTTTGCGCTCACAAGAAATAGCTGAGTTTAAATTGGCTATTGCTTTAAATCCTTCCTTGATTGAGGCATATAATAATTTAGCCGTTTCTTATTGGTTAGAAAAAAAGTCGAATTTAGCAATAGAGACTTTAGAGAAGGCTATAGAAGTAAATCCTGATTATCCAAAATCATACCTGATATTAGCTAAAATTTTTGAAGATTTAGGCAATTTTCAGAAGGTATTAGAATTAAGGGAAAAAGCCTTAAGCTTATCGCCAAGCGATGCTAATGATTATTTTAATCTCGGCACATTGTATGGGAAGATGGGGGATATAAAAGCACTTGATTATTTTAAAAAAGCAATAGCCATAGACCCAAAATTCGCAGCAGCGCATTATAATTTAGCAGTTACCTATGCTAATTTAAAACCACCGCAAATGGAACTTGCCGCTAAACATGCCCGGCTTGCTTTGGAATATGGCTACAAAGTCAGGCCAGAGCTTTTGAAAGAATTGGGGATTAAGTAAATCTTGACTTTTTTATCTTGCTATGATAAATTCAACATAAGGTTTACTATAACTTTTTAATTTAATTTAACTCGTTTAATGGCAAAGAGTAAAAGAAATATTAAAAACCAGAGTAAATGGCTAGAGACTATCTATAAAATAGTCAAAGAGGTGAATTCTAATCTAGGCCTGAAACACTGCTTAAAATCAATTATTGAAAACACAGTTAAATTGTTAAACGTTGAGCGGGCTTCACTTATGGTCTTAGATAAACAAGCCAAGGAATTGAAAATTGAATGCGCTACAGGCATAAGCCAGCAAGTCATAAATACAACTAGAGTTAAAGTTGGACAAGGCGTATCAGGCTGGGTTGCAAAAACCGGTAAGCCGTTATTAATTAATGATATCTCTAAGGATAAGCGTTTCCGGCCCAGAGAGAAGGGTAAGTATTACAATAAATCGCTGCTAAGCGTTCCATTAAAAGCAAAAGGCGTAGTAATTGGTGTACTTAATGTTAATAATAAAAAAGCTCGGCAGGTATTTACCAAGGATGATTTAGAGCTGTTGAGTGCTTTAGCTAACGAGGCTTCGATTGCTGTATTTAACGCCCGGCTTTATAATGAATTATTCAATGCCAATGAACGTTTAAAAGAATTGGACAGATTAAAAAGCGATTTCGTGGCTAATGTCTCCCATGAATTAGGTACTCCTTTAGCGACCTGTAGGTATTTTACTTCTCTGATGCTCAAGGACAGTGACTCTTTAATAAAACAGCAGCACCGTGAATACCTGCAGTTAATGGATAGTAATATTGAGCGTCTAACTCACCTGATAAATAATTTACTTTCTCTTTCGCGCATTGAGTCGGGAAGGTTTGAATTAAGAAGGTCGTTAATAACAACAGCAAGCCTAGTTTCTGATGTACTGCGTAATTTTGAAGGATTGTTTGGTGAAAAACAAATAATTGTGGAGAATAAAATCTCTAATGAATTGTCACAGGTATATGCTGACCCAGAAAGGATTATCGAAGTTTTTACGAACTTAATCGGCAATGCCATTAAATTCAGCCCTAAAAATAGCCGTGTTACTTTAAATGCTGATGTTATTTCTAAATATATCTCTAGCGATTTTGAGAGAAAATATCTGCGCGTAAGTATAGCTGATACTGGCAAAGGCATTGCTTCAGAAAATTTAGAGAGGATTTTTGACAAATTTGAACAATTGGATAAAGATATTCCCCAAAAAGAGAGAGGTACGGGATTAGGCCTTTCAATCTGTAGGGAGATTTTGAAGTTGCACAAGGGAGAGATTTGGGTCCAGTCAGAATTAGGCAAAGGCAGCACTTTCTATTTTAGCTTACCCATATTCAGTGACGATGAATATTTCTCTGAACGGCTCTCTGATGAAATTAAGCGCGCGCAATTCAACCGTATTCCTTTGTCTTTGGTGATATTGGCCATAGAAGATTATGAAAAGATTAACGCGCAATTTTCGCATGACGAACTTTTGAACATATTGTTTCAAGTAGAAATTATTGCTAAAAAGACCGTGCGCCGGCCAAATGATATCGTGGTAAGATTCAAAAAAGGCGAGATTTTGGCAATTCTAGCAGATACTAATAAGGATGGAGCTTATGTGTTGGCTAGACGCGTTCAAGATGCACTTCAGGAAGTTGAGTTCAAGACCCCACAGGGTATAATAAAATTAAGTTTCAGGATTGGCGTTGTTACTTATCCGGACGATGTTCCTAACGAGACAGAGATATTACGGCAAGCTGATAAAATTTTGTCAAAGAAAGAGGCTAAATAATGATTGCGGATAAAAACAATATCAATAAGAGAATCCTGGTAGTTGATGATGAGCCGGATTTTTTAATGGCGATTAAGGCGATGCTTGAGGCAAATGGATTCGACGTGCTTGTGGCTAGTGACGGGCAGGAAGGTTTAAATTTAGCCCGGCAGGAGAAGCCGGATTTAATTGTTTTGGATTTAATGCTTCCCAAAATGGATGGTTATAAGGTATGCCGGTTCCTTAAGTTTGATGAAAAATACCGCTCTATACCGGTTATTATGCTTACTGCTCGGGGCCAGGATGAGGATAAACAGCTCGGCAAAGAAATGGGTGCAGATTTTTATATCGTAAAATCAGAAAGGCCGGAAGTATTATTGAAAAAAGTAAATGAACTTCTGAAATTATAACTTTATGGAAAAAACAACTAAAACAATAATCGGTTTAGACATAGGCAGCCATTCAATTAAGGCAGTAAAGGTTGAAAAGATTGGTAGCGAAGTACGCATATTAGACTTTGCAATCAAGCCAATAATTGAGAAGACTGCTGAGGGTTTGATTAGCCCTGAGAGCATAAAAAATATTTTGAATGATTTGGGCAAGGAGAATTCTCAAATTTTTCTTGCGCTTTCTAGCCAGGATATAGCAGTTAAATATGCTGTCGTTCCGTTTATGCCTAAGGAAGAGTTGCGCGATGCGGTTCGCTGGAGCTTAAAAGAAGTAGTAAATTTTAATCTGGATGAAAGTATACTTGATTTCCAGATACTCGGCACGATTACCGGAACTGATGGCATAAAGCGTAATGAGGTTTTAGCTGTAGCAGTTACCAGGGTATTAATTGAAAGAAATGTAAAATTACTTCAAGCTGCAGGCGTAGACCCCGCATTCATTACTACCAGCCACTTTGCGATTGGTAATCTTATTAATGCCAATGAACGAATAATGGTTGGCAAGACAAACGCCCTTATTGATATCGGTGTTAATGAAACAAATATTTTAATCTTCAAGGGTTCAGCTTTGCAATTTATGCGCAAAATTACTTCGGCCGGAGAGAGCTTTACGCGGGCGCTGAGCGGTGTAGTTGTGACATTTCCCCAAAAGGTTGAATTGGATGCAAAGCAGGCAGAAGAGCTAAAGATAAAATGCGGTATTCCCTCAAAATCTGAACAAGGTTCTAGCTATAAAGATATTCCCTTATCGCAGATTTCGGTTTTGATGCGGCCTGTGCTTGAAAGGCTGCTTACTGATATTCGCGGCTCTTTTAAATATTTCAGAGAGGAATTTCACGTAGAAAGCATTGATCAGATATTTTTATCCGGGGGAGGAGCAAGCTTAAAGAATTTACCGGAATTTTTGAAAGATGGCTTGGGTGGCATCCCTACGCAATTAATCTCACTACCTCAAAATATAACCGCACAATTGCCTGCAGGTAAAGACTTGACATATAATCTACCTAACCTTGGGGTAAGTATCGGCGTCTGCCTGCCAAAGGAAGGCTCAATAAATCTTCTACCTACCTCTGTGAAAATTCAAAAGACCATCGGAGTCCAGCAGCGTGCCCTACAATTTGTTATACCGCTTCTTTTGATTTTTATGTCGTTTAATCTATATTGGATGTGGCAGAAGGGAAAATATTATCAAAAAATACTAACTGCTTATAATGATTATTATAGCAGCCTGGTTAAGCTGCGGTCTTTAAGAGACAATGTTATAACGCGTAAAAAATTTTTTGACGAAGTTATTGGTTCAGAGTTAAACATTTTTGTATATTTAAAAGAATTAAGCCGCGTAATACCTAAATCTATTGAGTTTAAGCAGTTGGTTTTTAACAAACAGGATGGTTCATTTTTCATCCAAGGTTTAGTGTATGCCTCAGATAGGTCAGCTGAAAATTCTTTAGCCGCATTTTTGTTAGATATGGAGAATTCAGCCTACTTTAATAATGTAACTCTTATTTCCAGCAAAAAAGAAACAGATAACAAATTAGAAGTTATCGGATTTGAATTAACCGTAAGTCTCTCTAAGGTTCGCCCCGTAAAATGAATAAAATAAATCTGAATATTGACAAACGCCAACTGGTAATCTTAGCTATTGTTGTAGTGATGTTTATGTTTGTAATTGCCTACTGGCAGTTCTTATATCTACCCAAGAGTAGAGAGGTTGCGATTGTTAGAGGCAGAGTTACAGATTTTGATGTTAATATAAAAGAAGAAGAAGCGAAGGTAAAAGCAGCAGGTTATGAGCAGGAAATTGCTAAGGTTCAGGAAGAAGTAAAAAGGCTTCAGGATAAATTCCCTTCTCAAAATCAACTGCCCAGTTTATTTAAAGAATTATTCAATCAAGCAAACAAATTTAATATCGAGATTATTTCTCTCGAGCCGGGCAAGACGGAAATATTTAAGCCACAAGGCCCGTCGGACGCAAGCCTGATTTTTAATAAGGTGCCAATAAGGTTAAAACTAAAAGCCGGTTATAGAGCTTTGTCCGAATTCTTGAAGGCATTGTTTGAGAATGCTCAATATGCTTTTAGCTTTGACGAGTTAAAAATAGATAAACCAAATGATCAAAATTCGAAATTAGATGTGGATTTATTGCTAGGTGCTTTTGTTTTGTCCTATGAAGGCGCAGCGCCAATTGAACAGGATTTACAAAAAGGGCTAGAATTCAATTTAAGGGGCAAAAAATAATGGACAAAAAGCAAAAGGAAATTATCCTTGCGCCAATACTGATTGTAATCGCTATTATTAGCGTTTCTCTTACAATCAAGAAAGCAACTCGCTACAGCCCTCGGTCTGTGCCTGCGCAGAATTTAGCTGTTGAGCCTACGAATCAGCCCAGGATAGATATTAAGGATAAATTGATTAGTCCTTCAATTTTAACTTTTCCCACGGGAACTGAGAAGCAAACCTTGCCCAAGGCAAAGGAAGAAACCGAAGAAGTTAAGTATAATGTGGAAAATTTAGTCTGGGGAAGGGATCCCTTTGTTTTAGATAAGGCAACTCTTTTTAGTTCAGACCTGAATCAGGGCAGGGTAGCTAAGCTTGAGCAGCTTTCTAGATTAAAACTTACAGGCATGATTATATCTGCGGATAAGCCAGCAGATTCAATAGCAATTATTAACGGAGAAAATTTTAAAGTCGGAGACAGTATCTCAGGATTTTTACTGAAAGAAATCAAGCAAAACTCAGTGACACTGTATGCCGATAATGAAGATTATGAGTTGAATCTATGGGAAGAAGAAGTAGGCAAGGATCAAGCACCAGCAAACCAACCCAAATAAGTCCACAGGCCTTAAGGGCCATTTCGAAAATAAGCCAAGCCCTAACCTCAGATCTTTACCTAGAAGATATTCTTAGGTTAATTGTGACTGTGACTGCAGAGGTTATGAATTCAAAGATCTGTTCACTTATGCTTTTAGATCCAGAAAAGAATGAGTTGGTTGTTCGCGCAACGCAGTCTATCAGCCCGCTATATAACACAAAACCCAACATAAAGGTTGGGATAGGTATTGCTGGTTTAGTTGCAAAAGATAATTCGCCGATAATTGTTAATGATGTGCGCAAAGATCCGCGTTACTTAAATCGCGAGATTGCTAAACAAGAGAATCTTTGCTCGCTATTAAGCGTTCCGCTAAGAGTTAAGGATAAGGTTATCGGTGTTTTTAATCTATATACTTCGAAACTTCATAAATTTAGCGATGCTGAAGTTAAAATTTTAACCACAGTTGCAAATCAAGCAGCTATTGCTATTGAGCATGCCCGGGTTATAGTTGAAGCCCAAGTGATTAAAGAAGAGTTAACTACCAGAAAAAGCGTGGAGCGGGCTAAGGGTATCCTGATGCGCCAAGATGGTCTAAGCGAAGAAGAGGCATTTCATAAAATCCAAAAAACAAGCATGGATACCAGAAGGTCGATGCGCGATATCGCCGAGGCAATTATTCTTACTAGCCAGATTAAGAAATGATAATCATTCAAAAAAAACATTAATATGTCTGAAATTAAGATTTGCCTGGAAACAGTTAAATATTTGACCCTTACCATTAATAAGTTTTCGCTTTATGCTAAGAATCATCCGATTGTGAAACAATCATTAGAGCAGATCTTTGATCAATTCAAGCAATTATTTCCTAAATTTGATCCGGCAACATTCTCCTTAAGAGGCGAGGATTTGTTTTGTAATGAAATCTCTTTACCCAAAGGTGCGTTAGGCGTAAAGGAATTAATAGCTAAATTCAAAGAATTGCAGGTAGATAGTATTTCCTTCAAATCAAATCTAGAGATAGTCGATTTAGAAAATTTAATAACCTTGCTTGGCGCTGGTAAAAAATTAGATAGCCAGCAACAGAAAATAAAAGACGATTTATTTGCCGGTAATTTATCTCATATAAAGGTTAATGTTATTCATTACGAAAAAATAGAAGAAGGCCAAAAGGTAGTATCAGATGTGGCCAAAGAGGCGGAAGAATTTATTAAGAAATCTAAGCCGATAAGTGAAAGTAAAGATTATGCCCTGGAGACATTTGCGAATTTCTTAATCGGTAAAACAACCTCGGAATCTTTAGACGAATATAGCAAAGATATTGCATTAAAGCTGCTAAAAGATCCAGCTGCACTGGTGAATATTATTATACAATCGGCAGTTTCTTGCGATGTCCTCGAGGGTATTTTTGATAAGCTCAAAACTTCAATATTAGATAGTTTGGCTGTGGAGTTTGTCGGCACCAAGAGGAAACCGGATACATTTTTAGGAGACTTAGAGCAGCGAATTTTAAAGTCTTTAGCAGATAAAGAGCTTAGCGGCAAGCTCAATATTAAGAAGGAGGATGTGGCTGATGTTATCGCTAAGTTTTCAGATACTTTAAAGATGCACATTTTAGAAAAGCTCTTATTAGCAACTAAACAGGATAGCGAGAAGTTTTTCCATGCAGCTTCTAGGATAATTTCAACTAGTGAAGAACTATCTCGGTTTAGCCCACAATTAAAAACAATGCTTTTCGAGGCAGGGATAAAGTCCGATGACTGCAACATACTTTTTGCAAAGCTAGAGACGACTTTTGAGGGTAAAGAAAAGATTACAATCTCAAAATCAGAGTATGACCAGCTTAAAAATAAGGCGTCGCTTTTTGATAAAACTTTATTAGAGAGAATTAACGAAGCCACAGAGGAACTTAAGAAGAAAAATAAGCGCCTGGCAAATGAAAAGGAACGCGTGGATACCGTAATCCGCAATTTGGCTGAAGGATTAATTGTGGTTAATAATCAAGGCCGGGTGGTGATGATAAATCCCGCAGCTGAGGAATTACTAGGCATAGACAAAAATAAAAAAATCGGCCAGCCGTTATTAGAGAGTTTAGCCAGTCATCAGTTAGTCGCCTTGACAAAAGGAAATCTAAGCGATGAGGAGGGATTATTTAGCAAAGAGATTGAGCTTAATAGCCCGGATGAACAGACAAAAAAGACCCTACGCGCAAGCACAGCAGTAGTTGAGAATGAAAACGGCAATACTGTAGGTATGGTTTTGACTCTAAGCGATGTTACACGCCAGAGGCAGGTAGAAAGAATGAAAACCGACTTTACCTCGCATATGAGTCATGAGTTACGTACCCCGATTATCGCTGCCCAGAAATCGATTTCTTTATTACTTTCCCAGGCTGCCGGCAACTTAAATACTGACCAGGACAAATTTTTAAATATTGCTAATTCTAATCTCTCTCGGCTCAGCCGGTTAATTGATGCGATTTTAGATGTAGCAAAAATAGAATCCGGAAGACTTAAACTCAATAATGCTGTATTTAACATGAGTGATTTAATAAATGAAGTTTGTGAGTCGCTTTCTAGCTGGGCTAAGGATAAGCGCCTTAGCCTAGAGACGGATTTTGCTAACAACGTTTTGGAAGTTGAGGCAGATAGGGATAAAATAAATCAAGTACTTACTAATTTAGTCGGCAATGCTCTTAAATTTACCCCTCAAGAAGGCAAGATTTTGGTTTCTTGTAAATTTGTGCCGGCCAATGATCAGTTACCAGTTGAGTCTATCCAAATAAGCGTTACGGATAACGGTATTGGTATTAGCAAAGAGGATTGCCTTAGGATATTCAATAAATTTGAACAAGTAAGCTTAGTATCTCCGGCTGGTGTCGGCGGCACAGGTTTGGGGCTTTATATCTCTAAAGAGATTATCCAGTTACATAACGGCCGTATCTGGGTTGAGAGCGAATTGGAAAAGGGAAGCACGTTCATCTTTATTTTGCCTAAGAAATTTTCACCAGCCCAAGAAACCAATGCCGCTGGTTAATCTTAAAAATAAAAATTTTTTCAGGAGGAAGCTTTAATGGAAAAAAAATCTCGCAGCGCCAATAAAGATAATAAAGATATTGAGATATTGATTGTTGATGATGAAAAAGATTTTGCTGCGACTATGGAATTTTGGCTTAAAAGCCAGGGTTATAAAGTTTCTACAGCTTTTAGCGGCCAGGATGCGGTTAAGGCAATTAAGTCACAGGCGCCGAATATTGTATTTTTAGATATTAATATGCCGGGTATGGACGGCATTGAGACCTTGCGCAGGATTAGGGAGATTGATTCAGAATTGCCAGTGGTAATGATTACTGCCCATGGTACTGATGACAATCGTGATGCTGCATATCGGCTGAAAGCAAATGCATTCTTTGATAAGTCAAAGGATTTTTACGAAGCGGATCATATAATAAAGTCAATCTTGCATTTTTTTGCCAAGGCTAAGAGAGAAGAAGATGAGTCATAGGAATTTGCAGACACAAAATAGATGGCAAATTAAGGAA
>JAGVEL010000018.1 GCA_020058285.1 Candidatus Omnitrophota bacterium
GCCCTGCAGAATTTTTACCCGCGAAGCGCAGGAAAAATTCTACAGGATTAGTCCTAATACAATCTTGGCTTTGCCAAGATTGTGTAGGAGGATTAATTTGCAGCCACAAATCAGAGGGCAAATTAAGGAGAAGCAGATGAAAAAAATAGTGTTTGTTCTTAGCATAATGCTGATAGCAACGCCGATTTATGCTGAAACAGTTGTTTTAAAATCCGGCAAAACCGTTGAAGGAAAAATTTTAGAGAAAACTGATAAGTATATTAAACTTGATTTATATGGAGTAAATTTAATCTATTTTTTTGATGAGATTGCCACTATAGACGGTAAAATTGTTCCTGCGCAGCCAGCCGCGAGCATTCAACTACCAGCCTCTGGTTCGGTTGATAAAAATAAAATATTAGAGCAGATTAAGCAGGCAAGAGGTAAGATAAGCAGAATGCATACGGATAGCACGCAAAAGTTGGATATGGAAAAAATCATGTCTATGGAAAATGAGACTGTTTCAGATATTGATTTTGATCAAAAAATAATCCGTTCTTCAGTCAAGATTAAAGATTTGTCGATAAAAATAGATGATATGATGCAATCTGGTTTAGAAGCTGCGATCGCCAAAGCCAGGAAACAAGGAGTGCCTGAAGAAGAGATTAACCGGATGAAAGAAGAGTCGCTTAAAACTATTAATTCCCTGCGTTCAGAAGTTACACAGAAAATGACTGAGGGGATGAAGAAGCTCCAGACTGAAAGCTATATTTCTAAAGATGCATTATATATGGGGATAAATAATAATTGGTTTAAAATTCCTTCAGTTTTGCCAGAATCATTCTGGCAGATTATGCAATCTGTTACTTCTTCTGACAAGCAAGAAATGGAGAAAACGCTAAGTAATTTACCTGAGCAGTTTAAAGAGATATTCCAGGCAATGTTTGGTTCATTTGGAGAGGATTACAATGATATTGTAAATATTGGAGAGAATACTGTAAATGGTAAATCCTTATATATACTTAAATATGATGACTTGGCAAGTTTGGCAAAAATCAAAGACGTATTTAAGGCTGTGACGAATCTTGAAAACCAGGGTTTTAATCCTGATGATATTAGTTTTGATTCCTGTGTAAAGAGTATGTTTATATCAAAGGAGACCTTCAGGCCATTAGGTTCGCAACTAAAGCTAAAAGCACATTTAAGCAGTCAACAACATCCGGACTTAATAATGAATATGAATCTGTTGCAAGAAGTATTTTTTTCTTACCCTACAGATAAGCTCCAATTACCAGCAGAACTAGAGAATGCAAAAGTGATAGACAAAGAGCAAGATTTTAATGATGTGATAAAAGAAGAAATGATGAAGAATCAGCAGATTGGAATTTAAAGAAGATAACCAATCCAATGATTAAACTTTCGCTTCCGATAACCAAACAGGATATTAAAAAATTAAAAGCTGCAGATGAGGTATTGCTTTCCGGGATACTCTATACTGCCAGAGACCAGGCGCATAAACGGTTGGTGGATTTGCTTAAAGCCGGGAAGAAACTTCCGATTGATTTAAAAAAATCCACTATTTACTATTGCGGCCCAAATCCCAAATCCCGCACTTCAGCGATCGGTTCCTGTGGGCCGACAACCAGCAGCCGCATGGATACCTTGACATTGCCTTTATTAAAGGCTGGTTTAAAAGTTACTATTGGTAAAGGTAGGCGCTCGGAAGAAGTGCGGCGAATGATAAAAAAGAGAGGAGGCATTTATTTACTCGCACCCGCAGGTTGTGGTGCGCTATTAGCGCAGAAAGTTATAAGTGCCAAGGTAATTGCTTTTGGCGATTTAAAATCCGAGGCTATTTATAGATTTGAGGTAGAAGGTTTTCCCGTAATTGTGGGTATTGATAGCCGGGGCAGAGATATCTTCGAACAATGAAAATTAATTTCCTTAAAATAATTATCGTAGCGTTTCTATTTTGCATAACTATTACTTTCTTTGTTTACGCCGAAGCTAGAAATCCCGGCCTCGTCGTGATTGATTTTGTAAAAGCGATCCAAAATAACGACATTGTTTATTTAGAAAAAATTGCTGATTTAGAGAAAATAAAAAAGCAACCCAGACATAGTTATTCAATAGAAGATTTAAGGCAGTTATTCGGCGGCTTAGATATTGAGAAGATTGAGTGTAGTAAGCCAGTTTATGATGAACAAACAAAAACAGTGAGAGTACGTATGAATCAACCAATATCATTTGATTTTGATTTAAAGCATCAAAATTCAGATTACCACCCGGGAAGAAATCCAAATAAAATAATAGGTGGTGATTTTTACAAAATAATAAGCATCCATCCTTAAGTAAGAGAGGTAAAAATGTTAAGAGATAATGATCGGGGGTTTGATAAGCTAAGAACAATTACAATAAAACGAAAATTTATAAAATATGCTGAAGGCTCGTGCTTGATTGAATTAGGTAATACTCATGTTGTCTGCACCGTAACTATTGAGGAGTCAGTCCCGCATTTTTTAAAAGGCACAAATACAGGTTGGATTACAGCCGAATATGGCATGTTACCGCGTTCTTGCAATGTTCGTATAAGCCGGGACAAAACTGCCGGCCGTACCTTTGAGATTCAAAGGCTTATCGGCAGAGCGCTTAGATCAGCTGTGGATATGAACCAGCTTGGCGAGAGAACCTTGCGTATTGATTGCGATGTAATACAAGCTGATGGAGGAACGCGGACTGCATCTATTACTGGTGCGTTTATTGCGCTCGTGGACGGCCTGAATGTTTTAAAAAAACAAGGCAAATTTTCAAAGTTGCCTATCAGGAATTTTTTGGCTGCAACCAGCGTAGGCAAGGTTAAGGGTAATCTGTTGCTAGATTTAACCTACGAAGAAGATTCTAAGGCAGATGTAGATATGAATGTGGTTATGACTGGAAACGGCGAATTTGTTGAAGTCCAGGCAACCGGCGAAGGTGCATCATTCAATAAGCAGGAAATGGATGATTTGCTTGATTTAGCCAAGAAAGGCATTGCTGAAATAATAGAAATCCAGAAGAGGACATTAGAAAATATTTTTTGATGGAATTATTAATCGCAACCCGGAATAAAAAGAAATTTTTAGAAATAAAGCAATTGCTTAAAGGTTGCAAGTTTAAATTATTGTCTTTGATTGATATGCCTCGATTGCCGGAAGTTAATGAGAATGGCTTAACCTTTGAGGCTAATGCGGCAAAGAAGGCAAGGCAGATTTCCCGCCTGACAGGAAAACTTACCCTAGGTGAAGATTCCGGATTATGCGTTGATGCTTTAAATGGAGCACCGGGAGTTTATTCATCGCGCTTTGCCGGGCTGCATAAATCTGATTTGGATAATAATATTAAATTACTGAAGGAACTAAAAGGGTTGCCTTTGTCAAAACGCAAGGCGCATTATGTTTGCGCTATTGCGCTGGCATTTAAGGGTAGGGCGATTAAAAGCCTTGAGGCTAAATGCAATGGCTTGATTGGCTTTGATATGAAGGGAAGTTCTGGCTTTGGTTATGACCCTCTATTTATAATTCCTAAATATAACAAGACATTTGCCCAATTAGGCTTGAAGATTAAGCACACAATGAGCCACAGGTTTAAGGCAATTAAAAAGGTGAGAAATTATTTAAGGAGAGCCGGGGTTAAAAATATCCTTAAGAGGTTTTAATAGGTCTACGTTAATTTTTACCGGGATAACTGAGTATTGAGGCTTTTTCACATTGCCGGTTATTTTAAGCGTTAAATTTTCCTGTAGCTGCGAAAATAAATTTGTTATAAATTTTCTTAAATCCGGGGAATTCTGAACATATTCCTGGCTGAATTTACATTCTGCTTCAAAATCAAGCCCGCCATCAAAACCCAAAGAGCCGATTGCCTTAATAGTCATTGTTGTGCCATTCAGGGTTAAATCCTGGGTGTAGAGCTTGTTGTCTCTAATAATAAAAGAGGCAGAGCCGTCAGTAAAATTAACTTTTGAAAATTCCGGGATAACCAGAAATTCCTGTAAGCCTTTGAACGGTCGGAATTCCCACAATTGTCCATTTTTTATTTCTATCTTACCTTCGCCGGTTAGTTTTTCGTTAGCTAAGCTTCTTGCGTTTAACCTGACATTTAGCGCGATATCTCCGTTAATGTCCTTATCCTTGAAAGTTGTGTCTGATTTTAATTTTTCTAAAGCGATATTTGTCGCATCAGCGAGTATGTCTAAATTCATATCTTGAGCAAGGATTCTTCCTTTTGCGTTTACGTTAATCCGGCCTCCATAAAAATTAGAAGTCAAATTTGCGTTTTCCACTAAACCATCAGCCTGGCTATAATTTATTTTCAGGTTAGCTAAATTTAGGTTCGCGATCTTGATTGAGTCAGAGTTAGCATTAAGGCTTAATCTGCATTCATCAAGCTTTGAAACCGGGCCATTAATATTAGCTGAGATTTGCATTATTCCCTGGAGATTAAGCTGGTCCAGTGTTTGTTTTGATTTAGGAAGCCAGGTTTTTAAATTAGGCAGGGCGAGATTTATATTGAATTTAGCATCAAGCGTAGGTTGCTCCTGTTTAAAATTAATCCGACCGCCTGCCTTTAATGAGGAATCAAGAGAATCTATATTCAGGCTTTCAATCTCAGCAATATTATCTTTAAAAAGGATATCAGCCTTAGCATTGAACAACTCTGAGCTTAGGCTAGATTGTATGCGTGGTATTTTAAAATCATTAACTGTTCCCGAGCTTTTAAAGCTTAAGCCTCTGGATGAAAAACTTAAGTTTTTCCATACAGCGCTATTATTATCTAGGTTAATTTGTCCGTTAATTTGTTCAAGTTCAAGTTGGGATAATTTCAGGCTGACACTTTTTAAATCTAGGTTAACAGTATAAGTAAATTCCTGAGGCAGGCTAATATCATTTATTTCAAGATGCGCCTGACAATTTGTGAGGCCTGATAAATTTTCAATTCCCTTTAGGGAATTGGCCGGCAAGAGGCTGGTTAATTTTTGAATATCCAGATTTTGCGCATTAATATCTAGGGCCAATGAGGATTTATTAATTCCTTTCTGGCTGAGAATTCCCGAAGCTTTTAACAAACTTTCTCGCCAGACACCTTCAAAATTTTCCAATTTTATATATTTATCCTTTACAATTATTTTGGCATTAATTTTTTGCAGCTCGTTGATAATCTCAATGCCTTTGATGTTAGAATTAAATACGTTTATTTGCCCGGATAAGGAGGAAAGTGTTGGTGAGCTAAAAGCCGACTTAACAGAGGTGCTAATATTAAGCTTTGCGCTGCCCTGGTAAGAGATATTAAAATTTTTTAAGTCAAAATCACTAAGCTCTATTTCAGAATTGACTGAAAGGTCTTGAGAAGGAAAGGAATACTTTAAATTTATTGTAGAATTTTTAAGCGACAACTTATTTATATCCGTATTAGCTAAATTAAAATAACGGCTGACATCAGAGAGTTCAAGATCCTTAGCAAGGCAGGTAGTAGTTATAAATTTATTTTTGATATTAAATTTACCTTCAAGAGTTACTTTGCCTTGAGACTGATTATCAGAAACTAAAGAGTTTAATTTAAATATGACATCATTTAAGCCGCCGGGAAATATACTTAGGTTTAAGCTGCTGAATTGGCGACTAAATTCTGGTAAGAGCGTCTTATCTTCAATTGAGATTTTAGCGTCAGTTGTCTGAACTCTTAAGATAACCAGGGGCAAAGCAGCATTCTTAGAAGAGGAGTTTTGTTTCAGGAAATGTTCTATATTCCAGGTTAAATCCTGCCGGCGATTAATATTAATCTTCAGTTGTTGTATATAGAGCGCAGGGATAATAATTTGTTTACCTTTCATCGCGGGTAAAAGGAGTATATTAAAGTGAATTTTTTTTGCAGCGATAGGCGCGATTTGTGCAGGTTTACCTTGTTCAGTTAAAACCAAATCATCAATGATTACTCCTTTAAATAATTCATACTTAATGCTACCAATTTTTATATCCAGATTTGTGTTGCTTCTGACGGATTCTTCAATCAGGGCTTTTAAGGTTTTAGGAACGTAGGTTTCCTTAAGATAAAAAAAACCGAAAGTTAAAAGGCCGAGCAAAAAGGTAAGTATACTTAGGATAATAATTAGTTTTTTCATATACACGACCTATCTCTGACGGGGTTTATGGTTTTGGTGAGAATTGAACAAATTATAGCTAATCTCTGGGGTTTAAGCAAGCAGTTTATTGAAAGCCTGCTCAATTTGTTAATCCTGAAAAGATTGAAAAGGCTAATCTAGCATGTTATAATTGTTTGTTCAAGATGGCATGGATATTGCCGGGGCGTGGCTCAGCTTGGCTAGAGCGTCCGCCGAAGGCGGAAGGTCACAGGTTATGTATTATGCTTATGCATTAAGAAGTCAGAAAAACGGTAAGTACTATTTTGGTCATACAGAGAATTTAAAGCGGCGGATTACAGAACATAACACTAAAAACGAGAAAAAAAGATTTGCCTGCGCGAATGGGCCGTGGGAGTTGATATTTTCTGAGGAGTTCAATACAAGGTCTGAAGCAATGGAATACGAGAAGTTCCTTAAAAGTGGTAAAGGCCGTGAGTATGTAAGGGGGAAGTCAGAGAAAAAGTAATTCTAATCTCGGGGCGTGGCTCAGCTTGGCTAGAGCGCTTGCTTTGGGAGCAAGAGGTCACAGGTTCAAGTCCTGTCGCCCCGATTAGCTATACTTGAACCTAATGGGGAGTTTGAGGGGAAAGAATTTTTCCCTCAATGAATAACCCGCTTTAAGTTACGCTGCGGGGTGACAGCGGAACGAAGTGAAGCGCCAGAGGGGCAATAAGCCCCTATGGGGAGTGAGCAGGAGCGAACGACGGTTCAAGTCCTGTCGCCCCGACCATTTCGCCATCGATTTAACTCTAGTGAAATTATTCCGAGCTTAAGCTGACTGAAGTCCTAAGAGAGGGACCAGAAATTTCTTGAATGATTAATTAGCGAGCGATGCGCCCGTAGCTCAATTGGATAGAGCATCTGCCTTCTAAGCAGAGGGTTGCCCGTTCGATTCGGGCCGGGCGCGTTTCTTAGGAAAGAAGTGAAAGGAGCGTTTCTTAAAAAATTATGTCAAAATTCATTAGAATCTTAATCATTTTGGTAGCAGTAATTGCATTGCTTTTTATTAGCGCTTATATTGCATTTAATATTTTTGGCAAGAATTTAGTGCTTAAGCAACTTTCTTCTATGGTAGATAGGCCGGTAGCGATTAGAAGCTTAAGCCTGCGGTTTCCTTTAGTTATTAAGGTAAGTGGATTAGAAATCAAAGATTTTCTAAAATCTGATATGAGCCTGGATGTGAATCCCTTTGGCTTTTTAGGCGGAAAATTAGTATTGAATAATGTTTTCATAAAATCACCCACATTAAACTTAGAAAGAAATGAAATTGGTGTAATAAATATTCCGCTTAAAATGCAACCCGGGCCTAATAAACAGCAGTTGCCCATAGTTTTGGGGTTAGATATTAGAGATGGCCAAATCCATTATGTTGATAATTATAAAAATTTCTCTGGCTTTAAGGTTAATGTTTATAATATCAACGTCAGGGTAAAAAAGAGAGGATTGGGTTTAAGCCCGGCATTTAATTTTGCTGCATCGGCGAGCATTGGCGATGAAAATAAACAGGTAAAAAATTTTAAAACCAGCGGTTGGATAAACCTGGCTAAAAAAGATATGAATGGCACTTTAGAGATTAAGGATCTTTATACCAATTCGATTCTGCCGTTTTACAGCCAATTATTTGGCAACAATGTTTCCCAGGCTAATATGAATTTTGATGCCTTGCTTAAAGCGAAAAATAATGATCTTAACATTAAGTGCCATATGATATTAGCCGGCCTGCAACACCAATCCCAGGAGGAAGCAGAAAAGCCTCCTGAAGAAGCACAGAAGGATATAAAAGTTTTTTCTAATCTATTCGATATATTTTCAAGCCCGGATGGCAAAATTGAGGTTGATTTTGTTGTTTATACAAAACTGGATCATCCGGGTTTTGACCGGGTTGATTTTGGCTCAAGCTTGTTTAAGACAGCTACAAAGAATATTTTATCCAAGCCTCCGGAAGAGGTTGCGGATAAGGTTAAGGAGATAGGCAAGGATATCAAAGCCTGGGGCAAGGAAAAAGGCAAAGATATTCTTAACGATGGTTTGAAAGATAAAGATATAGAGGAGATAATAAATATTTTTAAATAGTGATTTAATGGTGGGTGTAGCTCAGCTTGGATAGAGCATCAGAATGTGGCTCTGAGGGCCGCGGGTTCAAATCCCGTCACCCACCCCAGTAATTA
>JAGVEL010000070.1 GCA_020058285.1 Candidatus Omnitrophota bacterium
AGAAGGTCGCATTCAACGCTCGGTTACTTAAGCCCTTTTGAGTATGAAAAACAGAAAATTTTCTCTTAACAATTAGTCCACTAAAGAGGGGAAGGTCAGGGAAAAATTAATAGATGTAAAATATGACTCGTTAACTGATAAGCCTTATGAAAAAAGAATGCCGAAGATGTATAAAATCTTAAGGCTTTATAATCCAAAAGAACTGGAATTAAAGCTAAAAGAAATAGAAGGAAAATATGGTAAAGAGGCATATGCTCAAGCAAGAAAATTCGCCCAAATAGTATTTGAAGAGAATAATCCTGAAGTAATTGAAGATATAATTTTGAAGACAAAGCAATACGGAGAGAAAAAGGTAAAAAAAGCTTTTGGGATAGCTGCTCAGAAAAATCCAGATAATCCTAAGAGAGTATATAGTTATGTGGTGGGGATAATGGAGAATTTGAATTCCCTTTTACAGTAGTTTGTGGTAAAATTCTTCTATGCTTTGGCCTAAAAGGATAGGTTAGGCCCCGTAAAATGTTTTGCATTGAACGGGATTTTGCCCCCGCCACAAAACGTTGGCGGGCAGGCGCACCAAAATTTTGCCAGTCGGCTTTAAAGTGTTGTTCGCCAGAGGCGCAGCATTGCCGCGTTTGCGTAGGTTTTAGGAAGTAGCAGCGGCAAGCGGACGAACCCTTATAAACTTTGGTTTTTACTTGCAATAACTGCTTAGTGAGGACGCGCAGACTGGCGGCTGCCCCCACCCAGCCGCCAGTCTGCGCCGAGCCGCACACGCATTGCATTAGCAAGAAGGCCGCCGGCCCAGGCGGCCGCCAAGTGACCCCGAGCCCCAGCGAGGGGGAACGGTGCACGGGAGATGTGGGAGTCCGCCACTGAATCAATGGCGGACGGTGGACTAAACAAATAACGTTCGAACAGTATCAAAGAACCACCGATGTTTTTTTGTGCTCAATTTTTAAGTTTTACCTTGAGCAGATTCAATATTACGCAAGGCGAATCAAGGTATGACAAGGCAAGGAAAATAAATTCACCAATTTTTGGTGGTGAAAGATTAGTAGAGAAAAGGAGATACGATGGAAAGAATAATTAAGCCCCTAGTTTTTATGTTATTAGCTATCACGATTGTATGTTTTCATAATATGATATATATCAAGTCTGGGGTAAATTATCTAATTCGATTACTCTTAGTTGTTCCTATAGTTGTATTAGTTTATTTATTTGATATAAAAATAAACATGTGGATGCCAACCTTTCCTAAAAAGAGAGTATTTACTACAAGATTTTTTTTCATAGTAAGTTGGATTTTATTTTTGATTGTTACATTATTAATAGACTGGCAACAATTTAAACTTCGAGGCACCTTCATCGACCCTTTGTGCGGTGGTCCTAAATGTGCATGGAAATGGTTACCGTTTTCTCTTATTCCAATTTTTGTGGCATTTATGGGCATTCTAAGACGTGTACAGAAAAAATGAGCTTTAATTATCGAAATAAAGTAATTTAGGTGATTTCTGGTGGATAAACTGGTGGTAAAAAGGGGAATTTGTGAAATCTAAGACTGTATACATTATTGCTGGTCCCAACGGCTCTGGAAAGACAACTTTTGCCCAGTTGTTTTTACCTGACTATGTGCAATGCCCGAATTTCGTTAATGCGGATCTTATTGCCAAAGGATTAGCTCCGTTTGCTCCACAGGCTGCCGCTATAAAAGCCGGTAAACTTGTACTTCAACAAATCCACGAGTACGCGAATCGCGGTGTTGATTTTGCTTTTGAAACGACCTTGTCTGGTAAATCTTATGCAACCTTACTCGTTGAGCTAAAGGCAAAAGGTTATGCTTTGCATCTTTTCTTTCTCTGGATTCCCAGTGTGGAATTAGCAATAGCCCGTATTAAAGAAAGGGTGGCGGAAGGAGGACATCATATTCCTGCGGAAGATGTTCGTAGGCGGTTTGCCCGCGGCCTCACTAATTTCTTCACCCTGTATGAGCCGTTAGTTGATTCTTGGATGTTGTTTGATAATTCTAAAGTAAAACCCGTATTAATTGCAAAAAGAAGGAATGGGCATCGAGAGATTGTTAATGTTGAACTATTTGCAACGATTCGAGAACTGCGAGGTTATAAATGAAAAAAAGAATGTCATTGCAGGACAAGGCCGAGGCGGCATTAAAAAAAGCGGTACGGGGTGTGGTGGAGCGGCATAAGAAGACGGGCCGTCCGCTTGCGATATGGGAAAACGGCAAAACCGTGCGCATTTCCCCCAACGCGGTCAAGTAAGCGTATCAAAATACTGTACGATTTCTGTATACCAAGTAAGTTGTATTAACGTAAGTTATTGATTATAATTACATTGTGAGCGTAGGGCGTGTATTTCCCCGTCTCTCCGATTAGATTTTTGTATGAACCATCCTTCGAGAATGATAATGGTTTTTGTTTGAGTTGCCGTAGACAACCCAGAAAAGGTGAGGGATAAATTATGGCCGAAAGCATAAAAATACGTCTTGATCAGATTTGGATTGTTAATTTCGGGGAAAGACGCTCTCCTAAATATAAGGCCTTTATTCTTGCATCTGATTCCTTATTGCTTTCAACGCATGAAGTTTCGATGACAAATAAAGATATGTTTGGGTCCTTTTGGGTTTCTTCGAAACGTTGCCAAAACGGTCTGGATAAGTTTAGGAAGGCTTTTTTTTCTTATTTGTTTGATTCCAACTCTGCATGGGAAGATTTTAATAAAGCCCTTGTTTCTTGTGGGGAGCGTGGAAAAGAAGATGAAGTAGGTGGATTGATTCTTTCGCTGGATAGTCCAAAGTTCAAGCGAGTTAAGTTTTCGGAGTTGTCTGAAATAAAATATCGATACAATTTCTTTAACAATGAGCGGAGAATTACGATGACGATCCGTAATAATCCTTTATTCCAGAAGCTTTCTTTTGTTGTTTGTGTTCTAACGGCTTGGGGTGTGCGGGATGATTTAGCGCGTGGCGCCAAGGAAATTTATAATAAAATAAAACAGGAGATACAGAATGTGAGCCCTGGTGATAGAGGAGCATTTTGAGCTCAGAAGGATTAGTAAATCATCTGAAAAAACTGTACGATTTCTGTATACCAAGCAGGTTGCATTAACGTAAGTTGTTGGTTATGATTATTTTATGAGTGCTAGGGTTTATTTCCCTGCCTCTCCGATGTACTTTTTGGATCATATTGAGAAATTAGCAGTTACGACACAACTTATTGATTATAGGTAAGTTGTGTTTGTTTTTATATGGTGGTGTTTGTTTCTTCTTTCTGCTAATAGCGCCTAAAAGCCGCGCAGTTCTGTAAAAACTGTATACCAAATGTATACCTGTAAAACTACGGGGCGGTTTTCATTTTTTAGTGTTTTGTTTCGTTAACAAAAAACTTGGCAAATAGCGCAAATGTTCATAAAATGTGAACAATAAGTTCATGCTTCGTGAACGGCTTAACAGGGAGTAATATAATGCATAGCATATTCTCGACAGAAGAGCGCATTAAGATACTTAAGGCCACAATATGTAAGACTACGCCGATTAGCGTTAATTCTATTGCGGTAATGCTTAAGCTAAGCAAAGGCCTGGTTTCAAAGTATCTTGATGTCTTGGCAAAAGAAGGCGTTGTTAAGAAAGCAGGCGGTAAATATCTAGTTGTCGATTCCGCTCTCGCTAAAGGTATTAGGCTATTGCTTAATATAGAACAGATTGACTTGGCGCTATTCAAAAAGTTTGCCTTTATTGAGGCTGTCGGACTTTACGGAAGCTGTGCGAAGGGGGAGAATACCGAAGAATCTGATATTGATCTTTGGATAAAAATCAAGGAGGTAAACGACCAGAGAGCCGCTTCTTTAACTGCCGAATTACGCAGGAAAATTAGAAACGTTAAACCGCTACTTTTAACTACCAAAAAGATAGAGAAAATGAAGAAAGAGGATGAACTTTTCTATCATTCTTTGGCATTTGGTTCGATTATTCTTTACGGAGAGAAAGATGGGATTTAATTATAACGATTGCATAAAAGAAGGTCTACTGAGGAAGATCCCGCCCTCAAAAGATAAAGCCCTGCAGTCATTCAAAAAGGCGCACGAGTGGTTGAAAGAGGCCGAAAGTTCGCTTGCGGGCGGCGCGCTTAATTCAACGATTGTGGCTTCCTATATGGTAATGTTCCATGCGGCGCGTTCGATTCTTTTCTTAGATGGCTTCAGGGAGAAAAGCCATGCCTGCGTAGCCCGCTATCTTGAAGAGAAGTACGTTAAGACCAGCAAGCTTGATAAGAAATGGATTGAGCTGTTGGATCATAGCAGAGAAGTAAGGCATAATGATCAGTATAATCTCGAGTTTTTCTCTACAAAGTAAGAAGCAGAAAAGGCGCTGGATTCAGCCAAAACATTCTTGGTTTGTATAGAAGACTTGTTTAAAAGAATCTCATAATAGATTTGTTCCGCGTTTAGTAGAGATCCCAGGAATATAATCTCAAGAAACTGTACGATTTCTGTATAGCGCGCGAGTTGTAGAGCCTTAACCAATTGATTATAATGGTGTTGGAAATGGTAGTGTCCTTTTCCCTGCCTCTCCGAATTACTTTTCTTCATTCTGTAACATAATATCTATTAATGAGTTACGCCAATCTGTTAATAAGCAAAACTACTTTGTGTCCATTTCGAGCCCTAAAATCTCGAGGTTTCTTTAGGAACACTAATTGCTTATAATCTTGGGATTTGTGGTAGAATGTGTTGTAAAGTTTTAGAGTAGATAAAGACCGTGGAGGTTAATGTGGAGCAAGAATTCAGGGGCATAAAAATTATAGGTATTGTAGATTCAATATTTGGCTATAGTTTTCTCGTCTATTTATTGTATTGTGTTATTTTTGAACTTTTTCGTCCTGAAAATAATGGTACTTATATTGCAGCATTAGCGGCTGGGGTTTCACTTTTGTTAATAGGAATTGTACTAATAATGTTAGGTCGTTTGACCTTAAAATTAAATTCTCAAGCGAGAAAAGCCAATATATTCCTTGCAGTTTTGTTTATCGTGAGTTCCTTGGGAAGCTTTTTGCAGTTTCAAAGCCAAGCAAGTGAATTATTAAAATCGTTCC
>JAGVEL010000047.1 GCA_020058285.1 Candidatus Omnitrophota bacterium
CAAGAAAGGCGGCAACATGGCCGGAGCGGGGTCAGTTAATTGGCTGTTTGCGAAAAAAGGATTTATCGTTGTAGATAAAAAAATAATAGAAGAAGACAAACTGCTTTCAATTATTCTGGAAGCTGGCGCAGAAGATTTGAAAACTGAAGGTGAAAAATATGAAATCACTACCCAGCCTCAGGATTTAGAAACAGTTAAAAAGGCTTTACAGGATAAAAAAATAAATTTTGAACTTGCGGAATTAACTATGCTTGCCAGTTCTACTGTAAAAATTACAGATGCTCAAGTTGCTAAAAGCATCCTGGCATTAATTGAGGCTATAGAAGAACAAGAGGATGTTCAGGATGTTTATGCTAATTTTGATATTCCCGATGACACCTTAGAGCAAGCCACAAGTAGTTAAATGAAAATTCTTGGCATTGACCCGGGTTTGAGAATTTGCGGTTACGGATTAGTTGAGACTAATAATAAAATTAGTTTAATCGAAGCTGGAGTAGTAAAGACAGATAAGAAGGATAAGACTGAAAAAAGATTAGAGGCAATATATCAGTCGATGTCAGAATTGATTAAGAGGATAAAACCGGACGCAATAGCCTTAGAAAAACTTTATTCACATTATCGGCACCCTACGACTTCTTATGCTCTAGGTCAAGCGCGGGGAGTGATTTGCTTGATCTGCTCGCAATTAAATATTGCATTATATGAATATTCCTCAACGCATATAAAAAAGGCTGTGGTCGGACGGGGCAGGGCAACAAAGGAACAGATTCAGAGAATGGTCAGCCAAATGTTGGGCATTAAAAATAACCCGAAATATTTTGATATAACCGATGCCTTGGCTGCAGCCATAACTCATGCGCATACGTTAAAGAGGCAAAGATGATAGTTGAAGTCACGGGTAAAGTTTGTGAGATTAATAACAATTGTTTAAGCCTCGAGGTTAATGGCTTTTGTTACGAAGTTCTTGTGCCGACAACAATTTTGCAGCGAATTTCTAGCTTGTTGCCTGAGGATAAAACTATCCGTTTGATTACTTATCACTATCATCAGATTGAGCCATCGCGCAGCATTCCGGTATTAATCGGTTTTTTAAATAAACTAGAGAAGGATTTTTTTGAACAATTTATTTCCGTTTCCGGTATTGGGCCCAGAGCGGCAATTAAAGCTATTAATCAACCTATTTCGACAATTGCTCAGGCAATAGCAAACGCTGATATGCAATTTTTAACTACGCTGCCGGGAATAGGCCGTCAAAGAGCCAAGGATATTATTGCAAAGCTGCAAGATAAGGTTGGCCGTTTTGGCTTATTGCAGGATAACGTTGAGCCAATAATTAAAGCAAAACAAGACTTGGAAGAACAAGCCTTACAGATTTTGGAAAAATTACAATACAAGAAGCAGGAAGCAAAAGATATGATAAAGAAAGCGTTACTGCGCTGTGCAGATGTGAATAGCGTTGAGGAGTTATTGAACGAGGTTTACCGACAACGTCAGGCAAAATAATTATGGAAAATTTAAATAACATCATAGAGGCTTTGATTTTCTCAAGCGAAAAACCGCTGACTATCGTAGAGATACAACAGGTTATCGGCGATATTGATTCTGAAAAAATCATTTCTTCCATTAATCAGTTGCAAAAAGAATATGAAGATAGAGTTAGCGGCATCCAGATATTAGAAGTTGCCGGAGGGTATCGGATGGTTACCAATAGAAATTATGCTGCATATGTTAAGAATCTTTATAAAATCAAACATCTAGAAAGATTAACCGGTCCAAGCCTAGAGACATTGGCAATTATTGCCTATAAACAGCCTTTAACAAAGCTGGATATTGAGTCATTAAGAGGAGTTAATGTTGATGGAGTAATAAAAACATTGTTAGAAAAAAATTTAATCCGTACAGCTGGGAGAAAAGACGTAATTGGCCGGCCGTTTCTCTATGCTACTACGCAACAGTTTCTGGAGTATTTTGGACTTAAGGGGCTGTCAGATCTGCCCCCGATTGAAGAGTTTGCAACCATGGCTTTACATCCCCAGAAGGTTCAAGAAGCTTTAGATCAGACTCGAAGCACTGAAATTCAAGAGAATAAAGAACTGCCTTTGGATGCCGGTTCTTAGCTAAAACAAAGAGGGTTTTATGAAGAAAAATATTGAAAGTTTGAGACGAATAATTGATTCTGTGGATAAAACAATCCTTGAGCTTCTTAATAAGCGGGCACAGGTTAGTTTAAGGATTGGAAAACTAAAATTGGATAAAGGCACTGGAATTTACGCTGCAGACAGAGAAAAAAAGATTTTAATGCAGTTAGCTAAATTAAATTCTGGCCCGCTATCTACCGATGCCATTGAATCGATTTATCGCGAAATTATGTCGAGCATGCTTGCTTTGGAAAAACCATTAAAGATTGCTTATTTGGGGCCAGAAGCGACATTCACTCATCTGGCGGCTATGAAAAAATTCGGTTCAAAGGTAACCTATGTGGCTGCGGATTCAATCAGTGATTGTTTTAGTTTGGTTGAAAAAGATGAGACGGATTATGGGGTTGTGCCTGTTGAGAATTCCATTGAAGGAGCAGTTACACATACTCTGGATATGCTTTGTGAAACCGATCTTAATATCTGTTCTCAATTCATATTAGAGGTTAGCCATAATCTCTTAAGCAAATACCCGCGCTCAAAAATTAAATATGTATATTCAAATCCGCAAATTCTTGCGCAATGCCGTTTATGGTTGCAGACAAATTTAGCGAAAGCGGAATTGGTTGAAGTATCCAGCAGTTCCCGGGCAGCTTTGATTGCCTTGAAACAAAAATATTCTGCATGTATTGCTTCAACCTTGGCTGCGCGTATTTACAAACTACCAATAGTTGCAAAAAGCATAGAGGATAGCCCGCATAATATTACACGCTTTTTTGTAATCGGTAAAAGCGAAGTTAGCCCAACAGGTGATGATAAGACGTCAGTTGTTTTTTCAATTCAAGACCGGGTTGGAGCATTGCATGATATGCTCGTGCCGTTCAAGAAATATAAAATAAATTTAACTAAGATAGAGTCGAGGCCGTCAAAGAAAAAAGCCTGGGATTATTATTTCTTTCTTGACTTAGCCGGCCATCAAAAAGAGCCGCGGATAAAAAAGGCCTTAGAAGAACTAAATAAAAAATGTAAATTTTTAAAAATTCTCGGTTCATATCCGTGTTGATTTCTGTTATTATGAACCGGAAAGGAAGTTTGAGGGGAAGTTTTCCCCTCAATGAATAACTGCTTTAGTTACGCTACGGGGTGACAGCGACGAACAAGGTGAGGAGCGCCAGAGGGGCAGTAAGCCCCTATGGGGAGCGAACGTTAGTGAGCGACGGCTCATATCCTTGCTGAGATAGATTTGGTGAATTTTATGTATTTATTTAATCCTTCAATAAAAACAATAAAACCTTATGTTGCTGGTAAGCCCATTGAGGAGCTTGGCCGCGAGTTGGGCCTTAAGGAAAGCGCAATAATAAAACTTGCTTCAAACGAAAATCCGCTCGGGCCCTCACCTAAGGCAGTAGCTGCGATAAACAAGCAATTAGACAAGCTTAATCGCTATCCGGATTCGAATTATTTTCTTTTGCGCAGTAAGTTAAGCGAAAAATTAAAACTGGATATTGAGCAGATTGTTTTAGGCAATGGCAGCGATGAGCTTATAGATTGCATAATTAAAACATTTAGCTCGCCAAACGATGAAATCCTTTCATCCGAGTCAACTTTTTTAGAATATGAAATTATTACAAAGGTTAATAATCGCCTATTCAAGACTGCTAAACTCAAGGATTTTCGCTACTCACTACAAACTATAGCCCAGGCGGTTACGGATAAAACTAAGATAATCTTTATTGCAAATCCAAATAATCCGACAGGAACATATGTTAATGTTAAGGAAGTCTTAAGCTTTCTCAATCAAATCCCAAAAAATATAATTGTGGTTTTTGATGAGGCTTATAACGAATTTATTGATTGTGCTGATTTTCCGAATAGTTTAAGTTACCTTAAAGATTATAATATAATTGCCCTACGAACATTCTCGAAGATTTTTGGATTAGCCGGTTTGCGCATTGGCTTTGCAGTTACTAGGCAAGAATTTGCCAAAGAGATGAATAAGGTCAGGCAGCCGTTTAACGTTAACTCTTTGGCATCCGCGGCTGCTTATGCTGCATTGGATGATTTAGGTTTTGTAAAAAGAAGTCAAAAATTAATCTGGGAAGAAAAGAAATTTTTATATGAAAATTTAAAAAAACTCGAGATAAAATTTGTACCGTCAGTTGCTAATTTTATTTTAATTGATGTAAAAACTAATTCTCAAAGTTTTTTTACTACAATGCTAAAAAAAGGAATCATTGTCCGGCCAATGGATGCATATGGCCTGGATAATTTTATTCGCCTGACTATTGGAACACATAATGAAAATGTCAGGTTTATAAATGAGTTAAGGAAGTTAAATTAGCGGACATAATTTAAGATGTCTACTAATGATACCCCTTGCTTAAACGAGTCAAAATTTTCTTCGATAATTTTGACTCAAGCATCGGGGTCAATTCGGCCAAATCACTTATCTCAGGCTTTGCCTTCCATAAGTGATGGCCTCATTGAGGAGTCGCTATGATAATTGTTTTAAAACCAGATGCAACAGAAGCGCAAATTCATTACATTGAAGAGCGCGTAAAGAAGGTTGGACTTACACCAATGGTTTCGCGCGGTACGCAACGCACGATTATTGGTGTTATCGGGCCTGAAGATGTGTTGCGGGTTACGCCTTTAGAGGTTTTTCCTGGAGTAGAAAAAGTTTTACAAGTTCTTGCTCCATACAAACTTGTTTCCAGAGAATTTCATCCCGAAGATTCAATAATTGACCTGGGAAGAGGTGTTAAGATTGGCGCCAAAAGAATTGTTCCAATTGCCGGCCCTTGCGCTATTGAAAATAGAGAAATGCTCAAAACTATCGCTAAAGAAATAAAGGCTGCAGGTGCACAAGTTTTGCGTGGCGGAGCATTTAAGCCGCGTACTTCTCCTTATAGCTTTCAAGGTTTAGGCGAGGAAGGCTTAAAATTATTAAAGGAAGTAGGGGAAGAATTTAATCTGGTAACTGTAACTGAGGTTATGGATACCCGAGATGTGGAACTTGTGGCGCGTAATGCTGACGTCTTGCAAATTGGCGCAAGAAATATGCAAAATTTTAACCTGCTTAAAGAAGTTGGCTCAACTAAAAAGCCGGTAATTTTAAAAAGAGGTTTAATGTCTACGGTTAAAGAGTTATTAATGAGCGCTGAATATATTCTTTCAGCCGGCAATTTTAATGTAATTCTCTGCGAACGCGGCATTAGGACTTTTGAAGATTTTACCAGAAATACGCTGGATATTTCTTGTGTGCCGGCAATAAAAACCCTTTCGCATTTACCGGTCATAGTTGATCCTTCTCATGCCTCGGGAAAATGGGGCCTGGTATCGCCTTTGGCATTAGCCGGTATTGCAGCTGGTGCAGATGGAGTGTTGATTGAAGTCCATCCTAAGCCAGAAGAAGCACTTTCTGACGGTGCACAGTCATTATTGCCTGAAAAATTCAAAGAACTTATGATTAAGATGAAGGCAGTGGCCAAGGCAATCGGGAGAGAAGTGTAATTTTTGCAGAAATTTACGATAAGATATTAAAGGGTTAACTCCTCAACCAAGATGGTTATCTATGGATGATTATTTAAAATTTGTTAATTTTAATCTAAGATATGCCTCTGATAGAAAATATAATAGATGCTTAAAAAAGATGCAAGTAGTAAATATACCCTTTTCATTAAGATAAAAATATATAATGAAGACAATAGGCAGTAAAATGCAAAAGTATCAATTAAAAAAAGATTAATACTATGAAACTTTTTAATAAGATAACAATAATCGGCGTTGGTTTAATCGGTGGCTCAATTGGCCTGGCAGTAAAGAATAAAAAACTAGCTAAGCAGGTCACTGGTTTTTTTAGAAGAAAGCAATCCGCACAAAAAGCTATAAGAAACAAGATTGTTGATTGTGCCAGTTTTGACCTGACTCAAGCAGTTAAAGATACAGACCTAGTGATATTGGCAACTCCGGTTGAGGCTATAAAAAATATTTCCAGGCGAGTAGTTAATTCAATGAAGCCAGGCGCAATATTGATTGATGTTGGAAGCACTAAAAAAGAAATAGTTGGCTTGCTAGGTAAACTTGCGGAAAAAAGAGATATTTGTTTCGTCGGCACCCATCCCTTGGCCGGTTCAGAAAAGAGCGGATTGGCATTTGCCAAGAAAAATTTATTTATCCAAGCAATCTGTTTTATTACGCCAGATAAAGGAACAAACAAAGAAGCGATACTGAAAATTGAAAGATTTTGGAAGCAGCTTGGCGCAAAAGTTGTCTTAATTAATCCAGCAATCCATGATCATATCCTAGCCCAGGTTAGCCATCTGCCGCATATGATTGCGTTTGCCTTGATTAACTCAGTCCCAGATAATCATTTAAAATTTTCCGGTAGTGGGTTACAGGATACTACTCGTCTGGCATCATCGCCGGCAGATATCTGGCGGGATATTGCATTGAGTAATAGAAAAGAAATTTTGTTGAGCATAAAAAATTTTAAAGAGAACTTAATTTATTTAGAGGGTTTAATAAATAGAAAAGAGTCGCGTAAGCTTACGCATTATTTTACAAAGGCAAAAAACAGACGTGACAATCTCTAAACCCAAAACCTGCCCTAAAAATCCTAATAAAAAAATAATTGCTATTGATGGGCCTGCTGGAACAGGAAAAAGCACAGTTTCCGAGCTTTTAGCCCAGAACTTAGGTTATCTTTATTTAGATACTGGAGCGATGTACCGGGCTTTGACTTTAGCCGCGATAAATGCAAGGGTTAATTTTCTTGATTCATCAGCTATAACCCGAGTTGGCCGCAGAACAAAAATAGATTTAAAACAGTCAAATAATGGCAGTTTGAATGTTTTTTTGAATAATCGGTTGGTTAATGACGAGATAAGAAGTCCTAAAATAAGCTCATTGGTTTCATTTGTTGCGAAGATTGCTGAGGTTCGAAAGATTATGGTTAAACTTCAGCGTCAAATAGGCAAACGTCAAAATTGCGTTGTTGAAGGCCGGGATATAGGCACAGTCGTATTTCCGGATGCTCTGGTTAAATTTTACCTTGATGCTTCGCTGGATGTGCGCGCTGACCGCAGGTTTAAGGAGTTAAAACTTAAAGGGATAAGAGTAGCGCTTTCTGAAATTAAGGAATTAATCCGCCGAAGGGACAGGAGTGATGTGACCCGGCGTGTTGGGCCGTTAAAGAAGGCTTTGGATGCGATTCGTGTTGATACTTCAAATTTAAATATTGCGCAGGTGGTTAACAGGCTATTAAGGGAAGTAGAGAAAAAGTCGCATGGATAAAAAATATATAAGAAATTTTTCAATTATTGCCCATATTGATCACGGCAAATCAACATTAGCTGATAGGATTTTAGAGCTTACCGGAGTTCTTGATAAGCGCTCGCATACTGATCAGGTGTTAGATGATATGGAGCTTGAGCGTGAGCGGGGCATTACTATAAAATCTTCTGCTGTGCGTCTGCCTTATAAAGCGCAAGACGGCAACAATTATGTCTTAAATCTGATTGATACTCCTGGGCATGTTGATTTTACTTACGAGGTGTCTAAATCAATCTATGCTTGTGAAGGCGCGTTGCTTTTAGTAGATGCGACTCAGGGCGTAGAGGCTCAAACACTAGCTAATTTTTATTTAGCAAAAGAGCAAAGCGTCAAAATTATTCCAGTAATTAACAAGATTGATATTTCCGGGATAAACCTTGACCTGGTCCGCAGGCAGATGGTTGATGTCCTACATTTTAAGGAAGAAGAGATTATTCTGGCTTCAGCTAAAGAAGGTATTGGGATAAAAGAAATTTTAGAGAGGATTGTTTTAGATGTTCCGTCGCCAAAAGGTGATGAGAATGCGCCGTTACAGGCTTTGGTTTTTGATTCTTTTTTCGACACCTACAAGGGCGTAGTTGTTTACATAAAGGTAGTTAATGGCACTTTACGCTTAAAGGATAAAATTTTATTTATGCATGAAAAAACCACTACGGAAGTTGAGGAGTTGGCTACGTCAAGCATTAAAATAGTGCCAACTGAATCCTTATCCGCAGGAGAGGTTGGTCTTTTGACTGGCAATATTCGCCAGGCAAAGGATGTTAGCGTTGGCGATACTGTAACTCTTTTGTCAGTCAAGGCCGAACAGCCTTTACCTGGTTATAAAAAAGTAAAACCACTGGTTTATTGTGGAATATATCCGGTTAATGCTAAGGATTTTTCTGTTTTACGCGAGGCTTTAGAAAAATTACACTTAAATGATGCATCATTTGAATACGCGCCGGAAAATTCAATAAGCTGCGGGTTTGGTTTTCGCTGTGGATTTTTAGGCTTACTACATATGGAGATAATTCAGGAAAGGCTTGAGCGCGAATTCGGGCTTGACTTGATTCTTACTTCGCCTAGCGTTGTTTATCGCGCGTTTAAAAAAGATAAAACTTTAATATATGTAGATAATCCTTCCAAACTTCCTCAAGGGGCTGATTTAGACAAAGTAGAAGAGCCGATAATCAAGGTTTTGATTGTTGCTCCGGCAAAATTCATGGATAATATCTGTGAAATAGTTAAGCTTCGGCGGGGTGTGTATAAATCCAGTGAATATCTTGGTGAAGAAAGAATGGAAATAATCTTTCAAATGCCCCTGTCTGAGGCAATAGTCGATTTTTACGACCAGCTAAAATCAGTTACTAAAGGCTATGGATCGTTGGATTATGAGTTTATTGATTACCAAAAAACTGACCTGGCAAAGTTGGATATCATGATTAACAATCAGCGTTTAGATAGTTTTTCTCAGCTTGTTTATAAAGAGAAAGCTACCAGGGTTGGCAGGGAATTAGCATTAAAATTAAAAGAGCTTATTCCCCGTCAGCTTTTTGAAATAAGAATTCAGGCAGCTATAGGCTCAAATATAATTGCTTCGGAACGACTTAGCCCGATGGGAAAAAATGTGACTAGTAAATGTTACGGTGGGGATATAACGCGCAAAAGAAAACTCTGGGATAAGCAAAAGGAAGGAAAAAAACGCCTAAAACAGATTGGAAAAATCCAAATTCCGCAAGAGGCATTTCTTGCGGCAATAAAAATTCGCTAAAGGTAGGCTTATGAAGAAAAATAAAACTAAATCAGCAGTAAAGAGTAACACGAGGGAATGGATTGAAGCAATAGTTGTAGCCGTTGTTCTAGCTTTGTTTATTCGCACATTTTTTGTCCAGGCATTCAAGATACCCAGTGGTTCAATGATGCCTACCTTAAAACCTGGTGACAGGATTCTGGTAAACAAACTGTTTTATGGTCCACAGATTCCGCTTTTAGGCTTAAAACTACCAATGATACAACAACCCCAGAGAGCGGATGTGATAGTTTTTGTCTATCCAGAAAGCGCGAATCAGCGCAATTTTATTAACTTTAAGCGTTATATTGACGATGATGCATTGGGTTCAGTGTTTAGGCGTATATTTATTTTTATAAAGGAAACCCAAAATAAGGATTACATCAAGCGTTTAGTTGGCTTGCCCGGGGAAAACATTGAGATTAAAAACGGTGATATCTATATTAATGGTCGACCTGTCGAGAATAGCCACATAAGAAAGAATGTATATTTAAACGAAGGCCCTTATGGCCAGGCAAGAGAGCTCGCTTATGTGCCGAAAGATTCTTATTATTGTTTAGGAGATAATAGCAGCTCATCTCGCGACAGCCGCTATTGGGGATTTGTAGATAAAAAATATTTAATTGGCAAAGCAATACTTATTTATTGGCCGATAAATAGAATCGGAATTATTCGTTAATGCGCTACGCTAACAAGATTTCCGCAATTAGGATTTTAATCATTCCTTTTTTAATCTGGGCGATTTTTTCTTATTCTCCGTCAGATAATTATTTGAGGTTTGTAGTCTTAGGGTTGTTTATCTTGGCAGCAATTTCAGATTGGTTAGATGGTTTTATAGCCCGCCAAAGAAAAGAGATAACTTATCTTGGTCCGATTATTGATCCCCTGGCTGATAAGTTGTTATTAATGAGTACTTTTATCTGCCTTTATTTAAGAAATAATGTATTTGGTCCGGTAGTTTTGCCGCTTTGGTTAGTTTTAGCGGTAGTAATTAGAGACTTAACGATTTTATTTGGAACATTCCTGATCTTTGTAGTGCGCCAGGACATTAAGATTATACCAACCAGCTGGGGAAAGCTCACGACGTTTTTTCAAATGGCTACTGTTGTCTGCGTTTTATTGCAGTTCGAGTATTCTTATATCGCATTTTGGATTTCGTTTGTTTTAACTTCAGTTTCCGGATTTGATTATATCCGTAAAGGATTAGTAATGTTAACTTTTGGGGAGAAAAATTGAATTTATTTGTTTTAATTATTTCTAGTTTTTTAATCGGTTCCATTCCTACCGGTTATTGGTTAGGTAAGCTTCTCAAGGGAATTGATATTCGCAAATTTGGCTCAGGAAACGTCGGTGCAACAAATGCTTTTCGAGTACTGGGAAAGCCGCTAGGCATTAGTGTTTTGCTGTTTGATATTTTTAAAGGCCTCGTAGCTTCTGCAATTTTACCTTCAATTTTTGAATCAAATTTGAGCCAGAGAGAATTACCCATAATTCTCTCTGGCCTAGCTGCTATTTGCGGCCATAATTGGTCAATATTCTTACAGTTCAAGGGAGGCAAGGGTGTTGCTACTAGCTTAGGTGTTTTAATTGGGCTAGCAATTTCAATCGTTCACTTAAGGATTGTTCTTATTTTTTGCATTCTAATTTGGTTAATGGTTTTTGGTTTATTTGGCTATGTTTCCTTAGCTTCAATTATTTGTTCTACATTGCTGCCTGTATTCGTGTTTTTCTTCGCAAAATCCCCCTTTCTTTTAATCTTCTCAATTATCGCTGCAGTTTTTGGAATAATCCGCCATAAGTCTAACATTATCAAGCTGTTAAGTAAAAAAGAGAATAGGGTAAATTTGCCCTGGTTGAGGCGTTGACGTAACCCCTGTTATGTGTTATACTTAAGAAAAGATGTTTTTTTTTGCCCACTTTGTAAAAAAATTTAAAAAGTAGGCATACTAAAGGTTTAAATGGATAAAACTTATAGCGAGGATGCCATGGTTAGGGAAATATTGTTTAAGAAATTGGCTTCAAGCGATAGGAAGCGTAGAGTTTTCTCCAGCTGCGTAATGAGTAAAAGTGAAAAATTCACGACAAGGACTGAGAGAAAATACGTTTATCTTATTAGAAAGGTAGATCGCTGCGAGGATATTTCGCCCAACCATGTCTATATCAGAAATGAAAAGAGTGCTGCTACTGCGCAGCAGAAATTTAATTGTTTGATAAAGGGCAGTTTCTATGCTGGCCTAAGCGATAATTTGTTTTTAATCAGATACGCACATTCCTTGCGCATTACCCTAGAATCCCTTCCAAAGTAACCTAGCGAAAAAGCTTAAATTTTCCTCGTCCGCAAAAGCCTTACGCCTGCCTACCGGCAGGCAGGGCATCAAGTCCCGATTGTAGCTCGTTGTTTCTGAATTTCTTCGGGATCCCGATGTTATAAAAGAGCAGCATTCGGGACAAAAATTATTCGCTAGTTAGCAATTTTTGCTTGACAAGAGACGTAACTTTGTGTAAAATCATACCTTTGCGTATATTGCCCCTGTAGCTCAGAAGGTAGAGCACGTCCTTGGTAAGGACGGGGTCACCGGTTCAATTCCGGTCGGGGGCTAGTCTAAAGTCAATTTTATCTTTATGAGAGAAATAATTACATTTGAATGTCTTGATTGTCGAAGGAAAAATTATACGTCGACTAAAAATAAAAAACTGCATCAAGAGCGCATCGAATTAAAAAAGTTTTGCAGATTTTGTCGTAAATACACCGCGCATAAAGAGATTAAGTAAGACTGGCGTTTTAGCAGCTTTGACCCCCAGAAAAAAATTGGGGGCGTCCGTTAACTGGCTAAACGGCGGGTCTCCAAAACCCGAACTGTAGGTTCGAGTCCTGCCGCCCCCGAGAATTTTTTATAAATAGAGGTATTATGGATTTTATCTTTGCAAATTTTAAGATAATTTTTTTCAGCTTAGTAATTGGAGTTTCGTTATTTTTTATCGTTAAAAATTACGCAAAGATTGTTGTTTTTTTAAACCAGGTCCGCAGCGAGTTAACCAAGGTTTCCTGGCCAACTCGTAAAGAGGTAATGGCCTCAACAATTGTAATTTTAGTCTTAACCGGGTTTCTTTCAGTATATGTCGGTGTAATTGATTTAGGTCTTTCTAAACTATTAAGCATATTTTTAAAATGAAAAAGTGGTACATTGTTCATACTCAGACAGGTTCCGAAGAGAAGGTTAAGAAAAGCTTGGAAAACTTAATCAAAACAGCTGGATTGATTGAAGATGTTGATAAGGTACTTATACCTACCGAGCAAATTTCTGAAGTCCGATCTGGGAAAAAGCGCGTTTCGCATAGGAAATTCTTTCCGGGTTACCTTTTAATCCATATGGATTTAAGCGAGAGAACCTGGTTTTCAATTAAAAATACTCCTGGCGTAACAAGCTTCATTGGCATGGGGAAGACCCCTTCAGCGTTAAGCGATAAAGAAGTAGAGACAATCTTAGCCCGCTCAAAGGATTCTGAAACAAAGCCCAGCCCAAGGATAGTTTTTGAAATCGGCGAATCTGTGAGAATAATTGATGGCCCATTTGTTAATTTTAACGGAACAATTGACGATATTCATCCGGATAAAGGAAAACTAAAGGCTAGCGTGTCGATATTCGGCCGAGCAACCCCGGTTGAACTAGAATATTGGCAGGTAGAAAAAGTTTAAATTGAAGATTATATGGCTATTAAGAAGAAAATAAAAAAGAAGATAATTGCACAGGTGAGATTGCATGTTTCAGCAGGTGCGGCAAATCCTGCTCCGCCAGTTGGCCCGGCCTTAGGCCAACACGGCATAAACATTATGCAGTTTTGTAAGTCATTTAATGACATGACTAAGGATAGGGATGGTTTAATCCTGCCTGTAGTAATCAGCCTATATGAAGATAGGACTTTTGATTTTATTATTAAGAGTCCGCCATCTTCGGTTTTAATAAAACGTGCTTGTAATCTAGCAAAGGCTTCTGGCACAGCCGGAAAAGAGAATATCGGTTCAATTTCAAAGCAAGCAGTTATAGACATTGCCAAACAAAAGATGAAGGATTTAAATACCAGTGATTTAGATAGGGCAATCAAAACAATTGAAGGTACGTGCCGGAGCATGGGTATTTCCGTTTCTTAATATTGCGATGAAAAAAATAAGCAAAAGAATAAAACTGGCGCAGGGTAAGGTAGAAGAGGGGAAATTTTATTCGGTCCCTGAGGCGCTTATAGCAATAAAGGAGTTGCCTAAGGCTAAATTTGATGAAAGCGTAGAGATTGCCGTTCATCTAAATATGGATCCTAAAAAAACCGAAACAGTAGTCAGGGGCACTGTAGTTTTGCCTTCTGGTACTGGAAGAAAAAGGCGGATAATTGTTTTTTGTAAAGGCGAGGCAGAAGCTCAGGCAAAAGAGGCTGGCGCAGACTATGTCGGCGCAAATGATTTAATCGAAAAGGTGCTTAAAGGATTTATGGATTTTGATTGCGTCGTTGCTACGCCGGATATGATGAAAGACGTAAGTAAACTAGGAAAAGTATTAGGCCCGCGCGGCCTTATGCCCAGCCCAAAAACCGGTACAGTTACTAACAATGTTAGCGGCGCAATAAAAGAATTAAAAGCCGGTAAGGTAGAATTTAAAGTAGATAAACAGTCAGGTATGCATCTGTCTATCGGAAAATCATCTTTTAGTCAGGACGCTTTAGAAAAAAACATTAATGCATTTTTAGAGGCCCTTAATCAAGTAAGACCAGCTTCGATTAAGGGCCAATTTATTAAGTCGCTTTATTTGTCTACTACTATGGGTCCGGGTTTTAAACTTAAGGTTTAAAATGATTGACACGCAGGAAAAAAATAATAAGGCAGGTTTTTTGTACCGCCAAGCAATCATAAAGCAATTAAGCAATACTTATAAGCAGCGCTCTAATTTGATTGCCGCCAACTTGAATAAGGTTAGCGCTGGAGATTTAAGTAAATTGCGCCAAAACTTATTAAGTAACGATGCCAAATTATTTGTTACGAAGATTTCTCTCGGGAAAAATTTTTTAAAAAGCTTGAATAAGGACAATTTAATGGCAAATTGCCTAGGTTCATCTGGCCTAATTTTTGTCGGCAAGGACATTGTAAATGTTAGTAAGGTTTTATCTGAATTTGCAAAGGAACACGAAGAGTTCAAGTTAGTTGGCGGATTTTTAGACGATAAACTTTTGAGCGCGGCTGAACTTGACCGGATAGCAAAATTACCCTCTAAACTGGAGTTAATCGCTAAGACAGTTATGTCCATTAAGTCGCCGTTGTTCAGGTTAAGATTTGTTTTGGACGGAAATTTACGCAAATTGCTGCTTTGCTTAACCAGCGTAAAGCAAACAAAAGAAAAAGATCAGCCTAAGTAAGGCTAAAAATAGATAAGTTAAAAAAATATTAATTTACAGACAGAAATCTGGGGTAAATTAAGGAGGAAAAGAAAATGGCAAAGATTGAAGAGCTAATTAAATCTATCGAGGAACTGAGTGTCCTTGAGCTTTCTGATTTAGTGAAAGCCTTGGAGGAAAAGTTCGGGGTAGCAATGCCGGCAATGGCTGTGGGTGCAGCTGGCGCAGCCGGTGCAGCAGCTGTTGAGGTTGAGGAAAAGACAACATTTAATGTTATCCTGGTTGAAGCTGGAGCGAACAAGATTCAGGTTATTAAGGAAGTCCGCACCATAACTAATCTTGGTTTAAAAGAAGCCAAGGATTTAGTGGATTCAGCTCCTAAACCGGTTAAGGAGAATGTGCCTAAGGATGAAGCCAACGACATAAAGAAAAAACTAGAAGCAGTAGGCGCCAAGGTAGAGCTTAAATAAGAAAATTTTTATTTTAATTTAATTATGGAAAAACGCAAAAGTTTTGCAAAATTAAAAGAAGTATTTCCTATTCCTCATCTTCTTGATGTTCAGCGCGTGGCTTACGAGAATTTTTTGCAGATGGATGTATCTATACGTCAGAGAAAGCCTATCGGCTTACAAGAGGTTTTTGAAGAGGTATTCCCGATAGATAGCTATGACGGACGGTTCAAGCTAGAATTTGTAAGTTATTCTCTGGGTAAGCCCAAATATTCAGTAGAAGAATGTAAGCGCAGGTCTGTTTCGTATTCCGGAGTACTAAAGGTTAAATTAAGGCTAGTTTCCCCCAAGGAAACGAAAGAACAAGAGGTTTATTTTGGCGATATACCATTAATGACCGAAGAAGCTACTTTTATTATAAATGGCGATGAGCGTATCGTGGTTAGCCAATTACAAAGGTCACCGGGAGTTTCTTTTGAAAGCGAAGAGCACCCCACAGGGAAAAATCTATATTTTGGCCGGATTATTCCTTATCGCGGAGCTTGGCTTGAATTTAAAGCAGATATAGCTGATGTTATTCTTGCTTATGTTGATAGAAAACGCAATTTTCCGGCTACTCAAATACTAAGGATATTCGGCCTAGAGACAAATGAAGAAATCCAGAAAGTATTTGGCGATCCTGTCCCGGAAATAATTACCAATACCTTAAAAAAGGATTACACTAAAACTCGTGATGAGGCAGTATTGGATTTTTATAGAAAAATGCGTCCTACCGAGCCAGTTACGCCTGAGGCAGCAGAAGGTTTATTTACAAGGTTATTTTTGGATAATAAGCGTTACGACTTGGAAAAAAGTGGAAGGTTTGTGTTGAATCGGAAATTAAATTTAAACGTTCCGCTTTCTAAGCGGGTTTTAGATAAAGATACAGTTGTCGAGGTCCTAAAATATTTACTTAACTTAAAAGCCGGCAAGGGTAATGTTGACGACATTGATCATTTGGGTAATCGTCGAGTAAAAACTGTTGGAGAATTAGTGCAGAACCAAGTTCGTATTGGCCTGGCTCGGCTTGAGAGGCTGGTCCGTGAACGCTTTGCGATTCTTGGTGATATTGAAAACCTTTCTGTTCACCACTTAATAAATTCTAAACTTCTTTCCAGTCAAATACGCGATTTCTTTGGCCGAAGCCAACTTTCGCAATTTATGGATCAGGTTAATCCTTTAGCTGAATTAACGCATAAGAGAAGACTAAGCGCTTTAGGCCCAGGAGGTTTATCCCGGGAGCGAGCCGGTTTTGAAGTGAGAGATATTCATTCGTCGCATTATGGCCGGGTTTGTCCAATTGAAACGCCGGAAGGCCCGAATATCGGTTTAATTTCTTCTTTAACAAATTATGCACGCGTCAATGAATTAGGTTTGATTGAAACTCCTTATCGAAAGGTTGAAGACGGCAAGGTCACGCGCAAGATTGAATACCTAACCGCAGATCTAGATGAGAATAAGATTATTGCTCAGGCAAACGCAAAATTGGATGAAGAGAATAGGTTTGTTGAGAAGCAGGTTTCTTGTAGGTATAAGGGGGATTTTCCCAGAATAGAGCCTAAAAAAATAGACTATATGGATGTTTCTCCGAAACAGTTATTCTCAGTTGCTACTTCTTTGATTCCATTTTTAGAGCATGATGATGCAAACAGGGCTTTAATGGGTTCAAACATGCAACGTCAATCTGTACCATTAATGGTTACGGAATCTGCTTTGGTCGGCACAGAGATGGAAGCCAAAGTTGCAGTAGACTCAGGCTCAGTGGTTGTAGCCAAGAACAGCGGTAGAGTCAATTCGGTGGATTCTGAGCATGTTACAATCGGTAATCAAAAATATATCTTAAAGAAATTCATCCGTTCTAATGCTAATACCTGTTTGCGGCAGCGACCGATTGTAAAATTAGGCCAACATGTTGAAGTCGGTGAAGTCATTGCAGATAGTATGTCAACATCAAACGGCGAGTTGGCTATGGGCAAGAATTTATTTGTAGCATTTATGCCTTGGCGTGGTTTTAACTTTGAAGACGCCATCCTGATTAATGAACGCGTGGTTCGGGAGGATTTATTTACATCAATTCATGTTGAGCGTTTTGAGGTTGAGGCCAGGGAAACGCGCCTAGGCAACGAAGAAATAACTGCGGATATTCCTAACGTTAGCGAAGAAGCAAGAAAGAATTTGGACGATTTTGGCATTGCCAGAATTGGCGCAGAGGTGGAGCCTGACGATATATTAGTTGGAAAAGTTACTCCAAAAACAGAATCAGAGCTTTCTCCTGAAGAGCGGCTTTTACGGGCAATATTTGGTGAAAAAGCCGGAGATGTCCGGGATACTTCTTTAACTGTGCCTCCGGGCATTAATGGTGTAATAGTTGATGTTCAGGTGTTCAGCCGCAAAGAACGTGGCCGCAAATCCAAAGAAGATAAGAAGAAAGAATTAGCTAAGATTCGCCAGATTAAAGAATATTATAGCCAGGAGATAAGTTTTCTTGAAGAGGAAAAAGAGAAGAAGTTAGCCCGAGTTTTAGGTGTTGATAAGAAAAAATTGGCAAAAATGGATCTTAACCAGCATGATGAAGCACATCGTCTGGAAGAAGTTTTTGACGAACAAATAAAAAATTTACTCGCCGAACAAGAGCAGGAAATTGAGAATATAAAACGCGGAGATGAGTTGCCTGCCGGTGTGTTAAAAAGAGTTGTTGTTTTTATTGCGATGAAAAGAAAACTTTCGGAAGGCGACAAAGTTGCAGGCCGGCATGGAAACAAAGGTGTAATAGCAAAGATTCTGCCGGAAGAGGATATGCCGTTTACTGAAGACGGTACTCCGGTTGATGTTGTCTTAAACCCCCTGGGCGTACCGAGCAGAATGAATGTCGGTCAAATATTGGAAACGCATTTAGGTTGGGCAGCTAAGGCATTAGGAATAAAGGTTTCAACAGCAATATTTGATGGTGCGAGCGAAGTGGAAATTAAGGAGATGTTAAAGAGAGCAAACTTACCGTTAGACGGAAAAGTAACGCTTTATGACGGATTTACCGGCGAGCCATTCTTCCAGAAAGTCACAGTCGGTTACATGTATGTTATGAAGCTAATACATCTTGTTGATGATAAAATACATGCTCGTTCTATTGGTCCATATTCCCTGGTAACACAACAGCCCCTAGGCGGCAAGGCCCAATTCGGTGGCCAGCGTTTTGGTGAAATGGAAGTCTGGGCACTTGAGGCGTATGGCGCAGCCTATACCTTACAAGAGATGCTTACCGTAAAGAGCGATGACGTTACTGGCAGAACAAGGATTTATGAAGCTATTGTAAAAGGAGAGCAACGCTTAAAACCCGGCGTTCCAGAGTCATTTAATGTTTTAGTTAAGGAATTACAGGGCTTATGCCTTGATGTCATTACCGAAAAGAGCAAGGCTTATAAGGAGGCTAAGTAATAAAATGCAAGAACCATTGCAATTTGATAGCATATCCATAAAGATTGCCTCAAGTAATGTAATTCATTCCTGGAGTTCTGGTGAGGTGAAAAAGGCCGAAACCATAAATTATCGGACATTAAAGCCGGAAAAGGATGGGCTGTTTTGCGAAAAGATTTTTGGCCCAGTTAGAGATTGGGAATGTAATTGCGGTAAATACAAAGGCATAAAATTTAAAGGCATTACTTGTGACCGCTGCGGAGTTACAATTGACCGTTCAAGCGTAAGAAGAACACGCATGGGGCACATTGAGCTAGCCACACCCGTAACCCACATTTGGTTTTTTAAGGCGGTTCCCAGCAGACTGTCAGCATTGCTGGATATATCGCTAAGGGATTTAGAAAAGGTAATCTATTATGAAGAATATGTGGTTACTGATCCCAAGGATACCCCTTTAAAGAAAAATGAATTGCTTGGCGAAGAGAAGTATCAGGAATATTTAGAGAAATACAATGCCGGCTTTGAAGCTAAGATTGGCGGAGATGCTGTTTTTACCTTGCTTAAAGAACTGGATCTTGAGGCACTATATAAAAAATTACGCAAACAAATAGAAGATTCTAAGGATGGCGCTGGCGCACGCAGACTGGTTAAAACCTTACGGCTTATTGATGATTTTCGTAAATCCGGCAATAAGTCTGAGTGGATGGTCCTAACTGTATTACCAGTTATTCCTCCAGATCTACGGCCGCTAGTTCCGCTTGACGGCGGTAGATTTGCAACCAGCGATTTAAATGATTTATATCGACGAGTAATAAACCGCAATAATCGTTTAAAAAAGTTATTAGAGTTAAATGCACCAGATATTATTGTCCGAAATGAGAAACGCATGTTACAGGAAGCAGTGGATGCACTAATGGATAATGGCCGTCACGGAAGGCCTGTCTTAGGTGCAAATAATCGACCATTAAAATCACTTTCTGACATGCTTAAGGGTAAACAAGGTAGGTTTCGCCAGAATCTATTAGGAAAGCGAGTTGATTACTCTGGCCGTTCAGTTATTGTTGTTGGTCCTGAGCTTAGTTTGCATGAATGCGGTATACCTAAATATATGGCCCTGGAATTGTTTGAGCCATTCATTATTCGAAAATTACGCGAAAAGGATATTGTGCATACTATTAAAGGCGCAAAGAAAATGGTTGAGCGGGCTAAAGCAGAGGTCTGGGATATTTTAGACGAAGTAATCAAGGATCATCCCATACTTTTAAACCGTGCACCAACCTTGCATAGATTAAGCATCCAGGCATTCCAGCCGTTGTTGACAGAAGGAAAGGCGATAAGGATTCATCCATTGGTTTGTACTGCTTTTAATGCTGATTTTGACGGTGACCAAATGGCAGTGCACGTACCGCTTTCTACAGAAGCGCAGCTTGAATCTAAGCTTCTTATGCTTTCTGTAAATAATATTTTTTCTCCTGCTGACGGCCGGCCAATATCTACCCCAACTCAGGATATAATTATTGGTTGCTATTTTATCGCTAAGATTAGACCTAAGGCAAAAGGCGAGGGGATGATTTTTTCAAACCCAGAGGAAGCAGTGATTGCCCACAATGATAATTGCGTTGATTTGCAGGCACTTATTAAGGTAAGGATTAATTTAGATGAAAGCAGCATCTTGACGGCTTATAATGATTTTGAAGATGTGAGAACGTTAGCTAAAAATTGTGTGCTTATTGAAACTACAGTCGGTAGGATTATTTTCAATCAATCACTGCCTAAGAATTTTGGTTTTGTAAATACTCAGCTGGATAAGAAAAAGATAGGCAATATTGTTGCTGATTGCTATAAGCGCTTTGGCCATGCTGAAACTGTGAAATTACTTGATGTGTTAAAAACCTTAGGGTTTGAATATGCAACCCAAGCTGGTTTATCAATATCTATTGATGATTTGACTATCCCCAAGGGTAAAGAAGAGCGCTTAGAAAAATCCAGAGAAGAAACGCGCAGAGTTGAAGATCAGTACCGTAAAGGCATTATTACTAAGGGTGAGCGCCTTAATAAGATTATAGATATTTGGACACATACAACTGATGAGATTTCTGATATGCTGTTTGAGGAGTTTGATCAGTTTAATCCGATATTTATGATGGCTGATTCTGGGGCGCGTGGATCAAAATTACAAATCCGGCAGCTTGCCGGAATGCGTGGCCTTATGGCAAAGCCTTCGGGTGAAATTATAGAAAGTCCGATTACGGCTAATTTTAGAGAAGGTTTAACGGTTTTGGAATATTTTATTTCTACGCACGGCGCACGCAAAGGCTTGGCAGATACAGCGTTAAAAACAGCAGATGCCGGTTACCTTACTCGCAGGTTAGTCGATGTCGCTCAGGAAGTTATTATTAATAAGTTAGATTGCGGCACGCTTAATGGGATTACAGTTTCGGCAATAGTTGAAGGCAGTGAGGTTGTAGTTAGCCTTAAAGAGAGAATTATCGGCCGAGTGGCTTTAGATAACGTTGTTGATGTTATTACTGATGAGGTTATTGTTGCTTCTGGTGAAGAAATTACTGTCGAGAAAGCGGAAACTATCGAGAAACTAGGTATTGAAAAAATCCGTATCAGGAGCGTCTTAACTTGCGAAGCAGGCTTAGGCTCATGCGTCAAGTGTTACGGAACAGATCTTGCCACAGGTAAACTTGTAGATGGAGGCGAAGCTGTTGGTGTTATTGCTGCTCAGTCAATTGGCGAACCAGGAACTCAGCTTACAATGCGTACTTTTCATATCGGCGGTACTGCTTCTCGGGTTGTTGAGCAGTCAGAAACAAAAAGCCGCAGTAAAGGAACATTGAAATATCATAATCTGCGCGTTGTACCCAAAAGGAAAGAATTCATTGTATTAAACCGAAATGGTTCTGTCAGTATTAATGACGCCCAGGGTAGGGAGTTAGAAAGATATACTATTGCCCAGGGTTCATTTGTTTCATTAAAGGATGGGGACGAGATTGAAAAAGGTGTGACGTTTATTCGTTGGGATCCCTATACCTCTCCGATTATGACCGAAGTTTCCGGAACTGTTAAGTATGAGGATATTGAAGAAGAAGTCACAATCAGAAAAGAACTTAATGTTGTTACCGGAGCTGTTGAGTTAATCGTTGTTGAGCATAAAGCAGAATATCACCCACAGATTTTGATTTTAAACAATAAAAAAGAAGTATTGGGTATTTATCCTATGCCTTCTGGGGCGCATATTTTAGCCAAAGATGGCCAGGATGTTGAGGCGGGTGATTTATTAGCCAAGATTCCGCGCACGATTATCAAGACCCGAGATATTACTGGTGGTCTGCCAAGAGTTGCGGAATTATTTGAAGCACGTAAACCAAAAGATCCGGCAATTATCAGCGAGATAGATGGATTTATTGAATTCGGAGAGACAAAGAAAGGCCAAAGGAAAATAATTGTCCGGTCTCCAACCGGAATGAAATGTGAATACACAATACCTGCCGGAAAACATCCTAACGTTTATAAAGGGGATCATGTTATTGCCGGCCAACAATTAACTGACGGCCCAGTTGTTCCGCAGGATATATTGAGAGTTTGCGGTGACAAGGTCTTACAGGAATACCTGGTTAATGAAGTCCAGGAGGTTTATCGTTTACAAGGCGTAAGAATAAATGATAAACATATTGAGTTGATTATCCGGCAGATGCTTAAAAAAGTCCGCATTGAAAACCCGGGTGATACGGAATTCTTGAATGGCCAGCACGTTGATAAATGGAAGTTTAAAGAAGAGAATGAATTAGTAATGGAAAAAGGCGGCCGGCCAGCTTCAGCAACTCCGCTTTTATTAGGAATTACCAAGGCATCACTAACTACAGAAAGCTTTATTTCTGCAGCAAGTTTCCAAGAGACCACCAGGGTGTTAACTGAAGCTGCTGCTTCTGGTAAGATTGATTATCTTTGTGGTCTAAAGGAAAATGTAATTGTCGGCCATTTAATACCCGCGGGCACTGCTGCAGTAAAAGATAAGGATATAGTTATTGAAAGGATATCAATAGTTGAAGAAGCAAAGAAGAAGGATGCACAAGATTTAGAGGAATCCGTAGCTAAGAAAGGTTAATCTATGCCAACAATTTCTCAATTAATTAGAATAAGCAGAATCGCAAAAAGAAAAAAGACTAAAGCACCGGCTTTACTGGGTTGTCCGCAAAGACGAGGAGTGTGTTTACAGGTTAGGACAATGACACCAAAAAAACCCAATTCTGCTTTAAGAAAGATTGCTCGCGTAAGATTAACTACAAACATTGAAGTAACAGCATATATCCCAGGTGAGGGCCATAATCTACAGGAACACTCCATTGTTTTAGTGCGTGGCGGAAGGGTAAAGGATTTACCCGGGGTAAGATATCATATCGTGCGCGGAACATTAGATACAGCAGGCGTGGCTAATAGAAAAAGATCGCGCTCCAAATACGGAGCTAAGAGGCCTAAACAATCATGAGAAGAGGAAATAAAAACCGCAGAGAAGCACAGCCAGATCCAAAGTATAAGAGTAAGATAATTTCTAAATTTATCAATATGTTGATGCTTGAGGGCAAGAAATCTATCGCTGAAAGCATAGTCTATAACGCTTTGCAATCTTTGCAGGAAAAAACAAAAGAGGAAGCAATGAAAGCCCTGAATAAGGCCCTGGAGAATGTCCGGCCTCGCCTGGAAGTTAAGCCACGGCGCGTTGGTGGTGCAACTTATCAGGTTCCGGTAGAGGTTAGCCAGGCACGCGGGATATCCTTAGCCTTAAGATGGATTAGGGATTATGCAAAAGCAAAAAAAGGAAAACCAATGGAAGAGCGCCTGGCAGAGGAATTATTAGCTGCTTATAAGGGTGAAGGTTCAAGTATAAAGAAAAGAGATGACACACACAAAATGGCTGAGGCAAACAAAGCCTTCGCTCACTTTAGATGGTAAGCTAATGCTTGCCGAATTAGAGCTTATTATAGGTAAGACAGTGTTTACTAAAAGTTCAAGAAAATATAAGTTAGAGGATATCAGAAATATAGGCGTCATTGCTCATATTGATGCTGGTAAAACCACGACCACTGAACGCATGCTTTATTTTTCCGGCAGGATATATAAAATAGGCACAGTGGATGAAGGTACTGCGACAATGGATTGGATGCCTGAAGAGCAAGAAAGGGGCATTACGATTACTGCTGCGGCGACCACCGTAAACTGGAACAATAAAAAGATCAATGTTATTGATACTCCCGGACATGTTGATTTTACAGTTGAGGTTGAGCGTTCGCTTAAAGTACTAGATGGTTGTGTTGTTGTTTTTTGCGGCGTAGGCGGAGTTGAACCGCAAACTGAGACTGTCTGGCGCCAGGCTGATAGATATGAAGTACCCAGACTTATCTTTATAAATAAATTAGACCGAGTCGGCTCTGATTTTTTTGCAGTGATTGACCAGGCGCATCATCGGCTTACGAAGCACATTGCCGCGATCCAGATTCCTTTTGGCAAAGAGGAAAATTTTAAAGGAAATATTGATTTGGTCAGCGGACAATTAATTACTTATACAGATGAATTAGGCTCAAATTTAGATATCAGCCCGATACCCGAAGATTTGCAGGCAGAATATGTCCATCATCGCAATATACTAATTGAGAAATTAGCTGAAGTTGATGACCATATAATGGCAAAATTCGCCCATAGCGAACCAGTAAGCAACGAAGAGATAAAAACAGCAATACGTTCATCAGTAATCAAGAGTAAATTTATTCCGGCTTTATGCGGTAGTTCTTTAAGAAATAAAGGAATTCAGCTTTTATTAGACGCGGTTTGTGATTATTTGCCTTCTCCATTAGATATTCCGGCAATTAAAGGCCTTGAGCCAAAAAGCGGTGAATATGAAGAGAGATTAGCAAATGATCGTTCGCCGATGTGTGGCTTATGCTTTAAGATTGCTACTGATCCTTACGTCGGAAGGTTAAATTACGTGAGAATTTACTCTGGAATTTTGAAGTCTGGAACTTATATTTACAATGCTACACAGCGCTGCCGTGAACGTGTAAGCAAGATTGTCCAGATGCACGCAAATAAACAGGAGATTGTTGAGGAATTAGTTACAGGCGATATTGGTGCAATAGTTGGGTTAAAAGAAACAAGATCCGGCGATACATTATGCGACGAATCAGCTCCGATTATTTTGGAATCAATTCATTTTCCTGAGCCGGTTATTTCAATGGCTATTGAACCTAAGAGCAAAGTAGATCAGGATAGACTGGGTATGTCTTTAAAGAAGCTTGAAGAAGAAGACCCTTCGCTTCGGGTTACTTATAATTCAGAAACAGGTGAAACCATTATTTCTGGTATGGGCCAGCTTCATTTAGAGATTGCAATTAATAGGTTGTTGCGCGAATTTAATGTCGGAGCTGAAGTAGGCAGGCCTCAAGTTGCCTATAAAGAGACGATTACAAAAAAGGTAAGTTCTGTGGGCAAGTTTATTCAACAAACCGGCGGCCGCGGTCAATATGGCCACGTGGTAATTGAAATGTCACCGGCTGAAAACAAGGGCACGGGCATAACCTTTATTGATAAGATTAGATCCGGAGCTATCCCTAAGGAATTTATTTCCAGTGTTAAAAATGGAATCTTTAGGTCGTCAAAGAGCGGATGTTTATCCGGGTTTCCGGTTACTGATGTTGATGTTAAATTGGTTGACGGTTCATATCACGAAGTTGATTCTTCTGAAATTGCGTTTCAGATGGCCGCAGCAATAGCGTTTACAGAAGGAATGAAAAAAGCAGCTCCGGTACTACTTGAACCAATAATGGATGTAGAAGTTATGACGCCCTTTGAGTATATGGGCCAGGTTATCAGTGATTTAAATTCGCGAAGGGGAAAGGTTATATCCCTGGGGCAGCGTGGCAATGTGCGCACAATTCGTGCTGACGTGCCATTGGCCGAGCTTTTTGAATATGCTAATTCTTTGCGTTCCTTGACTCAGGGCAGAGCATCCTATACAATGGAGCCTTCTTATTACCAAGAGGTGCCTTCAAATATACGGGAAAAGATAGTTAGTGTTAGTGTGGCTCGATTTTGAGTATGTAAGCATTAATTAAAAAATAGGAGGTGTTGAAATGGCTAAAGAGAAATTTTTAAGAACTAAGCCGCATGTTAATATCGGTACGATTGGCCATGTTGACCACGGAAAGACAACGCTTACCTCGGCGATTACTTACACCTTGAGCAAACAAGGAATGGCCGAGGCAAAAAGCTATGATCAGATTGATAATGCTCCTGAGGAAAAAGAAAGAGGTCTGACAATCAACATTTCACACGTTGAATATCAGACAGACAAAAGGCACTATGCGCATATTGACTGCCCAGGCCATGCTGACTACATTAAGAACATGATTACTGGTGCAGCTCAGATGGATGGAGCAATTCTTGTTGTTTCAGCCGCAGATGGCGCTATGCCTCAGACAAGAGAGCATATCTTACTTGCCCGCCAGGTCAACGTGCCAGCACTTGTTGTGTTTATGAATAAAGTAGATATGGTTGAAGATAAGGAACTTTTGGATTTAGTGGAACTTGAAGTTAGAGACCTGTTAACCAAGTATAAGTTCCCCGGAGACAAAACTCCGATCATTAGAGGAAGCGCTCTTAAGGCAATGGAAGCGCAGGGTGATCCGAATAATGAATATGTTAAGGGGATTGCAGAATTAATGAAGGCAGTAGATGAATATATTCCTACGCCTAAGAGAGAAACAGGCAAGCCGTTTTTAATGGCGGTTGAAGACGTATTTTCAATATCTGGCCGTGGAACAGTCGGCACTGGAAGAATTGAGAGAGGTATTGTAAAGGTCGGCGAGGAAGTTGATGTTGTCGGTTTGAGGCCGGAAATCCACAAAACAGTTGTAACTGGTGTTGAAATGTTCCGAAAGCTTCTTGATGAAGGCCAGGCCGGAGATAATGTTGGCTTATTGCTGCGCGGTATTGAAAAAGATGATTTAGAGCGTGGCATGGTTTTAGCCAAGCCTGGAACAATAACTCCGCATACAAAATTTAAGAGCCAGGTTTATATCTTGGCAAAAGAAGAAGGCGGAAGGCACACGCCATTTTTCACTGGCTATCGGCCGCAATTCTATTTTCGTACCACTGACGTTACCGGAAATGTAAAATTACCCCAAGGCGTAGAAATGGTTATGCCCGGAGATAACGTTGAGTTGGAAGTGGAATTAATCACGCCGGTTGCTATTGAAAAGGAAACTCGCTTTGCAATCAGAGAAGGCGGGCATACCGTTGGTGCAGGAGTTGTTAGCGAGATTCAGAAATAAATTTATAAAATTTATTTATGCAAAAAATTCGTATAAGACTTAAGGCATTTGATCACAGGTTGTTGGATAAGTCAACGCAAGAAATAGTTGAGGCAGCAAAGCGTACTGGAGCCAAGGTTTCCGGCCCCATTCCCTTGCCCACAAAACGTGAACTGTATACGGTGCTAAAATCGCCGGTAATTGATAAGAGGGCGAGAGAGCAGTTTTTCTTGGCTACGCATAAGCGTCTGATTGAATTGATTGAACCAACAGCCAAGACTATAGATGCTTTAAGAAAACTTAATCTTCCTTCTGGCGTTGATGTGGAGATAAAATAAGGTTTTTATGGTTGGAATACTAGGCAAAAAACTTGGTATGACACAAATTTTTGACGCTAAAGGTGAGCGACAATCCGTCACTTTGGTTGAGGTTGGACCCTGTGCTGTTTTAAAGACTTACCAAAAGGGCGACTTAGCCAAAGTACAATTGGGGTTTGGCGATTTCCAAAAAGAATCAGCGCAAAAACATATTAATAAAGCCCAACTTGGTATGTTTAAAAAAATAAATGTAAAGCCAAAAAAATTTGTGAGAGAAGTAATGTTTGGTAAGGATAATATTCCCGCTGTCGGCTCTACGATAACTGCAGACATATTTAAGGAAGGAGATTATGCTGACGTTACGGGAGTGTCTATCGGTAAAGGTTTTCAAGGCGGCATGAAGCGCTGGAATTGGCGCGGTGGGCCCATGAGCCATGGCTCTACGAGCCATAGGCGCGTTGGCTCGATTGGCTCTAATACATTTCCCGGACGGGTTTTTCGCGGCCATCATATGCCGGGACATATGGGTAATAAAAGAATAACAGTTCAGAATCTAAAAATACTTCGAGCTGACGCACAGAATAATTTACTCGTTATTCAAGGAGCGGTTGTCGGCCATAAAAATAATTACTTAATTATTCAGAAGGCTAGAAAGAAAAAAGCCTCTGTCAGTCAGGTTAAAAGCTAACTTTTAAGCATGAAAGAAAAAGAAACAAAAACTAAGACTTTGGAAATTTCAGTATTAGATACTGCTGGTAAAGAAGTGGATACATTCAAATTGCCTAAAGTATTATGCACTACTGCGGTGAATGTTAATCTCCTTAATATGGCAGTGCAAATGTATCATAATAATCAAAAGGTTAAATGTGCTTCTACTAAAACCCGAGGCGAGGTAAGCGGCTCAGGTAAAAAGCCCTGGCGGCAAAAAGGTACGGGTAGAGCAAGGGCTGGTTCAATCCGAAGCCCTATATGGAGGCATGGCGGAACTGTTTTTGGCCCTGAGCCGAGAGATAGCCATTTTAGCTTTTCCCGGCAAATGAAAAGCGTAGCCCTAAAGAATTCACTTATTGATAAAGTAAATGAAAATTCCTTAATCGTGCTTGAAAAACTTAATATCGAACAACCAAAAACTAAATTACTCTGTTCAATTCTTTCAGCCCTGAAATTAGACGGGAAGGCCCTATTATTATTAGAAAAATTAGATAAGAATTTAATATTAGCTGCAAGAAATCTTGCACACTTAGAAGTAAAACTGGCTTCTGATGTAAATGCCTTTGATATTTTAAAATTCAAAAAGTTAGTTATTACCAAAAGCGCCTTAGAGCAATTAACCAAAAGATTAAAATGATTACAAACTACGATATCATAAAAAGTATAATCCGTACTGAAAAAGGCACTGCTTATCTAGAGCCGCAAGGCAAATATTTATTCTGGGTGGCCAAAAATGCTAATAAGATTCAGATTAAGAAAGCTGTAGAGCAGATTTATAAAGTGAAGGTAAGTAAGGTTAATACTCAAGTCTGTACCGGAAAGTTAAAAAAGGTGCGCTATCAATATGGCAAAACCCCGGATTGGAAAAAGGCAACGGTTACTTTAATTAGCGGCCAAAAAATAGAGTTGGCATAACAATAAAGAATTTATGAGTCTAAAAAAATTCAAACCTACAACACCCGGTTTACGCTGGACGATTACGTCAGGTTTTGACGAGATTACCAAGGATAAACCTGAAAAAAGCCTGTTAACTGATTTAAGGAAAACCGGCGGCAGGAATGTCCATGGCCGGATTACTATGCGCCATCACGGTGGCGGCCACAAGCGGATGTATCGAATCATTGATTTTAGACGTGATAAGATTGATGTGCCGGCAATCGTAACTGCAATTGAATATGACCCAAATAGAAATGCGCGCATTGCATTGTTAAAATATGCTGATGGAGAGAAGAGGTACATTATTGCTCCGTTCGATATAAAGGTGGGCCAGCAGGTTATCTCAAGCAAGAATCCGGAAACTGAAATGAAAACCGGTAATTGCCTGCCCTTAAGATTGATTCCGACCGGCATACCAATTCATAATATTGAGCTAAGACAAGGTTTTGGTGGAGCGATTGTTCGTAGCGCCGGAACTAGTGCTACGATCAGTGCTAAAGAAGGAGATATTGCCCAGGTTAAATTACCCTCAGGAGAAGTAAGGCTTATTTCCTTGGATTGTATGGCCACAATTGGTTCAGTAAGTAACCCCGAGCATATTTCCTTAACGTACGGCAAAGCTGGCAGAATTCGCTGGCTAGGTAAACGTCCTATTGTAAGGGGGTTGGCAATGAATCCTGTAGATCATCCGCATGGAGGCGGGGAGGGTAAATCAGGACAAGGTAATCCTCATCCAGTTTCGCCCTGGGGTATGCCAACAAAAGGCTATAAAACCAGAAAAAAGAAGAAATATTCAAATAAATTCATTCTTAAACGTAGAAAATAATTAATTTGGAGCATTAAATTATGCCTAGGTCTATAAAAAAAGGTCCGTTTGTTGATGAAAAGCTTTTAGAAAAAGTTATAAAGGCAAGAAGAACTAGTTCTCGTTTACCGATTAAAACCTGGAGCCGCCGTTCAACAATTACGCCTGATTTTGTGGGGTTAACTTTAGCTATTCACGACGGCCGTAAACATGTACCAGTTTTTATTACTGAGAATATGGTCGGCCATAAACTGGGTGAATTTTCGCCAACGCGTACGTTTAGGAAGCACGGCGGAGTTAGGGCTAAAAAGGCTATAGAAAAGACTTAAAATTTTTTATTCATATGATTGCAAAAGCAAAATTAAGCTATGTCCGGATTTCAGCACGCAAAATTAGGCTCGTGGCAAACCTTATCCGTTACCAGCCGATTAATAAGGCTAAGGCTATTCTAATTCACGTTTCCCGCCGGCCCAAGGAGCCGTTAACAAAACTGTTAAATTCAGCTGTGAGCAATGCAAAGTTAAAAGGGCTAAATCCCGAACAGCTTTTTATTTCAAAGATTGTTGTTGATGAAGGGCCAACTTGGAAAAGATTTAGGGCTGCTTCTTTTGGCCGGGCAGTAAAGATTAGAAAAAGAACAAGTCACGTAAATATCGAACTGGATTTAATTAAGTAATTTTCTAGGAGATGTATGGGGCAAAAAATTCACCCGCTTATTATAAGAATCGGCATAAATAAGGATTGGGTATCACCTTGGTATGCTGGTAGGAAGAATTATGCTAAATTTATTGAGGAAGATTACAAAATAAGAATATTCGTGAAGAGCCGTTGTTCTCAAGCAGCTGTAGCGAAAATTGTAATTAAGAGAATGGCGGATAAGTTAGTTGTTAGGATTCATAGTGCCCGTCCGGGTGTAATAATTGGCCGGCACGGTGCTGAAATAGAAAGATTAAAAAGCGATCTCCAGGATATTATAAAAAAGGATTTTAATATAGAGATTGAAGAGATTAAGAATCCGGCTATTGAAGGCCAATTAATTGCGGAAAATGTTGCCTTACAGCTAGAAAAACGTATTGCTTTTAAACGGGCAATTAAGCGTGCAATTGAACAAGCAATGAATAGCGGCGCCCAGGGTATAAAGATTAAGTGCGCCGGCAGGTTAGGCGGAGCAGAAATGTCCCGGACAGAAACATATAAAGAAGGCAAGGTTCCTCTTCAGACATTCAGGGCAGATATTGACTATGGATTTGCCGAAGCTCATACTACTTATGGTTTGATTGGGGTTAAGGTTTGGGTTTACAAGGGCGATACTGTAACTGATATAAAAAAAGAAGAGAATATCGAAGAAATCGTGCAGGAACAAAAGGCAAATTAAGGAATAATTTGCAGACACAAATCAGAAGGCAAATTAAGGAATAA
>JAGVEL010000062.1 GCA_020058285.1 Candidatus Omnitrophota bacterium
AAGGTTCAGGGTAAGTATAAGAAGCAATCCGGAGGCCGCGGCCAATATGGTGATGTCTGGCTTCAAATTGAACCTCTTAGCCGGGGCAAAGATTTTGAATTCGTGGATAAAATTTTCGGCGGAGTAATCCCGAAAAATTATATACCTTCAGTTGAGAAAGGCGTACGCCAGGCGTGTAGCGAAGGAGCATTGGCTGGATATCCGATAGTCGACATAAAAATAACTTTATGTGATGGCTCTTATCATGAAGTTGATTCTTCGGATATGGCGTTTCAGATTGCCGGAGGCATGGCTTTACGTAAAGCTGTGTTAGAAGCCGGCCCGAAATTACTTGAGCCGATTATGGATGTTGAGATTGTGATACCGGATGATTACACTGGCCCGATAAGTGGAGATCTAAATTCCCGCCGCGGCAGGATTATGGGTATTGAAGCCACGGGTAAATTGCAGAAGATAATGGCCCAGGTGCCTTTATCAGAGATGTTCAAATATGCAAACGATCTGCGTTCAATGACTGCCGGCAGAGGAATGTATTCTATGCGCTTTTCTCGTTATGAAGAAGCACCGCAAAAGGTTGTGCAGGAAGTAGTCGCCGCAACAAAACTTAAAGAACAACAAGAAGAAAAGAAGTAAGCGGGAATTAAGGAACATAAACCTAACCCCTTGCTTAAACGCTGGGAAAATCTCTTGCGATATTTTCCCAGCAAGCTGCGGGCCTTGCACAATTCGCGCCCGCAAAGCGGGCAAGAATTGTTTAAGATTAGTCCTAATACAATCTTGGCTGTGCCAAGATTGTGTAGGAATAATTTACGGACACAAAAATCGAGGGAAAATTAAGGAGCTAAATAAATGGTAAAGGTTAAGAGAGCACTTATCAGCGTTTCAGACAAAACAGGTATTATTGAATTTGCCAAGGAATTAAAAGGTTTAGGCGTTGAGATTATTTCTACGGGTGGTACAGCAAAACTTTTGAAAGATAATGGGGTTAATGTTATTGAGGTCGAAGATTATACTGGTTTTCCGGAGATGTTAGGCGGCCGAGTGAAGACATTGCATCCCAAGATTCACGCTGGCTTGCTCGCTTTGCGCCACAAACCCGAACATATGCAGAGCCTGAAAGAGCACAGCATCGGCCTTATTGATATGGTAGTTGTTAACCTTTATCCCTTTGAGCAGACAATAAAAAAAGTTAACATTGAACTAGCCGAAGCAATAGAGAATATTGATATTGGCGGGCCGTCAATGTTGCGTTCAGCAGCGAAAAATTATAACAGCGTTGCGGTTATCTGTAATCCCAGCCGTTATGCATCAATACTTGATGAGCTGAAACGCCAGGCTTGTCTTATAAGCGATAATACCTTGACTCAACTGGCGTTAGAGGTCTTTGAATTAACCAGTCACTACGACAGCGCCATTTATAAATATTTAAAAGATACATTAAAGCCAGTAACAATATTTCATGATGAATTTCCTCACCGGCTTACTCTTTGTTTTGAGAAGGTTCAGGATTTGCGTTATGGGGAGAATCCTCATCAGAAAGCAGCGCTGTATCGCCAAGAGCAATTCCGCTGGCAAGATAATTTCAAACAGCTTCACGGAAAAGAGTTGTCGTTTAATAATATCCTGGATTTAACTGCTAGCCTGGGAATAGTCCGGGAATTTAGCGCACCAGCAGCATGTATTATAAAGCATACTAACCCTTGCGGAGTTGCTGAGGACAAGGATATAACCGGGGCATATGAGGCTGCGTATAAATGTGATTCGCTTTCAGCCTTTGGAGGGATTGTTGGTTTGAATAAAGAAGTTGATGTTCGAACAGCACAACAAATTGCAAAAAGTGGATTTTTAGAGTGTATCCTTGCTCCGGCTTTTAGCCAGAAGGCCTTGGCAATTTTAAAACAAAAACAGAATGTACGCTTGGTTGAAGTGCCGAATCTACTTAAGGATTATGTCGAAAACCTGGATTTTAAAAAGGTTGTCGGCGGAATGCTTGTCCAAGAATTAGATAAACAGGAATTAGATAACCAAGCACTTAAGGTTGTGACCAAGAAAAAACCAACCAAGGCTCAGCTGGAATCATTATTGTTCGGATGGAAGGTTATAAAACACGTTAAATCCAACGCGATTCTTTTAACAAAAGGAACAAAGACAGTAGGCATTGGGCCAGGTCAAACTTCCCGCGTTGATTCAGTGCATACTGCCATAAGAAAAGCCGGAAAACTAGCCAACGGCTCTTGCCTTATATCTGATGCATTCTTTCCCAAGGCTGATAGTATAAAATTAGCAGCCAAGGCTAAGATTAGTGCTATTATTCAGCCAGGTGGTTCTATATCTGACGACGAAGTTATAAAAGAAGCTGATAAACATAATCTGGTTATGGTGTTTACTGGCATTCGCCACTTCAAGCATTAATCTTACAAATCCCGACGATACTTTGGCATTAATCCCAAGTTAAGCCCGTAGAAATATCTTATGACCTACCCAGAGATAGTCCAGTATTTAGAGTCATTTATTAATTATGAGAAAATTCCAAGTTATCCTTATAAGCAGTCTTTAAAATTAGAGCGGATTAAGGATTTTTTAACAATAATAAATAATCCTCAAGATTCTTTGAATGCAATACATGTTGCTGGAACAAAAGGCAAAGGTTCCGCCTGTGCATTTATTAGTTATATATTAAGAGAAGCAGGTTTCAAAGTCGGTTTGTATACTTCTCCACATTTATCAGACTTTAGGGAAAGGATAAGGATTTTAAGCCCAAAGCCTAAAGCCTCTGCCTGTCCGGCAGGCAGGCAAAGCCTCTGCCTGTCCGGCAGGCAGGCAAAGCCCGTCTTTGAGGGAATGATTAGCGAAGCAGAATTAAGCCAGTTAGTCAAAAAATTAAAGCCAGCGATCGATGACTATAATAAAAAATCCAAATATGGCCCGCTTTCTTTTTTTGAAGTTTATACGGCGCTAGCTTTTATTTATTTTGAACAGCAAAAAGTTGATTTTGCCGTATTAGAAACCGGTTTAGGCGGCAGGCTTGATGCGACAAATGTAGTAAATCCTTTAGTCTGCGCCATTACACCAATTAGTTATGAACATACTCAGAAGTTAGGTAATACTCTGAAAGAAATTGCCGCAGAAAAAGCTGGGATTATAATACGTCACCAAGTCACCCTGCCTTGCCGGCAGGCAGGCAAGTCACCAAGTCACCAACTGATTGTTGTAACTGCGCAGCAGGAAAAAGAAGCAATGGATGTGATTAAGGACAGATGCAAAGCAGTTGGAGCAAAACTTTACGTAGTTGGCAAGGGTATAACATTTAAGGAGACAAAAGCCGGATTTAATATAAAAAGTATTCGCAGTGAGTACCCAAAATTAAAAATAAATCTTTTAGGCACTCATCAAATAATAAATGCTTCAGTAGCAGTGGGGGTAATAGAGGCATTATCGGTTAATAATATTAATATTGGAAAAGATGCAATAAGTACAGGCCTTTATAATACTCTTTGGCCGGGAAGATGTGAAATTGCGAGTAGAAGGCCATTTATTGTCTTGGATGGAGCGCAAAATGTCGCTTCAGGTGAGACGCTAAACCAGACGATTAAGCAGAGCTTTGTTTATAAAAAACTATTTTTAATTTTAGGTATATCTAGAGATAAAGATATAAAAGGAGTTTGTCAGGCCCTGGAAAGTTTGGCTGATGAAGTTATATTAACCAAAGCGAATAATCCGCGCGCTCTAGAGCCTGAGATATTAGCTCAAAATTTTATTAAAAATAAACAAATCACGAATAACGTAAAACAGGCGTTGGATTTGGCTAAAGCTAATGCCAGCGCTGATGATTTAATCTTAGTTACTGGTTCTTTGTTCGTAGTCGGAGAGGCAAGGGAACTTATTTTAAACAATAAAGATGTAATATACCAAAAAAGTAGCAAAGTGGTATAATTATGGCACATATGCGTAATCTAAATTTGAATGACACAATTGTGGCGATTTCCACGCCAATCGGCCAGGCAGGAATTGGCATTGTGCGCTTAAGTGGGCCGGATAGCCTCTCAGTTGCCGACAGAATCTTCAAGCCAGCTATTCACAATGGCAAGAAAAAAATAAAACCTTCACAGTTTAAATCGCATACAATAAATTATGGCTGGATTATTGATAGAGAATATATTATTGACGAGGTTTTGCTTACGGTTATGCGCCAGCCTAGAACCTACACTCGGGAAGATATTGTAGAGATTAATTGCCACTCAGGCATAGCCGTACTTAAAAAAATTCTAAACCTAGTTGTAAAGTACGGAGCGCGGCTTGCTGAGCCAGGAGAATTTACCCGCCGGGCATTTGTTAACGGCCGCATAGATTTATCCCAGGCAGAGTCAGTCTTAGATATTATTCGCACTAAAAGCGATAATTATCTGCAGTCTTGCTTTAGCCGGCTTGAAGGAGGATTCTCCAGGCAGATTGAGAAAATTTCTCAAGAGCTTTTCGAAGCAATTGCCCAATTGCAAGCTCAGATTGATTTTCCGGAAGAAAATACTTCAACTCCAAAAAAACAGCTGCTTTCTTCTCTGGGGAAAATTAACAAATCCTTAGGTGCCAGCCTAAAAAATACTCAAGAAGCAAAGGTCCTGCGTGACGGGATAAGTGTGGCAATTGTTGGCCGGCCAAATGTTGGAAAATCTTCTTTACTTAATGCTTTACTTAACGAACAGCGCGTTCTAGTTACACCTTTTCCTGGGACAACCCGCGACACAATAGAAGAAACGGTTTGTATTGATTCTATACCAATAAAATTTATTGATACTGCGGGTTTAAGAAAATCAACAGACCCGATAGAAAATCTTGCGACAAAACGTAGCCAACAGGTCATTGATACCTGCCAACTATTACTCGTAGTTTTCGACGGCTCGCGAAGCATTAGCAAAGCTGATTTAAAGTTTATCAAAAAATTTGGCCATAAAAAAAATATCTTAGCGGTTTTAAATAAAATTGATTTACCCCTTAAATTCAATATAAAAATTTTAAAGAAAAATTTTAAGGATTTTGTTAAGATATCTGCCTTAAGACAATCTGGGCTTGGTGATTTAAAAAAGAAAATAACCAATCAAATCTGGAAAGGCAATTTAAGTGCTGATGACTGTGGATTAATTGTAAATGAACGGCAGGAGAAATTACTTACTGAATCAGCCGCAGCCTTGGAAGCCGGTCTTGCGAGTTTGGCCGGCGGAATTCAGCTGGAAATTGTTGTTGAGTATTTAAAACAAGCCCACTGGGCATTAAACCGGCTTTGTCCGAAATACGGGGATTTAGAAGATGAACTCTTAGATACAATATTTTCGCAATTTTGTATTGGAAAATAAATTTTATTTTTTTGGTTACTGTAAACTGTTTGCTAATCGAGCGAAGCGAGGTTTAGATGGATAAGAAAAAAATAGAAAAATCAGTGAGAATGCTTTTAGAGGCAATCGGCGAAGATGCAGATAGAGAAGATTTAAAACAAACACCCCGCCGGGTTGCGGAGATGTATGAGGAGATTTTTAGTGGCATAAAGCAAAACCCTAATAATGCGCTTGAAGTAATATTAGACCATAAACACAACGAGATAGTCCTGCTGAAAGATATTCCGCTTTATTCGATCTGTGAACACCATCTCCTGCCGTTTTTAGGCAAGGCGCACATTGCCTATATACCCAAATCTAATCGGGTGACGGGGTTGAGTAAATTGGTCCGGGTCGTGGACATATTATCAAAGCGGTTGCAGGTACAGGAGCGCTTAACTACTCAGATAGCCGATATTGTAATGCAGCAACTAAAACCATTAGGGGTAATGGTGGTAATTGAGGCGGAGCATATGTGCATGTCAATGCGCGGGGTAAAGAAGCCTGGGACCTTAACCATCACCAGTGCAGTAAGGGGGATTTTTAAGGATAATGCAAAGACGCGCACAGAGACACTGTCGTTTATAAATTCGCGCTAAATTCATCTTTGCAATATCAGGAGGTTGTATGAAGAAAATATTAATTGTTATGTTAACAAGCTTCATTGTAAGTAGCTGTACAACTGTTTCTGGCCCAATAACAAAGAAAAAATATTATTCACAAGAAGACCCCCAATATCTGCAGGAAAAACTTCTTTTTGACCGCCAGGATTATATAAAACAACACCCGGGATTAGACCCCAAAATTAAAAAAATAATTTTAGAAGGTAAAATAGTTATCGGTATGAGCCAAGAAGAACTGAGAGCCAGCTGGGGTGAGCCATTTGCAATTTATCGCACAGTTACAAACAATATAGTTAACGAACAATGGATGTATAAAAATATAGACCTTCTGCATTTAGAAACTCATAGTTATTATCTAACCTTTAAAAACGGCCGGTTATCTAATTGGCAAGACTAATGCCAATATATCTCTTCCGATAGAATCCATGGATTAACCCCATGCTAAATAAACGACCAGTTATGATTTTTGGTAAGATTTCTTCAATACTGCCTACGCTTATAGTTTTTAACTTATTATTTGGCTGGATAATATTCGGGTTTTATAATTGGTTACTTATTGGGATTTTGCTTATATTTCTAATGATACTAACCACGATTGTTTTTGGCAAGACTGTCTATTCAAGTTTTATCAGACAAGAGCCTAAGAATAAAGATGTTATTGATGTTGAAGGGGGCGCTCTGGATGATGAACAGTTAGGGAAAGATAATTGGACTGCTGCGGTGAGTTGTCCGCGCTGTTTCAGTACAGAAACACGTTTTATTGAACCGAAGTATGAGATGAGTTTATATGAGTGCCTGAAGTGCGGGGTGAGGTTTGAGGTGGAGGAGTAGGGTAAAAGTTTTGCTCTGGGATATTGTTCGCGTGCTGAAATTTTTTGCCGTCTGCTGCGGTTTACGTCTCGCTCGTTTGGCGAAATTCCCTTCGGTCAGTTTCGCCACTTACTCGTCGTAATCCCTTGCAGACATCTGCCAAAAAATTTCTTATGCACGCTCACAAATCCCATCGCAAATTTGCGCCTGACCTGGCAAGCTTTTGGAGTGGCTTGGCTTGATTTTGAGCAGGGCGTAGAGGCAAGGAGCGGGCACGGTGTCCGAGCATGAAATGCGAGGACGAGCGACGCAGCCGAACCGAGCGAGTTTTGCCTCGCCGGGGCAAAACAAGCGTCCCTGCGAGAAACAAGACAAGACACGACTTGTAAGCTTATATCAAACCTTGCCACCCATTTTGACCGGTCAGTAGAGCTGGTGGCTAAAATCGTGATTCGCTCGAAAATTACCAGGTTCATTTATTAGGAATTGGAGGAATAATAATGAAATCTTTAACTGGATACCTCTGGTTTAATACAAAAACAAAAAAGGCATTTATTAATATTACGCCTCAGGTTGAAGAGCTGGTTAAAAAAAGCAAAGTTATGGAGGGGTTTTGCTTGGTTAATGCTATGCACATTACCTCAAGTGTTTTTATTAATGATGATGAGCCGGGCCTGCTAAATGATTTTGATGTCTGGCTTGAAAAGCTTGCTCCGCACACACCTACCAGCCAATATCAGCATAACAACGGCGAGGATAATGCTGATGCTCACCTGAAGCGTTCGATTATGGGTAGGGAAGTAGTCGTAGCAATAACTAATGGTGAGCTTGATTTTGGGCCTTGGGAGCAAATTTTCTACGGTGAGTTTGACGGACAAAGAAAAAAAAGAGTTTTGGTTAAGATTATTGGAGACTAAAATTATGTCCAGAGAAAGAATTACTCGAAGGCAAAAAGATATCTTCCGGTTGTTGCAGGAGAGAAAACAAGTACATAAAGACAAACTAAAGGCTTATAAGAGAGGTTTTAAATGAGTATAGAATTTATAACCGGCGTGGTTTCAATATTGATTGCCGTACCGAGTATTGCAATAGGCTTATTTTTGTTTTTTAGGCCGGGTTTAGCGATTAATATCCAGATAAAGTTTTATGAAAAAATAAATTGGCGAATCGCACCTGTATCTCTCTTGAAAGAAATCCGCAACACGAAAATTATGGGTGTATTCTTAATCGTTATTGGCCTGGCAACCATTGTTTATACCTTTCATCAAATTCCTTGAAGCCCTAGCCAGAAGTTACTTTATTTAGATAATAGTTAACAGGGTATCTTTATCAGAGTCTATCTAGACTGCGGTATTGTATGGCCTCTGCGATATGCTCAGATTGGACATCTTTTGCGTTAGCCAAGTCTGCGATGGTGCGCGAGACTTTTAATATTTTATCATAACTTCTTGCTGAAAGCCCGAGTTGCTCAATTGCCGTTTTTAGCAAGTCTTTAGCCTCTGGGTCAAGCTGGCAGTATTTTCTAATCTGTTTTTGGTTCATCTGGCTGTTGGCATATAAATTTTGTGCATCGAATCTTTTTAACTGGATGCCGCGGCATTTATCTATGCGCTGTTTTATTTGGCCTGATGATTCTGCTGGCCGGTCATCAGTTAATTCCCTGTATTTTAAACCCGGGACTTCCAGGTGGATATCAATCCTGTCTAAAAGCGGGCCGGATATTTTAGACAGATATTTTTGAATCTTAGGAGTGGTACACTTACAGGTTTTTGTTTGGTCAGTGAAATAACCGCACGGGCAGGGGTTCATCGCTGCTACAAGCATAAATTTAGACGGAAACCTCAGGCTTTGATGAGCCCGGGATATGGACACAAATCCGTCTTCCAAGGGTTGGCGCAAGGCTTCTAGGCAATCACGATTAAATTCTGGCAACTCATCCATAAACAAGACTCCATTATGAGCTAGGCTTATTTCGCCTGGCCGGGGTATTGTTCCGCCGCCAATGAGGGCAATGTCAGAGCTAGTGTGATGCGGGCTACGAAACGGCCGAATAACAACCAGGCCTTTGTCGGTTGGGACAAAACCCAACACGCTGTGAATTGTGGTTGTTTCCAATGCTTCTTCTAATGTCATATCTGGCATGATGCTTGGTAGGCGGCGAGCAAGCATGGTTTTGCCGCTGCCCGGAGGCCCGATTAAAAGACAATTGTGAGCTCCAGCAACTGCTACTTCTAATCCGCGCTTTACTTGTTGTTGGCCCTTGACTTCGGAGAAATCAAAAAGATATTCGCTTGATTGTTTTAACAGAGCCTGAACATTAAGACGCACAGGATTAATACCTGATTGCTCATTCAAAAAATTGACAACTTGCTTTAAATTTTCCAAGGGGAAAACATTGAGCTTATTTACTACTGCTGCTTCGTTTGCGTTTGCCTTTGGCAGGATTATTTGACGATGCCCATTCTTAATCATGCTCACTGAAATAGGCAAAGTTCCTTTTATCGGCCGCAATGAGCCATTAAGAGATAATTCTCCGATTAAGATATATTTAGCCAGGGTTTCTTCATTAACCAAGCCGCTTGCCGCCAATATTCCTATGGCAATGGGTAAATCAAGGTAAGACCCCTCCTTCTTAATATCTGCAGGAGCAAGATTTACGGTTATGCGTTTGGCCGGGTATTGGAATTGAGAGTTTTTTATTGCGCTTCTAATGCGCTGTTTGCTTTCTTTTACAGTCTTATCCGCTAAGCCGACTACGGCTATTTGGGGTAGGCCGCTACTTATATCTACTTCAATATCTATGGGATAGGCTTCAATACCCAGGACCGTGAAACTTTTTACGCGGGAGACCATGATTTGGAGTGTAAATTTCCTTGCTTTTTAGGCTGGATATGATTATAATTAATTTAACATAGAGCTAACCCGGAGTCAAGAAAAAGACGAAAGGAAGGTTGGGATATGAAAAAATGGATTATGAGAATAATTTTGGCGTTTATTATTGCTGCGGCTATAAATTTTACCTGGGAATATTTTTCTTTACTTAAGATAGCAAAAGGCCTATCTATTGATTTAAATAAAACACGCATAAAAGTCACAGAACTGCAGAAGCAGTTAGATACTCAAATTGCTTATAATAAACGCCTGGAAGATGATAAGCAGTTTTTACGGCGTGAGCTTGCTTCAGCGCAAGAGGAGATAGAAATATCAAAGATGGCAATTGATAGACTAGAGCAGGATTTAGATGGCCTTAAAATCCACGTCAGTGCCCTAGAGAGAAATAATGTGTTATTGCGCTTGCGCTTAGAGAATTTAACCCTGGCAAAGAAGCAGCTGGAAAGCCAGGTTGATAAATTGATTAAGGAAAAAACTGACTTAGAGGCGCGCTTTTATTCGTTAGGTGAGCTAGAAAAAGCAATGAAATTCCTGAAACAGAACCCTGCAGAACAACGTGGTTATCAACCAATTATGCACGAAGGAGATACATCCGGCAATGCGGGATTCATTATCAAGGGTGGAGAATCTACCTATAAGCCCACAGTGAATATTAAGGTCCTGCCTGCGCCGTAATTAATAGATGAACCAAGATTTTTTCCCAGCAGTATTAAATAACCGCGTATTAATAAGTGCTTTGTTGGGCTGGATAAGCGCTCAAGGCATTAAAATTATTAGTGCTGTAATCCGTCAGAAAAAATTGGATGCGAGATGGATAATCGGCACGGGCGGCATGCCTTCAAGCCATGCCGCTGGCGTTTCAGCCTTGGCGACAGCGGTTGGGCTCACCCATGGTTTTGACTCTGGCTTATTTGCTTTAAGTTTCATTTTTGCAGTTGTAACTATGTTTGACGCACAGGGAGTGAGGCGCGCTGCGGGAAAACAAGCCTCGATTATTAACAAATTACTTTCTGAGCGTCCTGTAGATTTTTTCAAGCAAGAGAAAAAACTGATTGAATTATTAGGCCATACGCCGATAGAGGTTTTTGCCGGCGCAATTGTTGGAATACTCGTGACAATTATCTATATGTAACTAAATTTTACGGAGAAAAAAGTGAAGAAAAAAATAATTATTTTAATTGTGCTTATTTTTTTAATTATTGTATTAATAATTTTAGTTAGAGCTTGCCAGCGTCCCGGAGCAGTAATTAAAACAGTTTCTGATAAAATGGCCGGAAACAATATATCCGTTAGTGCATTGTTTGAGCAGGCAAAGCTGGCAGAGGTAAAAGACGATTTACTTAAAGCAAAAGATTGTCTTGGACAGATTTTAGCTACTGCTGGGGATAATAAGCTTCTTAGTCAGGCTCAAGCTAAACTCTATGATGTTAATATAAAGATTATTTTTTCACACTTAGAAACAGAGCAAACTAAAATTTACGAGGTAAAGGCCGGGGATTCTTTGAATAATATTGCTAAACAGTTTGATACTACTGTTGCATTAATTAAACGCTCTAACAATCTGTCAGCGGATGTTATAAGGCCGGCTCAACGCCTGCGTATCTGGACAGGCAAATTTTCCTGTATCGTGGATAAGTCCCAAAATTTATTGACACTTAAAAGCGGCGAAGAAGTAGTCAAGGTCTATAGGGTTTCAACCGGAAAACAGAATTCCACTCCTGTGGGTACTTTTACAATAACCATTAAATTAAAAGACCCTGTTTGGTATAAACAGGGAGCAGTTGTTTTGCCTAACAGCCCGGATAATATTCTAGGTTCGCGATGGCTCGGCTTTTCTTTGGCTGGTTACGGAATTCATGGCACAACATCACCCGAAACCATTGGTCAACAAGTGACTGCTGGTTGTGTGCGCATGACTAATTCCGAAGTAGAAGAATTGTTCGATCTCCTGCCTCAAGGAATAGAAGTTACGATCATAGATTAAGCGAAGGCATAACTTATGGAGTTTGTAAAACGACATAAGTTATCGCCCGAGCTTACCCCACACCCAGATTTTCTAAGATTATATTTGTCGCAACTGGGTGTGGGGTTAAATTCGGCCAAACAACTTACGTCACTAACGTTTCCCTGCCTGCCGGCAGGCAGGCGTAGTTGTGGCCTCATTTAAAATGAATGTATTAGATTTTGAAAAACCAATCGTAGAATTAGAGAGAAAGATAGAGGAGTTAAGGACTTTTACCTCTAGTAAAAAGGTTGATCTTTCTTCTGAGGTTAAAAAGCTCGAAGAAAAGCTGGATAAACTAAAAAAGGATATTTATGCCAATTTATCTAGCTGGCAGAGGGTTCAGATTGCCCGCCATCCCCAGCGGCCTTATACATATGATTATATCCAGATGATTATGGCTGATTTTATTGAATTGCACGGAGACAGAGCCTTTGCAGATGATTTAGCAATTGTCGGCGGCTTGGCAAAACTTGATAATCGCAAGCTTATGATTATTGGCCACCAAAAGGGCCGGGATACAAAAGATAATATCCAACGCAATTTTGGCTGCGCTCATCCTGAGGGGTACCGCAAGGCAATCCGGCTTATGGAGTTAGCTGAAAAATTTAATTTGCCGATTCTTACGCTCATTGATACGCCTGGTGCATATCCTGGGTTAGGTGCAGAAGAAAGAGGCCAAGCTGAGGCGATTGCCTACAATTTGAGGCGTATGGTTTCCCTGAAGGTGCCGATTGTGGTTATAGTTATCGGGGAAGGCGGAAGCGGTGGAGCTTTAGGAATAAGCATTGGGGATAAGATTTGTGTTATGGAGAATGCATATTACTCTGTAATTTCGCCTGAAGGTTGCGCGGCAATCCTCTGGAAAGACAGCGCAAAAGCTCCACTTGCCGCTGAAACATTAAAATTGACAGCTAAGGATTTATTGGAACAAAAAATTATTGATGAAGTTATTCCCGAGCCTCTGGGTGGTGCGCATCGCGATCCAGAAGGCGCAGCGCAACTTCTGAAGAACACAATAGTAAAGTTTTTTAAAGAGTTGGATACAAAAAATATTGAGAAGGTAATTCAATCTCGCTACGAAAAATTCCGGGATATTGGCCACATCCAATCTAGTCAATCTCAATAGAGTTTGACGCATTTTTATGTATCAAGGCACAGACATAAAACAGCTTTCCCTCCAGGAATTAAAAGATATATTAATCGCTAACAACTTCCCCGAATTTCATGCTACTCAGATTTTCGAATGGATTTACAAGCGGTTTGCTGTTTCTTTCTCAAATATGACCAACCTGCCGAAAACATTACGGCAGTTCTTAGAATCAAGATTTGTAGTTTCGTTATCTGCGCTTAAACATACCTTTATTTCTAAAGATGGTACAAAAAAATTTGTCGTTTCTCTATATGATAATAGTATTATAGAGACAGCATATATCCCTAGCCAGAAACGTAATACTCTGTGTGTCTCCAGCCAGGTGGGGTGTAAATTTAATTGCAGTTTTTGTGCGAGCACTTCTTGCCCATGGGTTCGAAATCTAAGCAGTGGGGAGATAGTAGACCAGGTCCTTTTGGTAAAAAGAGATATCTTAGGAGTCAATATTACCCATATTGTATTTATGGGCATAGGCGAGCCGCTAGATAATCTTAAAAACGTCCTTGCGGCAATTAAAATTATAAATTCGCCTTCAGGCTTTGATATTGGCAAGAGAAGAATTACCATTTCTACCTGTGGCATTATCCCGCAGATTTTAAAATTATCTAAAGAGCATTTACGCGTGGAGCTTTCTATATCTTTACATAGCCCGGATGAAATAAAGCGCTCTTTAATTATGCCCATAAACAAGAAGTATCCTTTAAAGGAATTAATTGCGGCACTAAGAGAGTACCAGCAAATTTCAGACAGACAGATAACTTTCGAATATATTTTAATTAAGAATCTAAACACGGATAAGGTTAGCGCCTTAAAATTAAAAAAATTATTATCCGGGCTGGATTATAAGCTTAATTTAATTAATTTTAATAAGATCACCGGAGTCGATTTACAGCCGGCAACCAGCGAAGAGAAAAAGGCATTCACCTCTTGTTTGAAAGAATTAAAAATTCGTTTTACATTAAGAAAACCCAGGGGCCAGGATATTTTAGCAGCCTGTGGTCAATTGAGGGCTAATAATGAAAAATAGATTCATGCGTTATGTGCTATACGCTATGTGCTATACGCTTTTTCTTAGCGGCTGTGCTGCGCTTTATACTGTAGAACGCGGCGGAAAGACGTACAATAATGGCTATGTAGTAAAAAGAAACAATGTTATTATTCCGGAGTTTACTATTGATACGAAAAATGCAGCGCCAGATGATCCGGAAATAGCCAGACAGCGTTTTAAGCGCCGTAGGCATAAGATCTTAAAATTCTACGAACAAATGGGTTATTTTAGGATAACTGCTGTTGAGGATGGGAAGTTTTTCGTATCTGCGATTGCGGCTCCATTCAGGGCTCCGGTAGAAGGGCTAAAAATTAATAAATATGAGCACGATCCTGAATATCGGGCAAAGGTTGATGCCCAAGATGAAGAAGAGGAAAATAAAGAGCAGGAAAAGTTAAAAGCAATAGAAGCTAAGATGAAAGATTTTATTGTCCAAGACTTGAAGGTAGAACAAAAAGATAAATAGGATTATTTAGGTAAGGTTATCTCAAAAAGCCGTTCTCTAAAGATATTTAGGTTATAAATCCTACCGTGCCAATCCTCATTGCAAAAGCTATTAATCAGCTTAAGTTGATAATTTTTAAAAAGCATGTCCTTAAATTTTCCGCAAGGATCATAGACATAGATACCCGAATCAATTATGTAAATTCTATATCCATGTCTAACATTTTCATCCACAGCACTCCTTAAATAATTATTTATTTTGGATTCATTACAGGTTATCGGCCTACGGACTACATCCAAATGGCCATAATACTCTAAGAAAAGCGCTTCATCAACAGCTATTATCTTTGCCTTCTTGCCAACAATCTTGCCGACTTTCCTGGCAAAATCAGGGGCTAATGAATAATTCTTTCTAAAGTTTAATACGGGCAAGGTAGGCAAACACATCAACAGTATAATCAGAATAAATATGACATATCCCAGAATTTTAAGCCAAGTATTTTTGTATTTAGTTACATTATCCAGACAAAAACCAGAACTAATTATCAACGGGATTAAGGCAATAATCAGGAAGCGGCCATTTAAAGTAGAGATATTAGCATAAAACAAAAATAAAGAAACCAGCCAGATAATTAAAAAAATAAATAAATTTGGATTTTTTCTATAGACCATTATTAGGCCTAGAGTTGGGATAACCAATGTCGTGGCAGTAAGCATTTCTATTGCGTAATTTAATGCATGGTTCATACCCCTTAAGTCGAAGATTAAAAATTGTCCCATATAAATATTCTTGTGTGTAGCAACAAACGCTGTTATGCCGGAACCTAACAGCATCGGTAGGTAGATAAGAGTTAAGGGTAAGACAAGAGAAAGAATAAATTTTAAATGAAGTTTAATATCAAAAATAGCTTTTATTAAACTATTTTGTGTTTTTCTAAGGCTTGTCAGGTATAGATAAACAACTGGAAAGATTATAAGTATGTCCGGAAGCCTTGTTGCAGCAGTTAAACCAATGAAGCTGCCGGAAAAAACAACATAGCGGCTAAAGTTAGTTTTGCAAAATTTAAGCATAAAATATATTGCGCATAAAGCAAAAAATATCGCCGGTGTATGGTTCATGGCAAATGTAGAAACAATCAGAAAGCTGGGGAATAAAGAGAAGAGGACGCTAGAAATCAACGCTGTCCTTTCGCCGAACAGTTCCTTAGTAACAAAAAACAGCATTAGCACTGCAAAAGAGCCAAAAACAGCGCTCATTAAATTTACTGCCTGCACATCTGATAATCCTAAGGGCGTGAACACGAACAGGCTAAGTGTTCCGAGGATAACATTAAGCGGATAGCCTGCGCCATGTTGGTGGTGTAATTCTAATGTGGATACTGTGGCGCGGCTCTTAATTGCCAGCTCTAAGGCGTCAGAATGAAATGGCCCCTGACTTAAGAAAAAAATACGCAACGCCAGGCTTAGTAATAAGATTAAAAGGGGGAGGGTAAATTTTTTATAGTCCATAAGGGAGGGAAGTGTTCTACTTCGCTAAATACTTTGTCGCTTCCTGCCTGCCGGTAGGCAGGCGCTCCTTTGTGTTTAGCTTCGTAGAATACTCTTCGAAGCTCAAACATGAAGCGAATAAAATGAAGCGAAATATTTGAGCGTAGTAGAGTGCCGGGAGAGGGAGTTGAACTTTCCATATGGGGCTCTTTGCCCCCTCTGGCGCTCACTCCGTTCGCTGTCACCCCCGAATAAGAAAACTTTTTTCCTACACAATCTTGGCTCTGCCAAGATTGTATTAGGACTAATCCTGTAAAAATTCTAATAAGAATTTTTATAGGGCCTTCAAACTCCTCTTTTGTTCAACTCCTGCAAGTTATGCCGGGAGAGGGAGTTGAACCCTCATGTCCTTTCGGGCGCCGGTTTTTGAGACCGGTTCGTCTGCCATTCCGACATCCCGGCATTTATTTTTTCTCCACAAATTCTAATTTTACTTTTCTTAGATTGAAATACGCCAAGATTAGTGAATGATAAATTATAGATATAGAATTCTTTATTGGTTCAGGGATATTCATCTCCAGGTGCCCATTTAAATAAAGAATCTTAGCAAAGATTAATATCTTAGTTAAGATTATACTAAACGCAAAATACAATAGAACTTGCCGCGATAATTCA
>JAGVEL010000031.1 GCA_020058285.1 Candidatus Omnitrophota bacterium
AGGAATATCGCTCAAATAATTAATTTGATTAAAAATGCCCAGAAGAAATAACCAGAGAAATAACCTAAATGGAGCTGTAAGATTATTGCCGCAAAGGCGTCCGTTTCTCTTTATAGATAGAGTCTTAGAGTTTAATAAGCTAAAAAAGATTATTGCTGTTAAACATATAAGGAAAAATTATTCTTTCTTCAAGGGGCATTTCCCGGGCGATCCGGTTTTTCCGGGAGCCTTAGCATTGGAAGCAATGGGCCAGGCTTGTATCCTTCTATTTATTCTAAGTAAGCCGGAATTTTCTGCCAAGCTCCATAATTTTTATTTAATTAGGGTAACTGCAGATTTTGTCAGTTTGATGCGTCCGGGTGAGAAATTAGTTTTAGAGAGTTATATGCAGAATAATGCTGATGATTTCGGTATATTTAGCGTTAAGGCATTTATAGAAGATAGATTGGTTGCCCGGGCAAAGATTATCTTGGCGGTAAAATCTAAACTATGCGTAAAAGTAAAAGGGTAGTTATAACTGGTATTGGCGTCGTTTCTCCTCTTGGCATAGGGAAAGATGATTTTTGGAAGGCAATTGTACAGGGGAAAAGTGGCATTAGCAAGGTCTCTCTTTTTGATACGAGAGATGCTGATTGCCACTACGCGGGGGAAGTGAAAAAATTTAATCCTTATCCCATTCTGCCGGATGAAAAAGTATTAAGGTATAGCAGGCACATCCAGTTTCCCATTCTTAGCTCTTATATTTCCAGTAAGGACGCCGGTCATTCCAAACTTACTCCGCTGCCGGAAAAAACAGGGGTTATTTTTGGCGCTTTGTATGGCGAAGGTGATTTAGAGGGGATTTTAGAGGCATTGGTAAATAGAACGCCAATGAATAGTTTAGAGAAAGAGATGATCGCGAATGTTTTCTTACGTAATCTGGCATCAATCGTTGCGGGTTATTTTAAGATTAGAGGAATAAGCTCGGTCATATCTACTGCCTGCGCAGGAGGAAATTACGCGATAAGCTATGCCTTTGACTTGATAAGAAACGGGTTTTTAGATTCAGCTTTAGCAGGATCGTCCGATTGTTTATCAAAGGCGTCTTTTTTTGGTTTTAATCGTTTATACGCTATGGCGCCAAAAATATGCCAGCCTTTTGATAAGAATAGGAAAGGCATGCTCATGGGTGAGGGAAGCGCTACTCTGTTTCTTGAAACATTAGACTCGGCATTAAAGAGAGGCGCGAATATATATGCTGAAATATTAGGCTATGGTCTTTCTTGCGATGCGCATAGTTTAGCAATACCTAAACAGGAGGGCATTGCAAAGGCCATCTCTAAGGCATTGGTATCTTCGGGAATAAATACGAATCAGGTTGACTATATCTCTGCCCATGGTACGGGGACTTATGCTAATGACAAGGCAGAGTGTGCGGCAATCAAGCAGGTCTTTGGAAAAAGGCATAATAAAATTCCGGTTAGTTCAATAAAGTCTATGATTGGGCATGCTATGAGCGCTGCTTCGAGCATTCAAGCCGTAGCCTGCTGCTTGGTGCTGCAAAAAGGGATAATTCCTCCTACAATTAATTTTAAGACCAGAGATCCCGAATGTGATATTGATTGTGTTCCTAATAAATCGCGAAAAAAAGATATTAATGTAATTTTGAGCAATAGCTTTGCTTTTGGCGGAAATAACTGTTGTTTAGTCTTTAAGAAATGGAGTAAGCGTTGAGAAAGCGTTATGATGTCGTTGTGATTGGCTCCGGGCTTGGGGGGTTGGCTGCGGCAGCTATTTTATCCAAGAATGGGAAGAAGGTCGTAGTAATAGAGAAGAATAATTACCCCGGGGGCTATGCGGTTAGTTTCAAAAGAGGCAATTTTGAATTTGATGTCTCCTGCCATCTTATAAATAAGTTGTCGCAGGGGAGAAATAATGTTTTAGACGAGTTAGGCATCGGGGGTAAGATTAAGTTCGTTAAGCCAAAGTATCTCTATCGTTCAATATTCCCGGGGTATGATTTACAATTTCCGCAGGCAGGCTCTGAAGGATTTGTGAAAGTTTTAGTTAAGCACTTTCCTTCTGAAAAGAGAAATATTTATAAATTTATTAAATTAACCGATGGGGTATTCGCTGATTTAAAAAAGACATCCAACCCTAGAATGTCAGGAGATATTTTACGATTATTTAGATACGCAAGCGTTTCATGTTCAGAGGTATTCGACAGTTTCTTTTCTGATTATAAACTAAAGGCGATCATAGGGCAGTTGTATGGTTTTCTCGGTCTACCATTAAGCCAGTTGTCTTTTTTACATTTTTGTGCTGTTTTTTCCGATTACATTAATAATGGGGGCTATTATATTAAAGGAGGCGGGATTTCTTTAGTTAATAGTCTTAAAGAAGAGTGTGATGTAAACGGGGTAGATTTCAAATTTTCGTCCGAAGTTAATAAGGTAATTATTGTTAATGGTCAGGCAAGAGGGGTGCTTACCAGCGATAGCTCTAAGTTTATTTCTGGTGCGGTTATTTCTAACATAGATGCCAGCTATACTTTTAACAATCTTATCGGCCGTGATCGTTTAGATGATCAGACGAAAAGAAAATTACGTTGGCTTAAACCGTCAATCTCTGCTTTTTGCGTATTCTTAGGATTGAATGAAAACATTCATGATCTATTACCGGAAGACCATCTGATTTTCCTGAATCCGGATTATGATTCAGGTAAGCAATATGAAGCAGCAATAAAAAATGATTTTAGCAATACAAAACTGATTTTAA
>JAGVEL010000042.1 GCA_020058285.1 Candidatus Omnitrophota bacterium
GTCGCTCTAAAAACTGGAATCAGTCCAAAAAAAATAGTCTATGCCTCAGTCGGTAAAACAGAAGACGAAATTGCAAAAGCTCTTGAAGCGGGAATTTTGTTTTTTAACGTTGAATCTGAATCAGAGTTAAGGACAATCAGCCGGATTGCCTCAAGATTAAATATTACTACACAGGTGGCAATACGAATAAACCCGGATATTGAGCCAAGGACGCATGATTACATTACTACCGGTAAGCTAACTAATAAATTTGGCTTAAGTTTAGAGGCTGCCTTTAATATATTCCAAGAGAGGAATAGTTTTCCCAATTGTTTAATTAATGGTGTTCATATGCACATCGGCTCTCAGATTATTGAGAGTGGGCCGTTTATCGGAGCGATTAAGCGGGTCGTAGGTTTTGTCCAAAAATTGAGAGAGCGAGGGCTGGATTTAGAATATTTGAACATCGGTGGAGGCTTAGGCATTATTTATAGCAATGAGCAGCCTCAGACTGCTTTGCTATTTGCACGAAATATTGCTCATCTTCTGAGAAAAAGTAGTCTAAAGATAATTTTAGAGCCAGGCAGATTTATTGTGGGTAATGCCGGAATTCTTGTGACAAAAGTAATCTACGTTAAACAAACTAAGCCTAAGACTTTTGTTGTTGTTGACGCTGGAATGAATGATCTTATCCGGCCGGCTCTTTATGATGCTTATCATGAAATAGTAGCGGTGAAAAAACATGAATCACGGACTAATCTAAAGGTAGATGTAGTCGGGCCGATTTGCGAAAGCGCTGATTTTTTTGCGAAAGGCAGAAAGATGCAGAAAGCGCAAGAAGGCGATTTACTAGCAATTATGGGAGCGGGTGCGTATGGATTTTCCATGTCTAGTAATTACAATTGCCGGCTACGACCAGCCGAGGTTTTAGTTAAGGGTAACAAATTTTATCTTATAAGAGAAAGGGAGAATTTCACAGATTTAATAAAAGGTGAGCATATCCCCAAGTTATGAATATTCAGGTTAAAAAATTTTCTGGTAACGGAAATACATTTTATTTGCTGGATAACCGCAACTATAAACTGAGCTCTGATTTTAGTACGCTGGCAAAGAAATTATGCGGTCCTGATAAACAAAAAGAAGCTGACGGCTTATTGGTGTTAGAAGCTACAAAAGAAACTAAAGTTAAGATGCGTATATTTAATGCTGATGGTTCAGAGGCCCAAATGTGTGGCAACGGTGCGCGCTGTACAGCTTTTTATCTAGACAAAACACATTGTTTACTCGAAACTTTAGCTGGAGAAATTCAGGCAGAGGTAAAGAGTGATTTTGTAAAAATACAATTGACTGCGCCTAAGGATATAAGGCTTAATATGCCGCTAGAGGTTAATGAGCGAAAGATAAAAGTAAGCTTCGTAAATACCGGCGTGCCGCACGTGGTAGTTTTTGTTAATTCGCTAAAGATGATTGATGTGAATTTTATTGGTTCGTTAATCCGCAATCACGAGAAATTCCAGCCAGAAGGAACCAATGTTGATTTTGTTGAGGTTAACGGCCCGGATGCATTAAGTGTGCGTACATACGAGCGAGGCGTAGAGTCTGAGACTCTTGCTTGTGGTACTGGTGCTGTGGCTAGCAGCATAATTGCGTTTTGCCTGTCATTTGTCAAAAGCAAAAAGATTAAAGTAAAGCCTGCATCCGGAGAGATTCTTATTGTTGAGTTTGACCATGTCGATAGGGAATTTAGCGATGTTTGGTTAGGAGGGAATGTTAAGGAACTAGTAGGTAAAGAAATAGAAGTTAATTGAGGGGTTAATATGAAATCATTTGAGTTTAGTGGTTCTATTGTGGCCTTGGTAACACCGTTTAAAAATGAGGCTGGCAAATCAATAGTTGATGAGAAAAAGCTTATTGAATTGGTGAATTGGCATATTGATAACGGGACTGAGGGTATTTCACCTTGCGGCACAACCGGTGAGTCGCCAACACTTTCTTATGAGGAGCATGAAAGGGTAATTGAAATTGTTATTTCTGCTACTAAGGGAAGGTTGCCAGTTATTGCCGGAACAGGATCAAACTCTACAGAAGAAGCTATTTATTTAACTAAAAAGGCTAAACAGGCAGGCGCAGATGCATCTTTGCAGGTAAGCCCTTATTATAATCGGCCTACACAAGAAGGGTTGTTTTTACATTTTAAATCAATCGCTGATACAGTAGATATTCCGATTATTCTTTACAATATTGCTGGCCGCACTGGCGTAAATATAGAGCCTGAGACAATTGCCCGCCTTGCAAAAGAGGTTAAAAATATTATTGGAGTCAAGGAGGCATCAGGCTCATTAGACCAGATGGCTAGAATAAAAGCGCTTTGTCCGGATAGTTTTATCCTTCTCTCCGGGGATGACAGCCTGACCTTACCATTATTGTCTATTGGCGGTAAGGGCGTGATATCTGTTGCTGCGAACATTGTGCCTAAGGATATTAAAAAACTGTGTGAATCTTTTAACAAAGGTGATATTAAAACAGCCCAAGCTATGCACTATAAACTATTGCCGCTAATTAAAGCATTATTTATTGAAACCAATCCTGTTCCTTTAAAAACAGCAATGGGAATTTTGGGTTTGTGTCTCCCGGATTTAAGATTGCCTTTATGCGCTATGAGTGGAAAAAATCTACAGGTACTAAAAGATACTCTTAAGAGTTACGGTTTGGTTTAAGAAGGGAAAAAAATAGCTATGATCAGATTAGCAGTTTGCGGTGCAGCTGGAAGGATGGGCAGCCGGATAATTAGCTTAGCTAAGTTAGATAACCAGCTAAAAGTAGACTTGGCTCTGGAACAAAAAGATCATCCTAAGCTATCCATTCAAATTGAAGGCTTAACTATAACTGATGATGAGTCCAAGTTAGCTAAGGTTGATTGTGTTGTTGATTTTACGCAGCCCCAAGCAACGCTACAACATCTAAGTAAATGTATTCTTTACAAGCGGCCTATAGTTATAGGCACTACCGGGTTTAGCGATATTGAGATTAAGACTATTATTAAGGCTTCAAAAAGTATCCCTATTTTACTTTCGCCTAATATGTCTATTGGCGTAAATCTTGTTTTTAAGCTTGTAAAAGATCTGGCCAGCCTGTTGAAGGATTATAAGATAAGGATAATTGAGAAACATCACATCCATAAAAAAGATGCTCCTTCGGGAACTGCAAAACAAATTGCCAAAATTATTAATGAGATTAGCGGTAAAAAAATCGAAGATATTCAATCAATCCGTGAAGGGGATATTGTTGGAGATCATGAGATTATTTTTGATAGCCAATTTGATACTATCTGGCTTAAACATTGCGCAAAGAGTCGGGATATATTTGCCCAGGGTGCGCTGGCTGCTGCGAAGTGGTTGGTTAATAAGAAATCCGGAATGTATTCTATGCAGGACTGTTTATTTACAAAATGACGCATAAAATAAAATTCATACTTAATCTTGCATTTATCCTGATTATCGGTGCGGTTGCGATTTTTCTTTCTGTGAGGTATTTGGCATTAAATAGTTCAAGGACTGACTATTTGAAAAAATTTGTGAAAATAGAAAGTCTCAAAGTAACAAATAATGATGAAAATTTAACTGCGGTTGTTAAGATTATTGTCAGTAATTCCGGGGATAGGCTGGTTGATAATGTACCTCTAGCGATTAATTATTTAGATGCTCAAAGAAATGTAATATCTAGCGATTATACTAATTTGTTACAAAAAGGAAAATATATCCTTGCAAAAACTGATAAAGAATTTGAGATAACCGTGACTTTTCCAGGTGATAGTAAATTTATAGAACCCGTAATCCAATATTAAAAAAATGTCCAGTTTTGAGATTAGACCATCACAAAGATTGCTTTCCTTGCCGCCTTATTTATTTGTTGAAATTGATAAGGAAAAAAGGCTAGCAAAGAAGCTCGGTAGGGATATTATTGATTTAGGCATTGGCGATCCTGATCAACCTACCCCGGAATTTATTATAGAAGCGTTTAAGCAGGCAGTTGATGATAGCGAAAATCATCACTATGCCTTAGACAGCGGGCTATACAGCCTGAGGGAACAAATCGCACGCTGGTATGAGGAGCGCTTTAAAATCAAGCTAAACCCGGTTGATGAAATTTATCCTTTAATTGGTTCTAAGGAGGGGCTTGCGCATTTACCCTTAGGTTTAATTAATCCTGGCGATAAAGTGCTTATTCCTGACCCGGCTTATCCAGCATATCGTGCCGCGGCTAATTTTGCCGGGGCTAAAATTGAAGTTATGCCGCTTTTAGAAAAGAATAATTTTCTCCCGGACTTAAGAAGGATTCCTAGGGCAAAATTGGCATTTTTTAATTATCCGAACAATCCCACTGCAGTTGTAGCTGATAAGTCATTTTATAAGGGATTAATTAGCGTGGCTATACGCAATAGTATGATTGTTGCTGCAGATTTTGCTTATTCTGAACTTTATTATGATAATCAGCAGCCAGCCAGCTTTTTGCAGATAGATGGGGCTAAAGAAGTCGGCGTTGAGTTTCATTCGTTGAGCAAAACCTATAATATGACTGGTTGGCGTATTGGTTGGGTTTGCGGCAATAAGGATGTAATCAACATATTAGCCAGGCTAAAATCAAATATTGATTCTGGGGTTTTTCAGGCAATACAGGTCGCAGCAATTGTTGCCTTGAATAATGTGATCAGTTTTCCTGCTCAGATGCGCCGGCTTTATCAGGAGAGAAGAGATATATTCGTTAACGGGCTTAAAGAAATTGGCTGGGATTTAAGAACTCCCGCAGCAACATTTTATATTTGGGCTCCGATTCCCACAAAGGAAACCTCAATTAAATTTGCCAAGAGAGTTCTTGATCAGGCAGATATTGTTTGTACGCCAGGAGTAGGTTTTGGTAAATATGGAGAGGGGTACGTTAGATTTGCTCTGACAGTACCCAAAGAACGCTTGACTGAGGCGGTCAGACGGATTAAAAAAATTATCTAGCTTAATGGCTAAGGTATTTTTAGGCATAGGTTCAAACATCGGAAATAGGGAAAAAAATATCAGGTCAGCTTTAGACCTTTTAAACAAGCAAGGGATACTCGTAAAAAAAGTTTCTAAGATTATTCGCACTAAACCTATCGGCGGTCCTTCCCAAGGATATTTCTTAAATGCTGCGGCAAGAATTAAAACTAATTTTTCCCCCTTTATACTTTTAAAAAAATTAAAAAATATTGAAAAAGTTATGGGTAGGACCAGGGGAATACGATTTGGCCCGCGAATCATTGATCTAGACATCCTGGTTTATGATAATTTAAAATTAAAATCTAAGAAACTAATAATTCCTCATCCGCGAATGTGGCAGAGAGAATTTGTCCTGAAACCATTGCGCTCAATAACTACGGCTCGTGAGTTTAATCAACTTGAAAAACATTTTTTTAAAATTATAAACCAATATGAAGATAATTAAAAAAGTCAGTGAGATGCAAAATTTTAGCTGCAAACTAAAGGCTAAAAATCTATCAATTGGCTTTGTACCAACTATGGGTTATCTACACGAAGGTCATGTTTCGTTAATGCGCCAGGCAAAATTGGAAAATGATTTTTTAGTAATAAGTATATTCGTAAATCCATTACAATTTGCACCGACTGAAGATTTAAAACAATATCCGCGTGATTTTAAACACGATTTAAAAATAGCTAAAGATGCAGGCGTAGACGTAATATTTTTCCCTGATGCAAAACAAATGTATCCCAGCCGTTTTTTAACCGAGGTTTATGTTAATGATTGGAGTAAGATTATCTGCGGTTTATCTCGTCCTACACATTTTAAAGGGGTTGCAACTGTTGTCGCTAAATTGTTTAATACTGTTTTACCTGATGTTGCTTATTTTGGGCAGAAGGATTTTCAACAAGCGCGAATTATCCAGAAAATGACAAGTGATTTAAATTTTGCGCTCACAATTAAAATTATGCCGATTATCCGTGAATTTGACGGCCTGGCAATGAGTTCACGCAACGTCAACCTTTCAAAGACAGCCCGCCTTGATGCGTTAATCCTTAATCAAGCACTAGAGGAGGCAACAATGCAAATCCATCAAGGGGAAAGGCGAGCCAAGGTTGTAAGCTCGACGATAAAAAACTTGATTTCGTCGGTAAAATCTGCTAAGATTGATTACGTCGAGATTGTCGACACTCTTGACTTAAAAAGGAAAGTAGTTTTAGATGGAGAGTTTGTAATACTCTTAGCCGTAAAAATTGCTAATGTCCGGCTTATTGATAATAAGATAATTAAAATATGACGAAGCTAAAAATCGGCCTTGTTGGCTGTGGAGCAATCGGTTCATATCTTGCAAAAAGAATTGACAGAGAATTAAGAAATGATGCCCGCTTGGTGGCAATTTGGGATATTAATAAAGTAGCCTGCGAAAATTTGCGCCAATCTTTGAAACAAAAACCCGCCATTTGCAATAGCCGCTTAGTAATTCAGAAATCCGATATAGTCATTGAAGCAACTAATGTTTCAGCCTGCGTCAAATTATTAGATATGTTATTGGCCAAAGGCAAGGATTGTTTAATTATGAGTGTCGGTGCACTATTATCTAAGGTTAATATTATAGATAAAGCAAGGCGGGCGGGTTCAACTATTTTTGTGCCCAGCGGTGCCGTTGCCGGAATAGATGCGTTTAAAGCAGCACAATTGGGAAAAATAAGAAAGGTACAACTAGTTACGAGGAAACCATTGAAGGCGTTAGTCGGAGCGCCTTATTTCAAAAACCGAGGGATTAATATAAAAAGCATAAAGAAAGATAAAGAGATATTTAACGCTAATGCCTTACAGGCAATATCCGCTTTTCCTCAAAATATAAATGTTGCCGCAACCCTTTCTTTAGCTACGCTTGGACCTAAAAAAACGCGAGTAAAGATAATTGCCTGTCCTAAGTTAGATAAAAATATACATGAGATTGAAGTTTTTGGGGATTGCGGCAAGATTGTAACCCGGACTGAAAATCTGCCGTCTTTTGACAATCCAAAGACTAGTTATTTGGCAATGCTATCAGCATTTGCAACGTTAAAGAATATTTTAAACCCGATAAAGATTGGTACTTAAATGAGGCCAAAGTTACGGAAGTGCAAACTGAACGTAACTTTGTTGCCGAATTTACCCCCCACCACTTTTACAGATGTGGTTGGGAGTACAAAAAAGTTTATTAAGAACATACATATAGGTACTTATGTTTACCTCCCAAGCTTTTTAGTAAAAGTGGTGGGGGGTTTAATTCAGCCAAATAACTTATGTTCACTATCGTTCCATAAGTTATGGCTTCATTAAAAAGGGAGGTGAAAACAATGGCACAGAAAGTAGCGAAAGCGGGAGTAAAAAGACAAAAAGGTTACCTGTATTATTTAGATAAGCAGGGTGACGTCTCTATGGCGAAGATGGCCAGAGGTAAGAGCAAAGGTGGCGGCCCGAAAAAGGTAGCTAAGCTAGGTATCAAGAGGAAAGAAGGATACTTATACTTCATCGATAAGCAGGGCGACGTCTCTATGGCGAAGATGGTCAGGGGCGGCAAGAAGAAAAAGAAAAGATAATTTTTAGGTTGCAAACAGGCCTCTGTAGCACCATACTTTAAATCTCAAAGAGATGGTGTTCAGGGGCCTGTCTTTTGATATAATTAAAAAATAAGTATTTAAAGATTTAATGGCATATAGTTAATTTATGGGAATAAGTACAATCTTTTTATTTTTTATTTATACCTGGGGTTTAGGCTATACCTTTACGAGGTTTATTCGAGGCTATAGTCTTGAGATTTTTTTTATGCGAATTGGTATTGGCCTTGGGGTATTTTGTATTTTGGGCGTCTTCCTGAATTTAATTAAAATCCCGCTGGATTGGAAAGTATTTTTGTTACTGAGCTTGCTTATGCCAGTTTACGATTTTTCACGAAAAATTTTTAGCCCCAAAAAAGAAAAATTAATTAGGCCCAGCAAGACAGAATTAATCGTTCTGCTTATTTTCGTTTTAACTTTTTTTATTTATTGTAAGGGAGCATTTACTAATCCTTGGTTAGAAGACGACGATTCATGGTTTCACGCCGCCGGGATTAAATATATTTCTATAGAAAAAACCTTGAATGATTCTTTCGGGAAATTTCTATATCTTGATCCCTATCCTCCTGGCTACGATTTAATTTTTGGAATATTACATCAAACCAGTCTTTCTCTTTATTGGACACTTAAGTTTTTTAATATCCTTATAATTTCTTTAAGCATTTTATTTTTCTTTTTTTTCGCTAAACAGCTGGCGAACGATGATAAAAAAGCTTTATTTTCTACATTTGTCCTGGCTTCAATCCCAAGTTATCTTAGCCATTTTATCTGGTCTCATGCCTTGGCACTTACACTTTTTTTCCCTGCATTTTATTGCCTAATAAAATTAACAGAAGATAAAAGGTTTTTTGCTGCCGCAATGTTGGTAATCGGTGGCATATTAGTAGTTGATCCAACTCAGGCTTTTAAATTTGTGGTAATGTTATTTCTCTTTTTTGTTGCATGGTCTATAGTGAATAAAAAATTTCAAACTGATATATTTTTAACTTCGGTAGCTGGCTGTATTTTATCATTACTTTGGTGGGTTCCGGCTTTAATAAGATACGCACATGAAGCAAAACCACTGTTAGATGACACATTAAATTTCGTTGTTACCAATCAACACGAAACAACAAATTCTACAGAACTCTTTAATTTAATAAAAGATCTTTTTAGCCCTTCTTCTGGTTCTGCAACTAGGGTTTATAGAATAGAAGACTTTATTTGGCCACCAACAATAAATATGATAAATAATCCTATTGGTATCGGTGTGGTTGTTTCAATCTTGGCGGCCGTTGGCATTTATATTTGCCTAAAAAGTTTAAGGGGTAGGGATTTAGTTCATAACTTATTTTGCCTTACTGCTTTGGTCTGGTTTTTATTTACTTTTTTGGGCGTAAACAGCATGACATTTCATTTACCCGTAGGATTATTTGCTTTTAGATTCTGGATGCTTTTGGCAATTCCTGTGTCTTTACTTGCAGCCGAAGCGTTTACCTTCATTCTTAGTAGATTAAAACTTACCGCCAGCAAGATTATATTTACAGTTGCAGCAATCGTAGGTATTTTATTTTCCTCTGCTTTTACAAAATATGACATAAATACCGGCAGATGGTCTTTTGGGATTTATTGGACTTCCATGGAGGAGATGAAGGGCTATAGCCTTCTAAGAGAAAATTTAAGGCCAAATACAAAGGTTTTTTCTTTCTCTGATAATTTTTTTGTAATAGGTTTTGATATGGATTGCGATTTCTGGAAACCAGAAACAATTAATTTTTCTAAAAATGCAATTAACATGGATTTGGCATCATTGAGTTCTTGGTTAAAGAAACATGATTATGAATATATAATAGTAGGGCAAAGAGAGATTAAAAAGTTCGGGGCTAAGGCTGTTGGAAAGCGAATTCATCAGCTTAGCACATCAAAGTTATTTAGATTAGAATACAATTTTAAAAATGCAGTTTTTATTTTTAAATTAGTTTAAATTTACGCCTTAAGGTATTTAAAGCTTCTTTCGGAGGTTAATCATGGTTAATCAGGGTGGGGTGAAGTTGATAATACAGATTCCTTGTCTAAACGAAGCAGAATCGCTGCCTAAAACATTAAGTGATATTCCGCGTAAGATTGATGGCATAGAAAAGTTGGAGGTTCTAATAATTGATGATGGCAGTACGGATAACACTTCTGAGATTGCCAAGCAAAATGGGGTGGAGCACATAATTAGATTTACTAAAAGGAAGGGGTTAGCTGCGGCATTTAAAGCTGGGATTGATGCCAGCTTGAGTCTCGGGGCAGATATAATTGTTAATACTGATGCTGATAACCAATATAAGGGTAGCGATATCCCTAATTTAATTAGGCCAATACTTGAAAAACGCGCAGATTTGGTCATTGGTAATAGGCGTATTGATCAGGTCAGTGAATTCAGTTTCATAAAGAAGAAGTTGCAAAAAATAGGCAGCTGGGTGGTGAGGTCTATTTCTAATACCAATATAGCCGATACCACTACGGGTTTCAGAGCCTATAGCAAGGAAGCGGCGCTGAAGCTTAATATTATTTCGGAATTTACTTATACTCTTGAAAGTATAATTCAAGCCGGGAAGAAGGGGCTAGCCATTGAGAATATATTTATTGATATCAATAAGGTGGAAAGGAAATCCCGTTTATTTAATAGCATGCTAGATTATGTAAAGAGTTCTCTGGCTACGATTATTCGCATATATGCAATGTTCAATCCTTTGAGGGTATTCTTGAGCATTGCTATGGTGTTTTTTGTCCCTGGATCTTTATTCTGTCTACGCTTCTTGTATTTTTTTTATATCGGAAAAGGTTCTGGCCACGTTCAATCGCTGATTTTAGCAGTAGCGCTATTAATTATAGGTTTTCAGATTGCTCTAATTGGTTTAGTTGCAGATGTTGTTTCGGGCAATAGAAGATTAATTGAAGATGCCTTAGAAAGAATAAAACGAACAGAGCTCGTCTCTAAAAAATCTTAGCTTTTGACTAGTTAAAAATTTTGGAAGGTAAAGTGTCGCGTATTGCATTTATTCATTCTAATCCTCTGTATCCGACTAGCGGAGAAAACATAAGAACACGGTTTCTTATTGATATCCTAGTTCGGGAAGGCCATAAAATCGATTTAATCGCCCCCCAATGTTCTTCTTCTTTGCCTAAAGGGGTTAACTATTATTGCGTAAGCAATGTAGATCGTTTTAGCAAATCAAAATTTCTGGAATATTTAAAATTCGCATTATTTTGTCCGTTTCAATTATCCCGTTTAAAAGGAAAATACGATTTTGTTTACTGCTTTGGATTTGCAGGGACAGCTTTAGCTGTCTTGCTTTCCAAGATTAAAAAATGTCCTTTAATTTGCGACTTCTATGAAGTTGATTTTCTGGAGTTTCGTGAAGGTGTAGGCCTTTTCTTTAAAATTATATTTAAGCTTGCAATAATTTGGGAGCGAAAAGTTATAACTTATGCGGATAAGTTAATAGTCCTTTCAAAAGCGTTGAGTGATTATGCTTATCAAAAGTTTAATGTAAGGGCTGCGGTGGTTTATGATGCTGCCGACACTTCAATTTTTAAACCGATTAAGAGCAGCGCCAGAGAAAGGAAAACTTTAATTTTTCATGGCGGGATTGAAGCAAGGGATGGGATAGAAAATCTGCTTAAGGCAGCGGAACTAGCCCTAATGGATATTGACTTCGATTTATTGATTATCGGCAAGGGGAGTTGCTTGAAAAAATATAAGGATTATGTCCAGAGAAGTAAAGTTCTTAAAGAAAGAGTTACTTTTACCGGTTGGATAGATTACGGACAGATTCCGCTTTATTTAAACAAGGCAGACATTGCTGTAGTTGTTCCTCAAGATAAGGCTATAAATAGGTATGTAATTCCGAGAAAGTTATACGAATATATGTCTTGCGGGATACCCGTAGTTGCCAGTAATTTACCTGCAATTCGAGAAGTGTTGGATGAATCAAATGCAATCTTAGTTCGGCCAGATGACATAAAAGAAATCGCCAAGGCCATACAGCTTTATTTTAAGGATAAAGAAATATTTAGGTTACATTCCCAGCGTTTATTAGTTAAAAGCTATCAGTTGAACTTGGAAAATGAATGTAAGCGGTTATATAGTATAGTTTTTAATATTAAGTAGCTTTGCTTACCAAATCAGGTATTGATAGGATTTTTGTTTGAACTTATCAGAAATAGATCAAGGACTATTCATGAATGAAACAGCAGTTACGATTATAATCCCGAGCTATAATGCCAAGCAGACTGTTGTCGCCTGTTTAAATTCGGTATTAAACCAGACAGTTAATATGCAATATGAGGTTATTGTCGTAGATAGTTCTTCTGATGGAACCCAAGAAATAATTAAAGAAAAATTTCCGCAGATTAAATTAATGCATTTAGAAGATAAGGTTTTTCCGGGCCGAGCCAGAAACATAGGAATAAAAAATTCTCAGGGAAAATTTATTGCCTTCATTGACGCTGACTGCGTTGCCGAAAGAGATTGGCTCGAGAATTTATTATCTTGTCATCGAAAATCTGATTATGCGGCTGTTGGCGGTTCAATAAAAAATGGCACGCCTAAAAATATTGTCGGCACTATTGGATACCTCACAGAATTTAATGAATTTACTGAAAGGCAAGCTATGAGATTAGTTGATTTCATACCTACTTGCAATGCCTGTTACAGGAGAAATGTTTTTAATACCTTTGGCCTGTTCTTAACAGATATATTCCCATCTGAGGATTCAATTTTTGGTTGGAACATAGTTAAGGGGGGAGAAAAAATATTTTTTTTTCCTAAGGCTCAAGTCACTCATTTGAATAAGACAGATCTTAGACATTTTATTAAACATCAATTTATACTTGGCAAGGCCTCAGCTTTAGCTAGAAAAAAAACCAACCTACCTGGCCAAATATTTATTCACATTCCGGTACTTACTATTCTATTGCCATTCATCAGATTCGTTAGGGCTATTTATAGGCAACTAAGGAGTAGAGATTTTGAATATTTTGCTATTTTGATTTCTTTTTCTCCTTTATATTTATTTGGCGTCGGTATTTGGACTTTAGGATTTTGGAAAGGAATAACTCTTAGAGACTAAATTAAAATGAGAAGCGCGCGCTTTATATTCAAAAACATATTTATATTATTTGGGAAAAGACTCATAGACTTCATTTTTCTTTTTATTTTTAATATTTATATTGCCAGAACGCTTGGCGTAACAGAGTTTGGAAAATTTGGTTTTGCCCTGGCATTCACTACGCTTTTCATTGGTTTTTGCGATTTCGGACTCAGTCAATATTTAAATAGAGAAGTAGCTAAGGATAGGAGTTGTTTAGAAGGTATAATTGGAAAGATACTGCTTATTAAGTTTCTACTTTTAATATGTTGCCTTATCATAATTTTTTTCGTTATCAACTTTCTTAGATACGAAGCTCAAACAAGAGCAGTTGTGTATATAGTAGGACTGGCTATGGTCATATACTCATATCAGCTAGTATTCTTAGGGATTTTTAGGGGGAGCCAGAGGATGGATCTTGAGTTTATAACTTCAATATTTGAAAAACCAATGCTTTTAATATCCACTTATTTGCTTTTTCAACTTGACCTCGGTATATTAGGTATAGCTTATCTTTTAGTATTTAGCAGACTATTTACATTATGTTTGGAGGTATTCTTTTATCTGAAAAATTATGGAAAGATTACTTTTAGGGTCGAAGAGCCTGCTCAGTATTGGTCTCTTTTGAAAAAATCTTTTCCTTACGGTACATTTCTTATATTGGGCATTCTCTATTTCAATATTGATACAGTAATACTTTCTTACCTGCACGGGGAAGATGCTGTGGGAATTTACCAGTCGGCTATAAAACTAGTAATGTTTCTGATGATTTTCCCGGAGGCAATTACTGAGAGTATTTTTCCGCGGATGACAGAATATTTTTATAAATCTAAGGAAGAACTCAAGCTCTTGTATAATCGGACTATAAAGCTGTTGGCTTTTTTTTCATTTCCGATATTGGCCATTTTTATTTTTTTAAATAACTTTATCATGCAAATTACATTTGGCAAACAATATTCTCAATCGGCGGTTATTTTACCATTTTTTGGTTGGTTGATATTATTTAGATTCCTTGCCTCAGGGGCCGGTAGCCTATTGACCGCTACTAAGTTGCAAAAAAATAGAACGATAACAGTGCTTATCGCAACGATATTAACTATTCTTTTGAACATTGTTTTAATACCCAGATTCAGTTATATCGGCGCTAGTTTTTCTGCGCTGCTTGTAAATTTATTTCTATTTTTATACTATAGTTTTATTTTATCAAGACAACTCTCGGTAAGGATAAATATTAGAGATTTATTCAAATTTTTTATTTCTTTTATTGCTATGTCAGCATTTTTAGTTATCAGCGGAGTATTGAATATCTATTTGAGAATTTTTATTGCAATGAGTATTTTTGTATTTTCAACATGGCATTTAAAAGTTTTGTCAAGGGAAGATTTAGCAATTTTACGCAATGTGCTGAGCGCAAAGTAATTTTTTAAGATTGCGATGATGTCTATTATTAAAAATTCAAGATTAAAAGTTGGAAGATATAAGATTAATAAATATATTGCTCGACTATTATATATTTGCAAAAAAATCAAGGAAATAGAACTCGAGAAAGCCTTTATAGGCGGAGAGGATATATTTAGTATTAAGGAGTGGATAGATATTACTGGAGATTTTAAAAGAGGCTCTTGTTTATTAAAGGACTCTTTTTATGTAGATTTTTTAAATAAATTTAAAATTAAAAAAGTAGAAGAGATTAGTAATGAAGAAATAAAAAACACCAGATACTATGAAAATGCCATTTACTGTATTAGGGTTACCGGACATTATTTTCAAGCCAGAGATGAGACAGGTGTTTTAGCCCAAGCTAAAAATTTTTTAAGACTGCGTAATGAGATTATAGCTAATAGAAAATCCTTGGAGTTGGAATGCGCAAATGGCCATTCAGAATTAAACGTCCCGATAGTTTATAAAATTTTTGACTCGGAGTATTTCGGAATATTTGATGGCCATCATCGTTTAGCCATAAGTTTTGTTTTAGGCAAAAAAACAGAAAAGGTTATTATATTACCCCCGAGAAAGACTTATTTACAAGAACTTGTATTTAAGGTTAAACAAACTAAATCCAGAAAAGAATTGTATCAGCCCATTGAAAGTCCAGAGTTTGGGCAAGGTTGGCATGTAATTAGAAAATGCAGTGATCGTTTGCAGCTTATGTTAGATTTTCTAAAAGAAAAAGATTTAATAAAAAAGGATTTAAAAATTTTAGACCTAGCTTGTGCTTATGGATGGTTTGTTAGCGAGTTTATAAAAAGAGGGTTTCGCGCAATTGGGGTAGATAAAGATGGAATGGCTTTAAAGGTGGGTATGGCGGCTTACGGTTTAAATAAAAAAAATCTTATTAATTCAGGAATTGAAGATTTTATAAATACTCAGAACGAACATTTTGATATTGTATTATGTTTAAGCTTGTTACACCATTATGCCTTAGGTATAGAGAAATGTTCAGTAAGAGAAATTTTAGGACGGCTTGATAAAATAACCGGAAGAGTGCTTTTTGTTGATTCTGGACAGGTCCATGAGAGATGGTTTAAGAAAAGTTTATCAACCTGGAATGACGATTTTTTGATAAATTTAATAAAAGAAAATTCCAATTTTAAAACCGTAGTTAAATTGGGTCACGATCAAGATAACATTGGCACCTACAAAGATAATTATGCCCGTAGCCTTTTCGCTTGTCTTAAATAGGATTTCTAGAAAGTATTATTAAGATGCTAAATGTTTCAGTAGTTGTTTGTGTATATAATCGGGCGGATCGAATAGCCCAGTGCCTAAATTCGATTTTATATCAAAATTTCGATAGTTTTGAATTGATTGTAATTGATGATGGTTCTTCAGATAAAACTAAAGAAATTTTAGAAAAATTTAGCCCCCAAAAAAAAGTTAGAATAATAACAAATAAAAAAAATTTTGGGCTAATGGTTTCAAGAAATATTGGTATCAAACAAGCCTTGGGAAAATTTATTGTCTTCACCGATTCAGATTGTATTGCCGAAAAAGATTGGTTGGCTAATTTAATAACTCCTTTTAACGCAGATGCAAATATTATGATAGTCGGCGGGCAGATTTTAGACCCCCCGGTTAAAAATTATTATGACATAGTTGATAAGGGGATTTATTATATTTCCGATAAAAGCCGATATGTAAAAAATATATTCGGAGGTAATATGGCTTTTCGTCGAGAATTTTTACAGGATTCTAAATTTGATGAGACGTTAAAATATGGCGGGGATGAATATGATCTTTGTCTTCAGGGTATGAAAATTGGTAAAAAAATATTTTATCAACATTCCGCAAAAGTAGTACATTTACACAGGCAGGGGCTCGTTAGTAATATAATAAGGAGCTTTTTATTGGGCTTGGGTAACGGATATATAAAACTAAAACATAAAATCTTCCCATTTTTTAATATAAAGACGTGGCTTTTAATTACGATTATAATTTTATTAACTATAGGATTAATTTTTAAGATTAATTATTTGTTTCTAAGTTTATTTTTTGGAGTTTTTATTCTTATAATTATTTATGAAGAGATGAGAAGAAAAAAAGATATTAGTCAAATCGTTATCAGTTTACCTATGCGGTTTATAATAGAGATTTCTCATTCTTTGGGATATATCTTTAGTTTATTTAATATATTTTTCATCCGCATAAGAAGATAGGACGCTAAATCTGTATTATACACCTAGCCTTTCTTTAGAATTTATTTAGACTCACCCCAGCATGATTAATATTTGTTTAATGAATAGAGGTTAAAGAATGTGTTTGGCCAATTGTCTTTAAAGAAATTAAGTCACAAGATTTTATGATTATAAGAGGTATTTTTTCTAATAATTAATTTCACCTTTTATTTGGTAATAAAAATAAATGGCCATGTTGTAACAAGTGTTCATTAAGAAGGATGGCGAAGATGGCCAGGGGTGGCAAGAGAAGAAGAAAAGATGGCAGCTGATTAGATAATAAATCCCCTTTAGACGTATGTAAGATTATTAACTTAGTTTACGAAAGAATAGCTGTATTTATACTCTTGTATGCGTTTACAGGGGCTTTATTTTTTGTTATAATTTATTAAGAATCCTTATAAAGGAAATATAACTATGTTAGAAGGAAAAAAAATAGTTGTTATTATGCCTGCATATAATGCTGAAAATACTCTCGAGAAAACTTTCAGAGAAATTCCAGCTAATATTGTTGATGAAATTATATTGACAGATGACGCAAGCATTGACAAAACAGTTATGATTGCAAAAGAGTTGGGGCTTAAAACTTTTGTTCATAAAAAAAATAAAGGTTATGGCGCAAACCAAAAGACTTGTTATAGAGAAGCCCTTAAAGCTAAGGCGGACATAATAATAATGCTCCATCCGGATTGTCAGTATGATCCTCGGGTTATACCCTTTGCCGTAGGTTTCATAATCACTGGCATTTGTGACATTATCATTGGTTCCAGGATTAGAACACGGCGTGAAACACTTGAAGGCGGGATGCCGTTATATAAATATATCAGTAATCGTTTTCTAACGGCTATAGAGAATTCCGTTCTAGGCCAAAATCTTGGAGATTTTCATTCCGGGTTCAGAATTTATAAAAGAGAGGTCTTGGAGTCGATAGATTATTCACGAAATTCAGATGATTTTATATTTGATACAGAATTTCTTACGCAAGCAGTTTTTTTTGGATTTCGTGTCGGTGATATTCCGATTCCTACGCGTTATTCTCCCGAAGCCTCCTCGATCAATTTCAGGAGAAGTCTGAAATACGGGATTCAGACTCTCTGGGTTATGGTAAAGTATATTTTACAAAAAAGTAAAATCTGTCACCTTAAACTTTTTGAGTGTTCCTCAAAAAAGGTGCAGTGAAATGGCAAATTTTCCACCCTTAAAAAATTACATACTATACTGTTTAAACCACCTTATTGATCAATACGAACTCACGTGGCCGTTTTTGGATGTTGGATGTGGTACAGCGGACGTAAGTCGGCATCTCGCGTTAAAAGGATGGCAAGGCAAGGCTATTGATTTTTCTGATATTGCAATTGAGAAGGCGAGGGAGAATTTAGCGGCGTTTAGGTCTTCTATAGAATTAGAGAAGAAATCTCTGTTCCGGGAAACAGGGACTTTTAAGACCATATTTTTTATGGATGTTCTTGAGCATATTGAGGATGACATCGCCGCTCTAAATAAGCTTTACTCCCTTTTAGCTATGGATGGGCATTTAGTTATTAGTACAATAAGCAATCCGAAAGAGTGGCGCTGGGACGATGACCTTTATGGCCATTATAGACGCTACACTATTGAGGAAATTAAAAGAAAATTAATCGATGCCCGGCTTGAACCACTAGTTTGTTGGGATTTCACGTATCCTGTCTTTTGGATTATGCGCAGGGTCTATACCAGCCTAAAATCGTTTCCTGGAAATATCGAACCAAATAAACATGTTCGTTCAATGGCAAGCTCAGCATATAACGCATGGGATATGCCTCCTTGTTCAATTTTTCTATCGCGAAAATTTATTCTCTGGGATCTTGTATATAAAATACAATTTAAATATTTCAAAAATAAACTGAGTAATGGACACGAGATGATCATTCTAGCTAAAAAGAGGGCCTAAGATAATAAGATGCGAAGAATCTATATATTATTGTTGCTTGTTAGCGTTTCTATTCTCATATTACCATCGATACGTTATGTAAAATTTGCAGAGATGGCGGACGAGGGTTATTATCTTAAATACGCCAGTGCCATAGCGAACAAAGGACTAAGCGAATTTAGGAACTTATTTACAGATTACGTCGGGCACGAAGAGAATTGGGTATTTCCAAATCCCCTACGAGTAGGTTTAATTTTTATATCTGCAATATGGTGTAGAATATTTGGTAATTCTTTCGTTGCCCTTGCTTATCTATCTTTTCTTTCCTATCTACTTTTGATTATTATAAATTATCTTTTTTGTTCTAAGATTTTCGGAAGAGATAAAGCAACATTATTAGCATTTTTAGTTGCATTTTCACCACTTAACATGGCAATGTCAAGACGGGCCTTATCCGACAGTTTAACAACCCTTTTCTTATTGATGTCTATCTGGCTTTTCCTAGATATGATAGATAGAGATAATAGCGTGGTTAAAAAAATTATTTTTGTGCTTATATTTTCATTTACTATATTAATTAAAGAGACTTCTGCTCTTTTAGTAATTCCGTTTTTTGTATTTATGATTATTTACCAGTCCAAATTTAAGGGAAAGATCAGGCTGTCTGATTTTCTCTATCTTTTGGTTTATCCAGCAATTATTGTATCGGTGATATATCTTATTTCCGCTGGAAGTATATTTAAGATAATAGAAGTAGGAAGGGTAGTTTCAACAGCTGTAAAGACCAATAGTTATGCGATTTTATATGGTTCTGGCTCAGGGCTTAGATACATAATTGATTATTTACTACTTTCTCCCTGGGTCTTGATTTTAACCGTAGGATATTTATTTTATATGATATTACATTTTGATGACAGCGAGATAAGCGAAGTCTATTTCTCGATTGTTTTATTAGTGTCATTGTTTATGTTCAGCTTTCTTACAAAAAATATAAGGTATATTATGGTTCTTGATTTACCTTTGAGATTATTTTCTATCCTGATGTTAAAAAAGTTATTTGAAAAAAGATTTTCTAAACATGCTGTTATTTTACTCGTTTTTTCAGTTCTTGCTATATGTGTATTTGATTATTTTAATTTTGAATATTTGTTTTTAAAAAGAGACATCTACGACCCCGTTACTTTTCTACTTCTTGAGGCTAAACACATCATTCCATAAAAATAAGTAATTCTTAAAATCAATTATTATAAGATGAATACTCCAGGTGAGATAATCATTCGCGGTGCCAGAGAACATAATCTAAAAAACATCAATCTTGAATTGCCTCGCAATAAACTTATTGTTATTACTGGTCTATCGGGCTCGGGTAAATCTTCGTTAGCTTTTGATACTATTTATGCAGAAGGCCAGAGAAGATATATTGAAAGCCTTTCTGCTTATGCCCGGCAGTTTTTAGAGCAACTGCATAAACCAAATGTTGAAAGTATTGATGGGATTTCTGCCACAATCGCTATTGAGCAGCGTAACGCCTCTTCAAATCCGCGTTCAACAGTTGGCACCCAAACCGAAATCTATGATTATCTGCGGCTTTTATTTGCGCGCATTGGTAAGCCATTCTGCCATGTTTGCGGTCGGGAGATTAAGCGCCAGAGCTCGCAAGAGATCGTCGAGCATATTACTTCTCAGATGCAGGGTCAGATAATTAATATTTTTGCTCCGGTTATTAAGGGTAAAAAAGGCGAATATCACAGTCTATTAGATAGTATTCGCAAGGACGGATTTACTAAGGTTAGGGTAGACCGCAATATTCGTAAGCTTGATGAGACAATAGTATTAGATAGGTATAAGTTGCATACGATTGAGATATTTATTGATAGATTAGCAGTAGATAAGAATTCCAAAAATCGCCTTGCGGATTCAGTAGAGATGTGTTTGAAGGTTGGCAGCGGGACAGCGGTAATTGTTAAGGAGGGCTCAGGTAAGCCTGACGTAATTTTTAGCGAGCGTTTTGCCTGTTCGTATTGCGGCCATAGCCTGCCAGAGATTGAGCCAAGAATATTTTCTTTTAATTCGCCATACGGTGCCTGCCCGGCTTGCAATGGCTTGGGTACAAAAATGGAATTTGATCCTGACCTGATTATCCCGGATAAAAATAAATCAATCAGAGAAGGCGCTGTTGCTCCTTGGAAAAAAGGTGGCAAAGGTTATTTAATGTATTATCGCGCCTTACTACGGGAATTATCCGCAGAATTAAATTTTAGCTTAGATGAACCATTCAAAAAATTATCCAGCGATGTTCGCAAGGTAATCCTTTATGGTTGCGATGTATATATCTGGGGCAAGCCGTTTGAAGGCATTATCCATCATTTAGAAAGGCTATTCAGCCAAACAAAAAGCGATTTTCTAAAAAATGAGATTGCGAAATTTATGAGTGTATTGCCTTGCCCGCAGTGTCAGGGAAAAAGATTAAAAAAGGAAAGCTTAGCAATTAAGATTTCAAACTATTCCATCTGGGATATCACGCAATTTTCAATAAAGCAGGCACGCCGCTTTTTTAATAATTTAAAATTATCAGAACAAGATTCATTGATTGCCAGCCAGATGTTAAAGGAAATCAGGAACAAGCTTGATTTTTGCCAGAATGTCGGACTTGATTATTTAACCCTTGATCGCAGAAGCTCCACGCTATCCGGAGGCGAGGCGCAACGGATTAGGTTGGCAACTCAGATAGGCTCAGGTTTGGTCGGAGTAATATATGTTCTGGATGAACCCAGCATTGGCTTGCATCAGAGAGACAATCAAAAGCTTATTAACAGTCTTGTTGCTTTAAGGGATTTGGGTAATACCCTGTTAGTTGTAGAGCATGATGAGGCTACAATTCGCGCAAGTGATCATATAGTTGATCTTGGGCCTGGGGCAGGCAAGGATGGAGGCTATTTAATTCATAATGGTAATTTAGCAGGATTACTAAAAAATAAAAAATCTCTAACCGCAAAGTTTTTAAATAAAGAACGTATTATCAAGATTCCGGATAAGCGCCGACCCATAGATTCAAAAAAAATATTGAGGATTTCGGGTGCAAGCGAGCACAATCTAAAAAATATAAATGTTGATATTCCTTTGGGTTTATTTGTCTGCGTTAGCGGATTATCCGGTTCAGGAAAGTCAACATTAGTCCACGACATCCTTTATTGCGTCCTAGCTACATATTTTTACAAGTCTAAGGAGAAATGCGGCAAACATCTATCAATTTCTGGTTTAGAGTTTTTGGATAAAGTGATTATTGTTGATCAATCACCAATCGGTCGGACTCCACGTTCAAATCCGGCAACATACACTGGAGTATTCTCTCCAGTTAGAGATTTATTTGCCAGATTGCCTCTTTCGCGTTCACGCGGATATAAACCCGGAAGGTTTAGCTTTAATGTTAAGGGTGGAAGATGCGAAGCGTGCCAAGGAGATGGTATTAAAAAGATTGAGATGCATTTTTTACCTGATGTTTATGTGCCTTGCGAGGTATGTAAGGGGGCGCGTTTTAATGAACAGACCCTGGAAGTAAGATTTAAAGGTTATTCGATTAATGATTGCTTAAATATGCCGGTGGAGGATGGCCTGAAATTATTTGAAAATATCCCGAAGATAAAGCGAATTTTACAGACACTTAATGATGTTGGTTTAGGCTATATCCAACTAGGTCAGTCAGCAACAACCTTATCCGGTGGAGAGGCTCAAAGAATAAAACTAAGCGAGCAATTAAGTAAACGCTCCACAACCCGGACACTTTACATCCTTGACGAACCAACAACCGGCTTGCATTTTGCGGACGTAGATAAACTATTAAACGTTTTGCATCGGCTGGTTGATGCTGGAAATACTGTTTTGGTTATTGAGCATAATCTCGATGTCTTAAAATCAGCTGATTATATTATTGATTTGGGGCCAGAGGGCGGGGATAATGGTGGAAAAGTAGTGGCAATAGGTTCTCCTGAACAAATTTCCCGTAACTCTAAATCATATACCGGTGAGTACCTGAGTAAAGTGTTATAATAAATTAAAAGGTCAAATGAGGGCATAAGTTACGGCAGCGATAGCAACGTAACTTATTTGTCCGAATTTGACCCCTCACCTTTTATCTATTTAAGTATTTTGGTATATTCTTGAATATCTAAAAAAGGTGAGGGGTTAATTCGCAGACGCTCGACGTAGCATCAGAGCTACAATTTACGCTCGTTTACACTTGCGTAAATTGTCTGCTCATTAAAAAGCTATTGAGTAACTAAATAAATTCTGTTATAGTTTAAGATAATATGCGCAAATTATTTCTAATTTTAATTTCTGGGATTTTTTGCTTAAATTTACTTACTCTTTCAACGCTTAATTCATTTGCCATAGAAAGCAATGAAGAGGATGATTTCTATGTTGCAGCTAAGGCTTTTGAAGATGGTTTTTACGATCTATCCCTAGGCACATTTGAACATTTTATAAAGCGCTATCCAAATAGCTCTCATTTAGCCCAGGTGCAATTTTATATTGGTCGATGTCTTTTTTATAAGGGTAACTATCTAAATGCACTTAATCAGCTTCAAGCCTTGCTTACTGATCCGCGAGCCACTAGTTTTAAGGATGCGTTGCTTTACTGGATCGGAGAAGTCCATTTCAAGGGCGCTGATTTTAATAAAGCAGCTGGTTACTATCGCCAGATAATTAATGATTATCCTGCTTCTGCGATAGCGCCTTCTGCTTATTATTCGCTGGGAAAATGCCAGTTTGAGTTGGAAAAATTTGATGAGGCTATTAGCACATTTAGCCAATTAATTGATAAATTTCCTAAGCATAAACTTTCCCCGGACGCAGCCTTTGAGGTATCCGAGAGTTTATTCCGCGATAAACGCTATTCTAGAAGCCAGGAATCTTTTGAAAAATTTATTAATGATTTTCCCCAAAGTGAACGTAATCCCCAAGCTATTTATTTCTTAGCTGAAATTGCCTATTACAATTTTGATTATAACCAGGCGCTTAATTTATATCGTAAGGCACTCAGTCAGCTTGAGCGCAAACCGCAGCAAAAAACCGACGAGCAGTTAAAAAATCTTGTAATTGCTGGAATGGGTTGGACTTATCTAAAACAGGGAAAAAACGAAGAGGCTTACAGAATATTTTCCACGGCCAAAGAGACAGATGCTGTATTGCTAGGAATAGCCGCGATTAAATTTATGAATAATGATTTAGACAGTTCAATCACAGCTTATAATCGTCTGGTTACTAATTTTCCACAAAGCAGTTTTCTGATTGAGGCTCTGTTGGGTAAGGCAGAAACACTTTATAAGCTCGCGGATTTTGATGAGGCGGTTAAGCTCTATAAAGACATAATTCTGCGATTCTCTAAAAATTCAAAATTTGAAGAGTTTGAAAATAAGGTCTACTATGGCCTTGCCTGGGCTTATCTAAAATCTGGACAATTTCAAGAAGCGATTAAAGAGTTTGAAAAGATTGCAAAGACTTCCAGTGATGAAATTATAAAGATAAGTGCACTTTGTCAGATGGCTGATACACTTCAGGAAACAGGCCAGCTGGATAGGGCGATTGAAACATATGATCGAGCTTTAAAAGATTATCCTACTTCTTTATATAGTGATTATGCCCAGTTTCAACTGGGAGTGAGTCTTTATAAACTTGAACGGCTTGAGCCGGCAACCCTGGCTTTTCAAGCAGTAATTGACAATTTTCCTAAGACAAAATTAAAAGGAAGAGCCAAATATTATTTAGCTTTAATTTATTTCCAACAGTCAAATTTTAAAGCTGCATCTGAAAGATTAAGTGAATTTATAAATGAGCATCACGATACTGTCTTAAGGAATGATGCACTATATCTTTTGGCATCGTCAAGTTACAATCTAGGCCAATTTAAACAGGCATTAATAATTTTCGAAAGAATATTTAAAGAAAATTTTAAACTTGATGAAAAATTGAGCCAGGCTGCGGAATACGAGGTTGCCAATTGTCTTTATCAGCTGGGTAAGGAAAAAGATGCCCTAGAGCGGTTTAAGGTATTTTTAAGAAAGCATCCGGAATCAAAAATCTGCGCCGATATACTCTATTGGATTGGTGAGTATTATATGACTAAACGCAACTTTGAAACATCTCGGCGTTATTTTCGTTTTCTGATCAATGATTATCCAGATCATGAGCTTACCGAGGCCGCAGAATACAATATTGCGCTAACCTATGTGCAATCTGACAGGATTAGAGCAGCGCTTAAGGCATTTTCCGATTGCCTAAAATTCAAAAATATTGAGTTAAGCCTGAATGCGGCAATGTCCATGGTGGATATTTATTCGGCTAGTTCTGAATTTAAAGATGCACTAAATATTTGCGAGCAACTTTTAAGCGATAAACGTTTTAATAAATATAAGGCGTTGATATTAATAAAAAAAGCAGATACCTTGCGGGCAATGCACAATTATAATCAAGCCTTAGCTGTTTATAATCAGGCATTGGATGAATCTGGCGAGAAAAAAGATTTACAACTCTTGTTTAAGATCGCAGAGGTTGAAGAAGAAAACGCGCAGTTAGATTTAGCGCTTAAAGATTTTCTTAAGATAATTTATTTGCCGGCTACGGATCCGGATTTATCCAAACATGCGATGTTACGTGCTGCCCGGATTTGCGAAACCCAGAATAAATGGGATGAAGCAAAAAAGATATATAAAAAATTAAAAGACACTAATGTTGAAGAGGCGAGGTATGCAGCAGAGCGCTTGACCTGGATAGAGAAAAACATAAGAAAAAAATAGCTTAAATTTAAAATTGAGGTGAAGAGATGCGGGATATGCTGGAGAAGCTTGGGCTAACATTGTTAAGCTTATTAATTGCTTCTGTCCTTTATTTGAGGGTTGATATTATTCATAAGGGCGGGCCAGTTATGATTTTTATCATCGTCTGCTCTATTTTTGCAGCGACAATAGTCCTAGAGCGTTTTTGGCTTCTTTATAAAATACGCCTAGATTCGAATAAATTTTTAGAGACAATTCTGGATATTTTAAAAAAACGGCAGATCAAAGAAGCCATTGAGGCTTGCGATAAAACTCCTCACCCGATTGGTATGATTCTTAAAAGCGCCATATTAAAAACTGGCAAAAGTCGCGAAAAGATAAAAGAGGCAATTGAAGAAGCCTGTTTATACGAAGTGCCGAGAATGGAAAAGAATATGAGTCTTTTAGCTACACTTGCGCACATCTGTCCGTTACTTGGACTTTTGGGGACGGTTATCGGCCTAGCAAAATGCTTTCAGGTAATTCAAGTAAAATCTTTAGCCTTTCAGTCAATAAATCCGACTGATCTTGCGAATGGAATATGGGTGGCATTAATTACTACTATTGGCGGCCTACTTGTAGCCATTCCGGCATATGTCGCATACAATTTTTTGGTCAATCGTATCAATAATTTAATTCTGGAGATGGAGCGTTCAGCAACTGAGTTGCTTAACTTTTTAACTGAGAGTAATGAGGCCGAGTAATGTTTAAGGCTTAAATCTGACGAGATTTTTTGTATGAAATTTAAGAGGCATTTACAACTCGAGCATGGAGTTGGTCAATTAGAAACGATCCCATTAATAACAATTATCTTTCAACTTTTACTTTTTTTTGTGCTTACCTCAAGTTTCATATTTCAGCCGGGATTACAAATTAAATTGCCGCGCGCCGTGACAAGTGAAGTGCTTAATGAGCGTAATCTAGTCATTACTATAAGCCCTGAAAATATATTTTACCTTGACGGTAAAGCTGTGACTCTTGACGAGCTTAAAAACCGGATCGGAAAAATTAAAACTCCTGATACTTCTGTATTGATTAAGGCAGATAAAAAAGTACTCCTGGGCAAGGTTGCCCAGATTTGGGATCTTTGTCGCGAGATTGGCCTGGAGAAGGTAAATGTTGCTACCAACCAAGAGTAAAAATAAGCCATTTTCTGTCTCATTTTTTGTTTCCTGTTTTTGGCATATTGGCCTGTTTAGCATTATATTAATAAATTTTCCAGATGCGAGATTAAAAACAAATAATAATGATATAGTTTTTTTAGGTTCATTTCTCAAAGATTATGACTTTGTCCAAAATGAGGATTATAGTCGCCAAGCTAAAATTCCCGACTATTATTTTAAAACTGCAAGACAGAATTTATTAATACTGGATTTGAATGATTACGCTAAGCTTGATAGCTTCATAGATAAACCTTTGGCTTATTATTTTGAGAAAGAGGTGTACAGAGAAGAGATTTATTCATCAATCGAGGAATTTTTATCCAAAAATATTGCGCTTAAACAGCGCCCACAAGAGGTCGAGGCGGATTTATTGGATTCTAGTAACCTGCCGGACTTTAAGATCTATTTTCGGGATGAATTACCTCGGTATGTCAAATTTAATTTATATATTAACCCAACCGGAAGAGTTGGCTTTTTAAAAAAGACGATTTCCTCAGGTAGTTTTGATGCTGATATGATTGCTCAGCGATTTGTAAATAGATTGGTTTTTGACAAGAGTGCATATGGTCGGAGCCATTGGCAGACAATCGAATTAAATTTAAAACATGATACCGATTGAGTTTTCCTGGGCGATATTTCTATTTGGTTTATTGCCGGTGTTGTTTATATTCTGGCTTTGGATTGTGCCATTTACTGACAAGAGTACAATAAGAAACGTAGAGCTCAACCAAGCTACTTGGCATTGTAATATTTGTACCTATATTTATATTGTTTTTGACAAAAAGGTAATTTCAAAATGTCCTCGTTGCGGAAGCTTAAATAAACGCTCAGAATCTCCAGCAGATTAGCAATAATTTCTCTGGAAAAATTTACTTAAAGGCATTATAATAAATGAAGATTAATTTGACCCCTTGCCTAAACGCTTGAAAATTTTTCACTATGCTCAAAATTTTCTGCGCAGGCTGCGGGATAATTTACAGACACAAAAATCGAGGGTAAATTTAGGAACAAAAACCTGATCCCTTGTCTAAGCACCTCGAAAATCTCTTCGATATTTTCGAGTCAGACTTCGGCCTTGTACAATTCGCGGGCCGCAAAGCGGACAAGAATTGTTCAAGATTAGTCCTAATACAATCTTGGTAGGAGCCAAGATTGTGTAGGAGATAATTTGCCGATACAAATCCGAGGGTAAATTAAGGAGGTTCAAGATGATTACTGAAATTGGTATAGGTGCAGGAGAGGTATGGCATTATTTGGATAGCCGTGGCCGAGTTAAACTAGAAGAGGTATTTTCTAATATTGATAAACCCCGCGACTTATTATTGATGAGCATTGGCTGGTTAGCAAGAGAAGGCCATGTTATTTTGCAGGATGAAGGAGACGGTTTTTATTTATCCTTGCGCAAAACTTAACTCTGGGGGGAAAATGAGAAGCCATTATTTTGTTCAACTAAAAAAAGAACAAGGAGTCGCGTTAATAACGGTTATAATTTTCTTTCTGCTGATTTCCATGGTTGCTGTAACAAGCATTTTTCTAATGACTAATCAATCAAGATTAGCGGAGAAGCAGGTCCGCAGGATTAGAGCGATGTATTCTTCTCAGGCAGGTATAGTCCAAGCCTA
>JAGVEL010000056.1 GCA_020058285.1 Candidatus Omnitrophota bacterium
TATTAAAGCATGTCTTATTTAGTCTTTGCCCGTAAGTGGCGCCCGCAGAATTTTGATGAAATTGTCGGCCAGTCCCATGTTGCTAAAACCCTCAAAAACGCTATCAGCTCAAAACGCATTGCCCACGCTTATATCTTCTCCGGGCCGCGCGGCGTAGGTAAAACTTCCACTGCCAGGATTTTTGCCAAGGCCCTAAACTGCCAGAAAGGCATTTCAGCTAATCCTTGCAATGAATGTGCTAATTGTAGAGATATTTCCCAAGGGATAAGTCTGGACGTATTAGAGATTGACGGCGCTTCTAATCGCGGCATTGATGAAATAAGGCAGTTACGCGAAAATGTTAAGTTTAGCCCCTCGTCAGCTAATTTTAAGATTTATATTATTGATGAGGTGCATATGCTAACTACTGAGGCATTCAATGCCTTGCTTAAGACTTTGGAAGAGCCTCCGGAGCACGTTAAATTTATCTTTGCTACAACCCAGCCTAATAAGGTATTGCCTACAATTCTTTCCCGCTGTCAGCGTTTTGATTTTCGCAAAATTTCCATAGTTGAGATTACCCAAAAATTAAAAGAGATAATCAAGGCGGAGCACATAAATATAGATGAAAAGGTGCTGGTAGCTATTGCCAAGTCTGCGGATGGGTCGTTACGCGACGCAGAGTCAATTTTAGACCAGCTTGTTTCTTATAGCGCAGATAAGATATCGCTTAAAGACGTAACTGCGGTGTTAGGATTGATTGAGCAGGACGTGCTTTTTGAGTTTGGCAAAATGATAATTGAGTCAAATACTCAAAGCCTGATTAAACTTTTAGACAGCTTGCTTTCTTCAGGTAAGGATTTGAGCCAGCTCTTGGATAATTTAATTGAGCATTTTAGAAACCTGATGGTCTGCCGTATAAGCAACTCTCAGAAAATAACAGACCTTGTTGATTTGCCGCAAGATTTTGCTCAGGCGATTTTTAAGCAGAGCCAGGAATTAAGCCTAGAAAGGATCCTTTATGTCTTACAAGCTCTGGTTGATGTAAAAGAGCTGGGTAGGCGCATTAATTCCTTGCGTATACCCCTAGAGGTTGCGTTTGTAAAGATTACCCATAATTTTAACCAGCCAACAGTTAAACCCAAAGAAGAAATCCAAGTTAAAAATCAGCACCCAGCCGAGCCGGTTGTACGGACAATACCGGCAGTGATAAAGAGTGAGCGAGGTGCAATTAATATTTCCGGAGATAAGGAAGAAAAAAATATTCCCCCAGCATCGGTTGATAAGGCTATTGATGTAAATATTGACTTGGTTAATTCTATTTGGAATAGTTTCCTAAACCAGATTAGCCAGACACGGATGTCTGTAGCAACTTATCTTGCTGATGCAAAATTAGATACCTGCGAAAATTACATGGTTACAGTTAGCCTTCCCCGGGGCGCAAGCTTTCACAAAGAATTTTTAGAGCATAAAGAAAATCAGCAATTGATTGAGCAAACCTTTAATCAACTTTTAGGCGCAAGGGTAAGGGTCAATTTTGTGATTAGCGACAGAGAGCCGGAGAAACAAGAAGAACACGAATCTTTTGTGAAGGATATTATGGAAAAATTCAAGGGCAGGGTGATTTAGAAGGTGGCAAATTTTCCGACAACACTAGAAAACCTGATTAATGAGTTAACAAAAATGCCGGGAATCGGCAGGAGAAGCGCTCAGCGTATCGCTTTTTATATTTTAAATGTTCCCCGTACGGAAATTCAAAAATTGGTTTCAAGTATCGTCAAAGCAAAAGAGAGTATATGTTTTTGTAAAGTTTGCAATAATTTAAGCGATAAAGAAACCTGTTCTATATGCCAGGACCAAACACGCCAACGCAACAGCCTGTGCATTGTGGAAGGCCCGAGCGATGTTGCGGTAATTGAAAATTCTTCAACCTTTAAAGGCATGTATCATGTTTTATTGGGTTCTCTTGCTCCCTTAGAAGGCAAGGGGCCGGAGGATTTAAAGATTAATGGCTTATTGCAGCGTATTAAAAACGAACAGATTAAAGAAATAATTATTGCCACTGACGCTGATACAGAAGGCGAAACTACTGCTTTATATCTGACCAAACTCCTCCAACCTACCGGAGTAAAGATTACTCGCATCGGCCTGGGTATTCCTATGGGAAGTAATATTGAATATGCAGATTCTCACACCTTAAGCCGCGCTTTTGAGCATAGAAAAGAAGTCAAAAGCTAAAAACTCAATAAAATTTAAACATTAAACATAAAATGAAAAATATTTCATTTAAATCTTTAGGTATTTTTGTTTTGATTTTAGGTATTTTTTTCAGCCTTAATACTTTTTTCCTTAGTATTAAGGCTAGTTTTGGTAAAGACGCAAATGTTCCGGAACAATTAAAACTGGCTTTATACTGGACGTCTCTGGATGGAAAAAATGTTCAATGTAATTTGTGCCCAAGAAGATGTACTATAGGCGAAAACCAAAAAGGTTTTTGCCGGGCGAGGAAGAATATCAGCGGCAAACTCTATTCTCTAAGTTATGGCCGGCCAGTGGCAATGCATATAGACCCGATTGAGAAAAAGCCCCTTTTCCATGTTTATCCTGGCAGCGAATCTTTCTCAATTGCTACTGCAGGCTGCAACTTAAGATGTAAATTCTGCCAGAATTGGGAGATTTCTCAGATTGACCCGGAAACAGTAAAAGTAGCCTTTGTGTCCCCTGAGGAAATCGTAAAACAGGCTAAGCAAAGCAATTCTAAGACGATTGCTTTTACCTATACTGAGCCGACTATTTTTTATGAATACATGCTCGAGATTGCAAAGTTAGCAAAGAAACAAGGCATTGATTGCGTAATGCACTCATCAGGATTTATTAATGAGGAACCGTTACGTGAACTGGCAGGTTATATCCGTGCAGCAAATATAGATTTAAAAGGTTTTAGTGAAAAATATTATTCATCCTTTTGCATTGGCAATTTGGAAAGCGTGCTTGCAACCCTGAAAACATTAAAACAAGAAGGTGTCTGGACAGAGGTAACTAACCTTATTGTGCCTGGAGGTAATGATAGTCCGCAAGAGATTACTCAGCTTTGTTTGTGGGTTAAGGATAATTTAGGGCCAAATACGCCGTTACATTTCTCCAGGTTTTTCCCGATGTATAAACTTACGGATTTGTCACCGACTTCTATCAATACGTTAAAGCTGGCCAGGGATATTGCAAAAAGAGCCGGATTACATTATGTTTATATCGGAAATGTGCCGCAGCATTTAGGCGAGGATACAATATGCCCGGTATGTGGAAAATTATTAATTAAACGAATCGGCTATTCGGTTTTGAAAAACAATATAATCAAAGGCAAGTGTAAATTTTGCCATGCTGATATTGCCGGTATCTGGGATTAAACGCTAATGTTCCTTAGGCAGGATATAGCGCTAATAAAAAGTAAAATTATAATACTGTAAGGTACACCTAAGAAAGGTAAGAGGATTAGGCCGGATGCAAGGGTGCCCAGGAATGCACCAATTAGGTCGCTGGAATAGAGCAGAGGCACAATACTTTTTTCGCGGGTTTTATTTTTTATTAAGTTTTTGATAAGAAGCGGATAAGTGCAGCCGGTAAGAAACCCAGCTAATCCTGAAGATAAATAGAGCTTTAGTTCAATCTGTGAAGAAGCGTTAATCCTTCCTAAGATAGCCCAAAAAAGCGCAAACGAAAACAGCCAGCCTAAAAAAAGTCCAGAAACAAAATTATTTGACTTTAGCCTGTTTGAAATCGCATTTATACTAAATGTTCCCAGGCCTAGGCCGAGCATAAACAAAGCGAGTAGAATACCTACCTTCCAGAACAGCGCCCCGGAATAAAGTTGGAATAATACTAAAATAACTGAGGATAAATTTATAGAACAAAAGCCGATTATGCCCATATTTATAAGTGTAATATTTTTCTTAAATATGAAGCTAAAAATTAAAATCAGCAATATTGCCAGCAAGAGCGCTCGGTTAATAAGGTGGGATGACTTATTTAAGTCTAACTTGAAGTCCGGATAAAATTTAACTTGTTCAATTAAAGAATAATTCAAGAAGCCCAGGGGGCGCAAATCAGAATTTATTGCAGCATTTTTATCCAGGATATTTTCTACATAGCTTATTCTTGCTTTATCCAGGTAGTATTTAAAATCATAAATAGTAAAAAAATCGGTTTTTATTTTTGATTTTGCATAGTTTTCTAAAAGCTGCGAATACTTTAGTGCCGGGTTATTTGTGGCAATAATAATCATAGACTCCGACGGTATTAATAGCCTGGCTTTAAATGATTTTTCTAAGCTATTTATAATGCAGGAATTAAATCTTAGTATTTGAGGGCTTAAGATATCCCGCTGCGATTGAATACTAAAAGCAAATATGGCGTTTGTGTTTAGCCGGCTGCTTATTAGTTCAAAAAATTCCTTTGTGTAATAGCGATTTAGAGCGAGGCTGGAAGGGGCTGGAGTACTCATTAATATCGCATCATAAGCTTTGGTTGATTTTTTTAAAAAGGCACGCGGGTCGTCATTTATAAAATTAACCTTTGGATAAAAAGTTGTTGATAATCTAGCTCGACTAAGGTTTGAAATCAAGGGATTAAGTTCAACGCAATCCAGGGAAGTTAAATTATATTTTAAAATCTCTTCAATTTGGCCAGATATTGCCGGGCCTAAAATCAAGACATTTTTTAAATTTCTGCTGTTTAGCGCTGATAAACTCATATGGATGAATTCTTCGCTATTTAACTTATCTTCACTTGATGCTAAAAGCGTTCCGTTGGAATAAACGCTTGTTACTCCAGATTTTTCAGCTAAAATTAGCGGTCCGTACCGCGAACCTAGGTTTTGTAAAATCTTTGCACCTTTAAATTCTCGGCTCAAGATTAAATCAAAATTTGCAAAGCAAACAATACTGATTAAGATAATGATTATTGCCGAGGTTATTTTCTTTGAATGGTTTTTTATACCGGCAAGTAAAAGTAAGGGCAGGGTAGAAAATATAAAAGGATTAGAGTAATCGGATAAGAGAAATGTGAAGAGAAGTCCGCCAATAAAAAAACCAATTGCTTCAAAAGCGAAAAATCGCGCATAAATTTGCTCATTTTTTTTGTATTTTTCTAAGAGCTCCTGCGCTAGATAAGAGAAGGCATAGCCAATAAAAAAAGCTGGAAGGATTATTAATAAAAAACAGGAGACTAAAATAACGCCCAGGCTAATTGCTTCATAATAAGCAAAACCAAAAAATGATTTTGTTAAATGCATCAGGATTATTGAGAAAGAGAATGATAGCGAGATGAGAGCAGGTAGGATTGTATTGGGAATTTTCCTTTTTGTGCTGAAGATACTGCCAATAGAACATGCGATAAGCCAGAAGCCAACTGCAATAACAAAACCAAACTCATTCTTTGCGATTGAAAATGTTAATTCCCGCAAAGTTACGATTTGGTAGATGCTAGCAATTATTCCTAAGAATATAAAGATAATCATAGTGTATTCTGTCCTTGATTCCAGAGATTAGTAGTTATATAATCACTGTAATCAGCAACATCATTTAACTAATATTGTAGGTTAACCATGACAGAAAATCTATATTATTTATTTGTTAGCGGGCTTATCCTAGGTTCAGGGCCGTGTTTATCTTTTTGCGCGCCAATATTGGCCAGCTATGCTTTAATTTATAAACAATCCTTTGGCAAGGCAACGCTTTCTTATATAATTTTTTCTGTATCTAAGCTGGCCAGTTACATAATCCTGGGAGCTTTATGCGGTTTGTTTTCCGGGATATTGTCTAGCGAAAAACTTATCCAGTATTTTGATATTATAAATATACTACTGGGTTTGTTTGTTGTGTTTATCGGAATCTCAATTCTTGCTTCAAAATTCTTATCGGTCAACAATCTGTGTTCTAAATTACACAAAGGTAATATCAGAAATGTCGGTTTGTTGGGTTTTTTAGTCGGGTTTGCGCCTTGCTTGCCGCTTTTAGGAATTTTAAACTATATTGTAATTATTTCAAAATCTGTCTGGCAGGCAGTAATTTTTTCTCTTGTCTTTGGCTTGGGCACAACAATTTCACCGTTGTTTCTTTTGATTGCTTTATCCGGAAAGATTGGAGGGAATTTTTTCCAGTTTCAAAAATTACACAAGATAATGAGGTTTATTTCTGCAGGTGTTTTAATATTTTTAGGAATTCAGATTATTCTGCGAATACTTCTGCGCTAAATATGTAGATTTCACACTTACCTTTTTTCCAGGCATCTGGAGCCATACCTGCCTTATTGCCACAAAGCGAATCCATAAACTGTTCTTTTGTCCAGCCGGTTTCAGTAGCTACCTGCGGCAAGTAAACTCCGCTTCTGAAAAGATCCTTAACCAGCACACCGTGCTTGCCTAAAACGATTTTCTCTGGATTTGTGATTTTTTCCAGGGGAGAAAGCACCGAGATTTCAATGTGGACATTTTTAAGTTCGTCTTTTGTGACAGAATTAAATCTCGGGTCTTCTGTTGCCGCAGCAATAGCCATATCCCTTACTGTAAGGTATAGGGGTTTTTGGCCGATAATATTTCCAATACAACCACGCAGTTGTCCATTTTCATTTAAGGTTACAAATGCGCCCATAACTTTAGTAAGTGCTGGATCATTCTCTAAAACATCCAGGATTTTTCCGGAGTTGAGATATTGAGTTATTGTGTCTCGGGCAATTTTTAAAAGTTTCTTTTTCTGTTGGTCTGATAATGAGTAATCCATTTTTGTATTCTCCGTAATATTTTTATCGTTTTCCTTTACGAGCGCTGCACTTAAGTATCCGACTACAGAGTTTCTGTCTATTAATCCACTGGCTGTGTCTGCCGCGTTTGCCAGGTTTAAGATTATTGCTTTATTTGCGCCTAATTTTTTAGCAGCAATTATTGCTGCGCTAACGCTGGCTGTGCCGCACATCCGGTTTTTGTCGTGGCAGGTTAAAAAGAGTTTTTCCGGATCCATTTGTTTAATTAAATCTGCCGTTAGCTTATCAACTTCTTTTGCCTGCTCGTAAGGCAAGAAGTGGCTCATGTCGCTGCTTGCTACAATCAGAAAATTCTTCTTATCTTTTAAAGCCTCAGAGATACATATTCCGGCTATTTCGGAATTTTCCAAGGTCTGGTTGCCTATTGCCAAAAGCACTATTTTAGGGTTTCCCAAAGCAACTTGAATAAACGGTAGAATTAATTCTATTGAATTTTCTTCATCAAAGACATTCTGCCGGTTTAAGAATTTTTTATTGCTATTTAGAAGCTGCCGGGTTAATTGTTTATCAGTATATAGAACGCCCAGCGGCGTTCTTATGCCGTCTTTGTCAAAAACCGCAATTCCGTCGAAACCTAATTTGTGGCTAAACCCGATAACAATTACCGTATCAATCTTTTTATTTTGCACAATCTTAAACCCGTATGCGCCAACCTGACCGGAAAATTGCATGCCGGCGTGCGGAGAAATCAGGGCAATTATATCTCCTGAGATAGTGGCAGGCTTTGCTATATCTAGATAATTTTTTATTTGATCTGAGAGTTTTTGAGCGTTAGCTGAATACCAGGTTCCGCTAAAGTCAGCATTCTTAATATCCTGAGCTAAGGCAGAAGGAGAGAGAAGGAGGATAAGGCTTAGGAAAATAAAACAGGGATTTTTAAAAATTTTTACGTGCGGCATAAGTGAAATAGGAAAAGTATTTTCTCCATGAGCTTTCGCTAGACATAAATTGGTTTGTTCCGATGAAATAATCCACGATTGCTTCTCTCATGCGGGTGATTTCTTTGAGGCGGCAGAAACTTCCGGCACTGTCTAAAGTTAGATCTATTAACTCAAGGGAACGTTCAAATGCCTGCTGGCTATAGCTGGCATTATTTTTTGTCCGCCAATTCAGGGCACGTTCGACTTCGCTTCCGATATTTGCCATCTGTTCAACAAATGATAGGGTCTTCCAGCGGCCAGAGGCAAGGTCTTTGTGCTGATAATTCATCGCTTAATCCTCTTTGTTACAATTTCAATAATCTTCTTGCGGATTTCTGCATTTTCTATGCCGCGGCTTCGATTGCCCTGGGATGGCCGCATATTAATCAGGGAATCAAATTCAACGAATTCATCATTCTGCGCTTCAGGATAAATGTTTATTCCCCAGAGGTTTTTCTGTTTTGAGCCATCTTGCAGGAGCAGCGCTTCCAAATCAGAATGAAGTTCGGCATCAACAGCGATGATTTGTTTCTCAACATCAACGACTGCTTTGATAAAATTTCCAAACATATCAGCAGTCATCTGTTTCAGTTCGCTGAGTGTTAGTGTTTGCGTAATTATTTTCATTGATATATTCTATTGCAGGATGGCCGGGAAGTCAAGTTTCCTGCGCGTCTAGAGTTTGTTCAGATGTAGCCTAGCTCTAAAGGTTTTATGCTTGACTAAGGGCTCTATTGAGATAAAATAATAGGACATAAAATCATTTCCCCTGTAGCTCAGTTGGTAGAGCGGGTGGCTGTCAAATTTGCCTCTGGCAAATTTGATCCCGAGGCGAAGCCGAGGGATCTCAAGTGGCAGCTTCTGCGGGAAACCGTGGTTGAAAAAGCGGGCTAATTCAGGGAAACCCCGAAAGTTCGGGGTAATCCTGAGCTAAGTGTGCGAGGCTAAAAGCCAAGCCTAAATGTGCAGAGACTATATACCCGCCACCCTAACGTTAAGTCGAGGGTGATGAGATAGTCCACTTCCGAAAGTAATTTCGGGTCAAGTGTAACCACCATGTCCGAGGTTCGAGTCCTCGCGGGGGAGTTTATATCAAAAAGGCCACTCTTTATGGGTGGTCTTTTTGCATATATGGCTGTTCGCGAGGACGAGAACCTAATGGGGTGTGGGGAAAAATTTTCCCCACGTTTTCGGGGTGACAGTGACGAGCAAAAGCGAGGAACGCCAAAGGGGCAGAGCCCCTATGGAGAGCGAACGAAGTGAGCGAAGGTTCGCAGTCCGAAGTCCTCCGACTTTGCTCAGGACAAGGCCGGAGTCCTCGCGGGGGGAGTTTGATTTACCAACCCTCTGCAAATTAAAAACTTGCGGAGGGTTTTTGTTTATGATAAGCTTTAGTAAATAATAAAAAGGAGGAATAATGATTAAGAAAACATTAGTTTATTTAATACTTGGAATAATGTTAGCATTCGTAAACCAAGCGGCTATAGCAAAAGAAAAAACCGCAGATACGACTTATCATTTCATTTTTAAGTTACAAGATGGTGTATCAACCGAGGGTAATGAATTGATAATAGAGGCATTCCGTAAGAAAATGGATATTCTGGCAATTGATAAATGCATCATAAAACCAGATGGAAACTTATTTATAGTTACCACTAAGACAGATTTAGAACCAGAAAAAATTATTGCCGAAATCCGATCAGACAAATTACTTATGTCATTGACTTTCGTGGCTAATTTTGTTTGTGATGTCGCTAAAAATAAAGAACATTTTCTTGGCGAAGTTACCTCTACTGAAATTCCAGACAATACCGCAAGATATACTGTTGGCGGTATAATAGTAGAGCCGCAAAAGAACGATTATAAAAATTATATACCAGAAGAGGAATAGAGTTTAGCCAATAAACAGCAATTTTCCGGTAGTTTTTCAAGCTCCTCAGAAATCAGCCAGTTGCGAAACGCGTCATATAGGGGGAGTAAAATAAAAAAGGGCTCCATGTAAATGGGGCCTTTTTTACTGCAATTTTCCCTTGACTTTTCTAAATTTTGTAATACAATTGTATATACAATATGAAAGAGATAAAGTGGAGTCACCTAAAGAGCGAAAGGCTCAAACGAACACGAGGCGTTTCGTTTGAAGAAATCATCTCTGCCGAACTAATCGCAGTTAAACGTCATCATGCTAGGGAAAATCAGAATATCATGCTTTTTAAATACAGGGGCTATATCTGGATTGTTCCATATATCGAAGAAAAGCAACGCATCTTTTTAAAAACATTATATCCAAGTAGAAAATACACAAAAATCTATAAAAAAGGAGAGTTGTAATGAGAAAGGTTACTCTAACACGACAAGAAAAAGCAATTGAGGAAAGCCTATTGAAAGACGAATATCTAAATGTGGGTAAGAATGAATTTGCAGCTATTGCCGAGGCAATAGCTGAGAGAAAAAAAGATGCAGTATTGAATATACGGGTAAATAGCCGTGATCTCGCAAGCCTTAAGCAGAAGGCCGCACGATTAGGTATCAGGTATCAGACATTCATCTCTGAAGTTATCCATAGAATAGCTCGAGCACATTAATTAATAATCATAGACCTTTTACACAGCTAATTAGGAAATATAGGCACCACTTGCGAAATTCGTCCAATAGGGGGGAGCCAGAGGCAAGTGTAAGAAAATTTGACTTTTTAGCTTTCTGTGATAGAATAAAGAACAATAGGTCCCATGAAATTCTGTGAGTTGCACGGGATTTTATCGGGAAAAAATAATTTAAAGAGGAGGAAGTATGGCGTTTCAACAAGGCGGTGGTGGATGGAGCGGTAGGCCACGAGAGATGCACAAGGCAACCTGTTCAGAATGCAATAAAGAGTGCGAAGTTCCTTTTAAACCCAGCGGAGATCGTCCGATCTACTGTAAGGAATGTTTTTCAAAACGCAAGGACACCGGTCGTTAAAAAGGAAGAGTAGTTTAATAAACTCTTCATTTGGTTGCGGCAAAGGATATTGATTTTCTAACCCTCTGCAATAGAAATCTACCTGACGGTAGACGGGTATTGCAGAGGGTTTTGTTTGGAATAAAATAATTTAAAAAGGAGGCAATTCTCCTTAAGCCCTATTTTTAATAAGAAGGAATAGGGTTTTTTTGTTGCAGCCGGTTTTGTTTGAGATATAATAAATAAAGGGTGTTAATCATGGCTAAAAAAAGTTTAATTATTCTTTGTATTTTTTTAATAGCTTTTTCTTGTAGCGGCTATTGTCAGGATTCTACTGATGAGAGCAAGGCTGATATTGTTAAAGGCGTAGTAGCAGCAGTTGATTGGGTAGCTGGCATTCTAGTTGTTCGAACTATGGATTTTGGCAATATTGACGAAATCACATTTGAAGTTCCTGACGATGTAGAAATAACCAAAGGTACTAATTCTATCGGTTTCAGCTCTATTAATTTAACTGATCCGGTTAGGGTCGAATATTTAGGTAATTCTTTCTCCGGCCTTAAGGCCGTTCGTATAATGGTATTATAGATAAGCACCAAAAAAAAAGGGGGGGGGATAATATGTATAAAAAAATAACAGTTTTTATTTTGTCCGGATTATTATTGCTAAATATCTACGGTTGTTTCACTTTGTTTGTTGGAGCAGCTGCTGGCACTGGAACAGCAGTCTGGTTATCTGGAAAATTGGCCCAGGAATTTAACGCCCCTTATGAACGCACAATAAATGCAGCGCAGAAAGCTCTAAGGTCGCTTAAGTTAGAGGTAAGAAAAGAGTCAAAACAAGCAAATATTACACAACTGAAAAGTAAGTATAGCAACGGAAAAGAGATCTGGATAGACGTGCGCAAAGTAACTGACAGTTCTTCTAAGGTTGAAGTCCGCGTAGGCGCAGTCAGCTCGGATAAAGAAGCTGCAACTAAGATATTAAATAGGATACAGAGCTATCTTTAAGCATAACTGATCTTGGTTTTAAAAGCCCTGATTAAATCAGGGCTTTTTTATCGGCTTAAATTTTAATAGTCTTGAAAAGCTTGGCAGTGGTATAATAATAACAAATGAGCAGAGATCAGCAGATAAGAGGACTTTTATTTTATGTAGGCGCTTTTACATTTTTATTAGGCCTGCCGTTTATTCTTTCCTATGCTTTGGGATATGCATTTGACCCGAATACGTTGCGTTTTACCAAGACGGGTTTGCTCGTTTTGAAGACGCAACCGCCTGGCGTGGATATCTATTTTAATAACAGATTATTGAACGAGAAAACACCGACAACCATAAACGAGCTTTTGCCCGGGAGATATTCTCTTTCCTTGGAATTAAAAAATCATTATGCCTGGAAGTCTTTTGTCCAGATACACTCCGGCAGGGTGACGCGCCTAGAGGATATTATCCTTTTTCCATTGAGGCCGAACATTCAAAATTTGAGCAAAGAAAGATTTTCGGTTTTTTATCTGGATGAAGAAAAAGGGTTTATTTATTATGTTGATCCTGAGGCTAATTCTTTTTACCGGTCGGATTTGGATGGAGAAGATTTTGAGTTTATGGCAACTCTTGCAAAATTAACGCCTCCGGCAACACAATATAAGCTTTCTCCGGACAGGAAGAAAATACTCTATTTTAATCAGCGTCAGATAGGCATAAGTTATATCCAGCCTGCCGAGCAGGGATTAAATATCAATCCTGCGTTTACCTTCAATTTCCCGCGCCAGCGCATCCAGGATTGTTTTTGGCATTCAAATAGTTATTACCTCGTTTTAATAACGAATAAAACTGTGGAGGCATTAGAAGCAAGACCAGGGTTTAATTCTGTTGTATTGGTGAATTTGAATAAACAGAATTCTAAAGGGTTTTATGATGCTGACTCAGATACGCTTTATTTCCTTGATTCCCAGAAGGCACAAGATAATAAAATATACGATAATGTTTATAAGCTAGAATTGAACCAGAAAATACGGGATATAAATAATTTAGAGGATTTGATAAAACGCACGATTAATGAAAAAAACTGACCCCTTAACTAGGACATTAGAGATTATCCCGGGGCTTGCTTCCTGGGGAATTCTTATTTTATTTTTCATTCTGGCATTTTACCGGCCGATAACCTGCGCAATATTGATTATTATCTTTGATTTTTACTGGATTATTCGCACGGTTTATCTTACCAGCCTGCTTATTTTTGCTTACAGAAAATTATCCCGGCAGAAAAATAGAAACTGGATGTCTGATTGCCTGGCCTTGAATAGAGACTGCCAGAAACCATATCATCTGGTGATATTTCCCGTATACAAGGAAGGGCCGGAGATATTATGTACGTCTTTAAGCGCGATAACCAAGTCGAGTTATCCGAAGGAAAAAATTATAGTTGTGGTTTCTTTTGAAGAGCGTAACAATAAGGCAAGGGAAAATGCGCTTATTTTAGAAAAAGAGTTTAAAGATTATTTTTCTGTATTTTTTACCACATTCCATCCGGCTAATATTGCCGGAGAAACTAAAACCAAAGGCGCAAATGCCACCTGGGCAGCTAAAAAGGCAAAGGAGCTGCTGGATAATGAAAATATTGCCTATGAGAATGTTATTATCTCCTGTTTTGATGCAGACACGTGTGTAGATAAGAATTATTTTGCTTGCCTTACATATCACTTCTTGGCTAACCCTAAGCCGCACCAGGCAAGCTATCAACCCATGCCGGTTTATAACAATAACGTCTGGTACGCGCCGTCGTTTGCCCGCCTGGTTGAGATAAGCTCGTCATTCAGCCAGCTGATTGAGAGCATGCGCCTGGAAAAATTTGTTACATTTTCCAGTCACAGTATGAGTTTTAAGACGCTGGTAGATATAGATTATTGGCCGGTAGATATGATTTCTGATGATTCCGTAGTTTATTGGAAGGCGTACCTACATTTTAACGGCGATTATCGGGTTGTACCTTTATACATTACTGTATCTATGGATGTGGCGTATTCCACAAATCTTTATAAGACTATTGTTATGCAGTATAAGCAGAAACGTAGATGGGCCTGGGGAATTGAAAATTTTCCTTATGTAGTTACCAGGTTTATAAAAAACAGAGACATTTCCTGGCCTAAAAAGATAAGAAGGTCATATCATCTTTTAGAAGGTCATATTACCTGGGCAGTATGGGCATTCATAGTTACCTTGATGCCTTCTTTGCCTTTTTTATTTGGTGGGATAAAATTTGGTCAGATATCAATCGGCTATAATCTGCCGCGCATTACCGGTTTACTATTTAATTTTACTATCGGAGTAAGCATTATCTGGATAATTTTGAGCCGGACTACTATGCCGCCCCGGCCTAAAGATGTAGGCTGGGCAAAAAATGTGGTGATGATTTGCGAGTGGCTACTTGTTCCGATTATAATACTGGTGGTTGGTTCAACGCCAGCCTTAGATGCCCAGACAAGATTGATGTTTGGAAGGAATATGGAGTTTTACGCAACCGAAAAAAAACGCAAGCAAGTTTAAGATTATGATGGAAAGATAGGTTAAAATGCAGCAATTATTAACGGATCCTTATATCTGGTTAGCTCTGGTTGCTGGCCTAAGCGCTATAATTTTTCTTTTGCGCGGTTTAAAGACGAGCCGCTGGCTTTATTTTAGCCGTTACATAGTCGCTTTGTCTTGTTTGGCCGCAGGGCTGGTTTTATTGTCGGCAAAGATATCCATGGAATTGATACAGTTTATCGGAGTTTCAATTATTATATTATCCACCCTGGCTATTTTAGCTGATTTTATCCTGGGGTTATCCTTAAGGGTAAAGAACGCTGTATTATTAGGTAAAGGATTCAGCAAGGCATTACCTGACTATTTGGTGGAGATTTGCAATGCCCTGGAATCTTTTAGCCAGCGTAAAATCGGAGCATTAATTATCCTGGAAAGAAAAAATAGTTTAGCGGAATTTATCTCCGGCGGAATACTTATAGATTGCGAAATAAAAACAGAAATCTTAGCCGCGATATTCTCTGCCAATTCTCCTATTCACGACGGCGCAGTTATTGTGGCAAACGGCCGCATTAAAGAAGTTAAATCAGTTCTTTCCCTTAAGACAAATGCCACCTTACCCATGGGTATAGGCACACGCCATCGGGCAGCCATAGGAATAACTGAGCGCACTGATGCAATCGCCCTTGTTGCTTCTGAAGAGCGGGGAGAATTGAGTATTGCTAGCCTTGGAACGTTAATAAAACCGCGCTCTCAAAAAGAACTGATAAAATTACTTCAGCTTGCTCTCAAAGGAAAAAATTTTTCCTCCCTAAAAAGATAACTTTCTTTTCAAATAAATGAAATTAAAGATTAAATGTATCCTTGAAGATTTTATCGTAGAAGAAATCGTTGATTTGCCTTTAGCCAAGGTTGGTGCTTTCGGAGTCTATCTCTTAGTTAAAAGAAATTTTAATACCATAGAACTCCTGCAGTTGATTTCTAAAAAGATAAAAGTTCCTTTTAAAAATTTTTCTTTTGGCGGCAGAAAAGATAAGCATGCATTAGCTCATCAGTATATATCCATAAAAGGCCCCAGATATAGCAATATCAAAGAAGCTAATTATTCATTAAGTTTTATTGGCTTTTTGGATAGACCGATGGGCCCAGACTTGATTAAAGAAAATAGATTTAAGATTGCAATCCGGGAGTTAAACAAAGCCGCAATACGCAGCGCCTTAAGCGAAATTAAAAACGTCGAATCCTTCGGGTTTGCTAATTATTTTGACGACCAAAGGTTTGGAAGTTTTGATAAAAGTTTAGGGTTTTTAGCCGAAAAAATTTTAAAAAAGCATTTTAACGGCGCATTTAAAATTTATTTGACGGCAATTAATACCGGTGATAGCCGTTTAGAGCATGAGAGAAAATCCGGCCTTGCCAAAAACTGGGGAGACTGGGAAGCTTGCTGCAAATTGGCTAAGACTGAATTTGAGAAAAAGGTGTTTAATATCCTGAAGGTTAGGCCCAATGGTTTCTTAGCCTTGCTTAGGCAAATTCCCCGGCAGAAGCTTTCAATTTATTTTAGTGCTTATCAATCTTATATCTGGAATGAGGTTTTGAGAGAAGTTTTAAAAGCAAGATTATCTATAGCTCTCAAGAGTTATCCGGGAATTTGTGGAGACTACTTTTTTTATGAAAAATTAAACAAAGAGGATTGTAGATATTTAGCTAATCTGCGCATTCCGACGTTAGCCGCTAATACCAAGATGCCGGATGATTTGACTGCTGGAATATTTCCCAAAATTCTACAATCCCAGGGGATAAATAAGACGATGTTTAATAGCCTAAAAACTAGGCAGGCTTTTTTCAAATCTTTAATGCGGCCGGGGATTGTAAAGCCCAAGAATTTAAGCCTTGATATTTTAGATGATGAGATATATACTGATAAACAAAAATTAATTCTAGAGTTTAGCCTTCCTCCGGGGAGTTTTGCGACCATGTTTATAAAAAGAATTTTTTGCCAGTAAGTTAATCAGGAGATAGAATGCCGTTAATTGCGCAAATATTCATTATCTTATTGATGTTAGTGTTAAACGCAATATTCGCTGCCTATGAAATGGCTTTGACTGCAGTCAGGCGCGTTAAGCTTTCTGTGCTAGCTCAACAGAAAAAGAAAGGTGCCGAAGAGGCAATCTTTATGAAAGAGCGCATAGAAGCAAGTTTGGCTGTAGTGCAATTAGGCATAACTTTGTCTGGCGCAATAGCTGCAGCTACGGGCGGTATAAGCGCTACTGATAACCTCCAGCCTTGGCTAAGCCAAAGGTTGAGCATCTCACCAATTTTTGCTGAAGTTTTAGCCTTAATTTTAGTTATCATACCCTTAAGCTGCTTTACGATTATTTTTTCTGAACTTGTGCCTAAGACTTTTGCGCTAAACAATAAAGAGCTGGTTTGCGTCAGGCTTTCGCCGGCGATGAAAATCTTATGGAAGTTGTTTAATCCGGTTATAGTATTCTTTGAGTATGCGGTAAAAATGTTTTCGCGAAGAAAAACAGATGCTTTATTTAAAACGCAGGAAGGTTTAGGGTTGCATGAGTTGCGCTCCGCAGCTTCAGTAGCCCGAGCCCTAAGGCTTATTGGAGCACGTGAAGAAAAGATAGTGCATTCTACTATTCAGTTATCCCGGCGGCCAGTGAGCGAGATTTTTATCCCTATTGCTGAAATATCAATGATTCCGGTTAATTATTCTCTTTCTGAGGCTTTAGTTAGGGCTCATTTAGATATGCATACTCGTTTTCCGGTTTGCACAGAGGATAATAATGGCCAGACAATTATCGGTTATGTTAATTTTAAAGATATAATTTTTGCTTTGCATGTCAATCCTTCTAATCCGACTTTGCAAGGCATTGTCCGGCCAATTAAATGCGTAAAAGCCCAAACAAGTATTTCTTCATTATTAGAAGAGATGATACAGGAAAGTTCTCATATTAGCCTGGTGCGTGATGATAAAACAGCGATTTTGGGTATGGTTACGCTGGAAGATTTGCTTGAGGAGCTCGTTGGTGACATTAAAGACGAATATGACCGCTTACCTAATTATATCCATCCTTATTTTTCCGGTTGGATTATGGGCGGTGGCGTTACTATGGATACTGTGGCAACGACAACTGGCAAAACTGGAATTTCTTTCCAGAATCTCCCTGGCGGTCGGTTGCTTACCTTGACTGAGTGGTGTTCTAGCTTAAAGTCTACCGCGTTAAAAGGCGGGGAAGTCCTAGAAAAAGATGGCCTTAGTATTACCGTAAGAAAGCTTCGTCGTCAGCAACTTGCCGAAGCGATCGTTGCTAAAACTTCATAAATTATATTTGACAAATTTTATTTGTTAGTGTATATTATTTTTTGTGTTTAGCTTAGTAGTAAATAAAGGCGTAGAAATTAATACCGCAAGGTGAGGATATTCTGCCTTGCTTTTTTTATTTCGGCCATTATTTACTATTTGTAATTTTGAAAGGAGGGTAGTAGATAATGGCAAGAGGCAAAGTTAAGTGGTTCAGTAACCAAAAAGGTTACGGTTTTATCACCACTGATTCAGGTAGCGATGTTTTTGTGCATCACAGCGCAATCCAGGGTGAAGGCTATAAAACTTTAAAAGAGGGTCAAGAGGTTGAGTTTGAAATTGAAAAAGGCCCTAAGGGTGAGCAAGCCACGAAAGTAGTCAAACTGTAATTCAAAAAGAAAAAGAGAGAATAAGGCCCGCAAGTTTTTCTTTCGGGCCTTATTTTTCAGGAGAAATAAAATGCATAAAGGCAAAATAAAGAAACTTGTTGCAGACAGGGGCTTTGGTTTCATAAGTGCTATGGATGGCCGGGATATATTTTTTCACCAAAGCAGCCTTATGGATATTAAATTTGAAACCCTCAGTGAAGGTCAAGAGGTTGAGTTTGAAGTTGAGAAATCTCCCAAGGGCCCGCGCGCAATTAATGTAACAATTGCAAAGCAATAGGCAATTCATTTGTTTATCTAACCTTAATTCCAGCCGTAAGTTTCATCTTTCTTAAAAAACACTTGACTTAAAGTTAATTTATTGTAAAATTTAAATAGTAAAATTTTACTATATTGTGGAGATTTAGATGAATTGGGAAGCTAATACTCAACAGAAGTTTAAGCTGATGATTTCCAAGATACCTGTTTTTCACCGCCATATCACTGAAGTGGCGGTAACCAAAAGAGCAGAAGAAATCGCCAAGGTTAGGGAGGTTTCCCAAGTTGAAGAGGTTGATGTGGTTAGCGCTTTTTTTACTGATGTTCCTTCGCCTTTTTACAGTATGATGGTTAGGCTCCTGGAGCAAACAGGATTTGACACTTCAACGGCACGCAAATCTCGCCTTTTAAGAGAAGAAGAGAAATGAAAATTGTAGTTATAGGCGCTGGAGCGATAGGTGGCCTTGTTGCCGGCTATCTGAAATTAAATGGCGTTGATGTAACCCTGCTCGGCCACGGCGAATCAGTAAAGGCAATAAGCGCAAATGGATTAAAAATTTCCGGCGTGAGAGGCAATTTTAACCTAAAAATTGATATCACCGAGAAACTAGAAGGTAGGCCGCAGTTAGTTATTCTGACTACAAAGACGCAAGATATCCCCAAGGCCCTGGAAGATAACTTAAGTTTAATAAAAAACTCCTGGCTGTTAACAACCCAGAATGGGGTTCAGGCAGATTCTATTTGCGCTAGGTTTATAGCGCAAGAATTCATCAGCTCAAGCATTGTGATGTTTGGCGCTACAAATTTAAAACCCGGAGAGGTTGTACACAATTTTGAGGGCAGCTGGATTATTGGCAGCTTATTTAAGAAAGATGAGGAAGCGCTTAAGGGTATATCTAAGGTATTGAATAATATTTTTCCCGTTGTAGTTACAGATGAAATCAGCGGTATGAAATACTTAAAGATATTTGTAAACGCCAATAATTGCATTCCGGCAATATTAGGTATAAGCATGCAGGAAGCTTTTTCTGATACAGCTATTAGTAGCATAAGTATTGGGATATGGAAGGAAGGCCTAGAAGTGGTAAATAAGGCCGGCTTAAAATTAGTATCCCTGCCTGATTTTCCTTTGGAGCGGTTGACAAAATTAACTTCTTTACCGACGGGCGAGGCAGCAAAGATTTTTAGCAATATTATGAGTAATCTCAGTAAGCAACCGTTATATGGTTCGATATTACAAAGCATTAAACGCGGCAAGTTATCTGAAATTGACTATATTAACGGCGAATTTGTGCGTATTGCCCAAGATAATAACATTAGCGCAGCCTTAAATAAGAAATTAGTGGATATGGTTCATCAGGTTGAAAAGACAAATAAATTTTTTACAAAACAAGAATTAGTTAACAATACAAAAGGCCTATTCAATTAAGTGAGTGCACAATTTACGGAACTTAAGTGAACGTAAATTGTATGCACGAACTTACCCAGCACTTATTTTACAAATTAGCGTAATTATAATAATGAAGGTTTTGTTCCAGAATAAGTTAATTAACAAAAAATCTAAACCCAGCAATAAAATAAGTGCTGGGTTAAAGTCGCATAATAACTTACTCACACTTTTAGTGTTCGTAAGTTATATGCTCATTTAACATGAGCGAGATCAATTCACCATTTCCAAAGTTGAAACTCACCGTAACCAATGTATTTGGCCAGTGTTATCACAGTTATAAAATCGGTGATGAACTAATCTTAGAAGATTTTACCCATCCGCCTAAACATTTTTGTTTAGGGCTCGGTCATGCATTATTCCCGGTTATCTATGCTTTAAGCTTTGGCGCAAAATTCCCGTTTAGGGATAACCAACGCTCTTTGCTGGTTACTTGTCCTGACGGCGGAAAGTTAGAATTTAAAGCAGAAATCTTTGATAAGAACGGATTAGTCGAGTCTTTTCCTAAAGATCCTACATTCGGGGGGCCTAAACCAAAGAAGATGATTATTGAAGTAGTAAAAGCAAAGGGAAAATGCGCTTTTGGTTATAAAGTTGGCGATAAATGGGAAACCTCAGGCCTGAAATGTATACCTGGATTTTGCGGGGCAGCATTTCATACTGCTTTTCCGGCACTTTTTGCCCTTAATTTCGGAGCAAAGTTCTTTTTTATGAATAATCCGGATTCTATAGATACAGTTACCTGCCCTGATGGGGGAAATATTGTTTTTAAAGTTTCAAGAGTTGAGGATAAGGAATAATTTATGTCTAAAAGGCGAGTAGTTATTACGGGAATTGGCGCTATATCTCCGAATGGCATAGGAAAAAATAATGTTTGGCAAGCAATGTCCTCGGGAAAATCCGGGGTTAAATTAGTAGACGGATTTGACGTTTCTGTATTTAATACCAAGATTGCCGCTGAAGTTAGGGATTTTGATCCGTTTAAATTAGGCCTTAACCATGAAGAAGCTATGCGCATGGATAGATACGTTCAGTTTGCAGTGGTCGCCGGGCAAATGGCATTAAAGGATAGCGGCTTGGATGTTTCAAAGGAAGACCGCGAACGAATCGGCGTATGCCTGGCTAATGCAATTTGCGGAACAAAATATATGGAAGAGGAATTTGCTTTAGTTACTGAGGATGGTAAAAAACCAATTGATCCGGCCAAGGTCAGGCCTGATCTTTATGACGCCGCGATGTTTAATACTCCTTCTATAGAAATAAGTGCTAAATATAATTTAAAAGGGATTTGCAATACCTTATCAACGGGTTGCACTGCCGGTACCGATTCAGTAGGATTTGCCCTTGAAACAATTCAGGATGGCGAGCATGATATAATGTTTAGCGGCGCCGCGGAAGCACCAATTACACCGATTACCTTTGGCGCATTTGACGTTGTAAATGTTTTATCTTGCCGCAATGATTCACCCGAAGCTGCCAGCCGGCCTTTTGATAATAAACGCGATGGCTTTGTTTTATCTGAAGGAGCGGGTTTGTTGATATTGGAAGAATTAAATCACGCCTTGAAGCGCGGCGCGCGGATTTATTGCGAGATTCTTGGATTCGGCACAAGTTGTAATGCTTTTCATATGACTGATTTGCCTTCTGAAGGTACGGCAATGACCAATTGTATAAAACTCGCCCTAAAAGACTCTGCGGTTAAGCCGGCTGAAATAGATTACATTAATGCTCATGGCTCATCTACGCGGATGAATGATATATTCGAGACCAATGCCTATAAGACGATTTTTGGCGATTATGCTTATAAATTGCCGATAAGTTCTTTAAAATCAATGATTGGCCATCCCTTGGCTGCGGCAAATGCCATAGAGTTGACTGTATGCTCAATGATATTTGAGAAAAATATTTTGCCTCCGACAATAAATCAGGAAGAGAAAGATCCGCTTTGTGATTTAGATTATATCCCCAATGTCGCCCGCGAGAAAAAGGTAAATATAATATTAAAAACA
>JAGVEL010000058.1 GCA_020058285.1 Candidatus Omnitrophota bacterium
AATAAATTATGACTTGCGTATCAGAAAGATCAGGGATTGCATCCAGGGGTATATTCTTAATGCAATAAACCGCTCCAATCATCGCGGCAATAGCAAAAACGATGATGATATATTTATTTTTTGCTGAGAATTCTATTATTTTTTCAATCATATTAATGAGCGGGTTCCTGAATCGCTGCCTTTAATTTGCTCTCAGAATCCACCAGAAAATTTCCGCTGGTTACTACAATATCCCCGGCTTTTACCCCATCCAAAACTTCATAATATCCTTGAGCTTTTTGGCCAAGCCTAACCTCACGTGCTTCCAAAATATCTCCGGGTTTTACTAAATACACAATCTTTCTTAAACCAGTATCTAAAACCGCGGTTTCAGGAACAGCTAATTTCTCCCCCAAATCAACGTTTATTTTAGCATTCACAAACATCTCTGGCTTGAGTTTATGTTCAGAGTTTGCAATTTCTGCCCTCACCTGTATCGTGCGAGTCTGGGAATTTACCACAGGAGTTATCGCTACAATCTTACCTAAGAATATTTCTCCAGGGAACGCGACTGCCTCTATCTCAACCGCTAAACCTTCTTTGATTAATCCTGCTTCATATTCATATATAGTAATATAAACCCAAACAGTGTCGTTGCTTATGGGTAGATAAAGATTATCCTGCGCTATACCTCGCTGAGATAACTGTTCTATGCTCTGCTCACTCATTCCTAAAAGTAAAAGTTTTCTTTTTGCTGCCCGGGCAAGTAATTGCATCTGTTCTTTTACTATAGGTATAGTGCTTTCTTGAATTTTTTCTTGCGCTTTTAACGCCTGCAGATATTCTTCCTGGGCAACAAATAATTCCGGATCATAAGCAATCTTGCCTACGGTAAGTATTTGATGAACCAGATCTTTTGTCTCGATAATCTCTTTTTTAATACCAATGAGTTGCTGTTTCTCCGGACTGATATAAACACCGGCTTCTTCTGCGCTAGCTCCTGGCTCCTGCGAGCCGGCAGGCATCGCTAAAACCGGTACATAATCCATGCCCATTTCATCTTTCATTGGGACCGGCGAAGTAATTTCCGGATTCATCGGATTGCGGTAAAAGAGAATCTTTTTCTCTTGGCTTGCCGTTACCTGCACAGCGCGTGTAGTTTGTTTTTTAACTAAGGTCATGCCGCATATCGCACAGCTTCCTGGTTTGTCAGAAGTAAAATTAGGATGCATCGCACAATAATAAATATCCTTTGCTGCCCGGGTCAAGGGACAGCTCTTAAAAATGCCATAACGGGAATTTAACCAAAACCCCGTTACAAATAATGCAATAACAATCAGGGCAATTATGAAAAATTTTATCCGGTTCATTTTCGCGCCTCACTTAGATTTAAGCCAACTGTTCGTTCTAAATCTGCTAAATTCATATTATAATCGACCAACGCCTTATAATAATCCAGCTTGGTTTCTATAAGCATTCTTTGATTGTCTAAAAGACCCATTAAATCACCTTGCTTGGAGCTATAAGCAGCCAATGATGCATTAATTGAACTCTCTAATAAAGGTATGAGGTTGGTTTTATAAAGATTTATTTTATTTTCAGCCATGGTTATTTTTGTGGCTAAGTCTTTTACTTCGCTAAATGCCTTGTTTTGCATTGCTTGATACGTTGCCCGGGCTTCTTCTAGATTAGCAATCGCCTCTTTTACTTCGTAACGTTGTTTTGTCCAGAACCATAACGGGACAGTAAACGCCAACATCAAGTCCCACGGCCCGATAGTGCCACTAGTAATTCCGCGTTGCGCAATTTGCGCCATAAAATCCGGGAAAAAACTTCTTTTAGCCAAAGACTTCGCGTATTTATTTCTTTCTATTGCATAAGAGAATATTAATAATGTCGGCTGATTCTCTATTGTAAGTCTGTATAATGACTCAAAATCCTGGTTAAACTTTAAGTCTTCCTGTAATTCCGGGACGCCAACCGGAGTCTCTGGGTTTAAGTTTAATAAGCTATTTATCCGCGTATTTTTTGCCAATTGTTCTTGTTTTAAATTAGCCAAGACAGTGCTTAACCTGGCTATCTCTAAATTTATCTTAAAAACCTCTTGCTGATTAAGCTCATTTGTCGCATATCTGGCCTGGGCAATCCTGGCAATTCCTTCTAATAATACAAGGCTTACCTCATTTAATTCTATCTGTTTATAATTAATAAATAAATCATAATACGCATTTTTTACTGCATCTATTATTTCCAACTCCTTGTCTTTATATGCACTAGCCAACATCTGTGATTCTACAACCGCAATTTTTCCTTTTAAAGAAAGTTTACCAAAGAAAGGAAAAAATTGCGCAAATGAAAGCATCCTCTCTGAAGAAGGAGTTTTATTAAACTGAAAAGGGCTGCCTGGTGTATATTGAAATGCCAAGCCTACGGTGGGATCTTCAAGGGACTTTGCTTGGGGAACACGCGCAATGGAAGCCTCCCAACGTTTCTTGGCAGCGAGGATTTCCGGGTTTTGCTCTTTGGCTTGTTTGATTAAATCATTTAAAGACAAAATCTCGTCGGCAAATACCGGGCTGCTCGCCAGAATAAAAGAACTTATTAAAAATAATGTAAATATTTTTCTAAACATATTTTAAGCTGTTTTCCTAAACCGCGAGATCAAATCGACCACCTCAGCGATTTTTTGCTGCTTTTCTCTTTCTGATTTACCTTTAAGAGCGTTTATTACACAGCCATCCACGTGCTTTTTAAAAATTTCGTTTTCTACCCTATTCAGCGCTCCGATAATTGAGCTAATTTGCGTCATAATATCAACGCAATATCTTTTTTGCTCAATCATCTTCTGAATGCCGCGGATCTGGCCTTCAATCTTCCTTAAAAATTCCAATTGTTCTTCATGTGTAGTCATTTGTTCCATAGTATTACCCTCCCTAAGCCCATTTCAAGTATACCATACCCCCCTACAGTATACAAGTAAAAACTACCAACTGGTGCTTAATTTGCACTTGATGTCGCAAAAGCTTTTGCGACGCAAGCAAAAATTGCCAACCGGTACTCACAAACTACTTTTGGGTATGGATTTATTCTGGAAGGTTAAGTCTTAAACAATCTTTGGAACTTCTCTATTTCTCTTCTTACGTCTGGCTTTGTGACAACTGCGGAGATAGCGCACAGGCAATCAGCTCCAGCGCGGATAACCCTTGGCGCATTATAAATATCTATGCCGCCAATAGCAATTATAGGTATGGAAAGATGTTTTTTAATTTTTTTTATTAAATCTACGCCCACGGGTTTGCCGGCATCCTGCTTAGTACTCGTAGAAAAAATCGGAGACACACCTACATAGTCAGCCCCATTTTTTTGTGCTTGTCTTGCCTCCTCTAAACTGTGTGCAGTGACTCCGATTATTTTGTTTTTGCCGAGGATTTTGCGGCAGATTTTGTAAGGTAAATCATCCTGGCCTAAATGCACTCCGTCTGCGTTAACTGCTAAGGCAATATCTACCCGGTCATTTATTAAAAAAAGAGCGCGCTTACATATTCGCCTTAAAATAGATGCCTGCCTATACATCTCTTGCACGCTAGCGTATTTGTCCCGATATTGCACAACTTCTACTTTTGCTTTCAAGGCATTTCTTACATCGCTCTCTATGCCTCGCCGGCTTAATGAAGTATCCGTAATAAAATAAAAGCCTCTCACACTTCAACCCTCTGCATTTTATCTAAGGTTTTTTTATCCAGTTTAAAAATAGTGTCAAAGATTTTTTCTTTGAATTTAGCTGGGCCTAGGGAACTTTTAGCCGCAATCTCGGCCGCAACTTCAAAACACACTAGGCCGGCGCTAGCTGCTAAACTCAAATCTTTTTCCACAGCAGCAAACGTTGCGATAACTGACGTTGCCATGCATCCAGTGCCAACGATATTAGCCATAAGCGGATGGCCATTTTTTATGATATAGGTTTTTTTAGCGTCGCTAACAATATCCTCTTTGCCGGTTATAACCACAGTCGCCTGGCGCTGGCTTGCCAGGTTCTTTGCTATCTGTATCATATCCTTGTTCACTAGATTAGCGTCTACTCCTTTTGTCGCAACGTTTTCTCCGGCAATCCTGGCGATCTCTGAGGAATTGCCTTTTATAATATTGATTTTTACCTCATCCAGCAATTCGAAACACTTCTGATCTCTTAACTGCGTTGCGCCTGCGCCGCAAGCATCAAGCACAACCGGAATTCCTTTTGCATTTGCACTAATTGCTGCAATCTTCATCGCCTCAACAAAATCAATCGTCAACGTACCGATATTTAATACTAAGCTTGAGGCGATCTTGGCCATTTGAGCCACTTCTTCTTTTGCATGAGCCATTACCGGTGAGGCGCCGAGTACTTTAACAATATTTGCGCAATCATAGATTGTTACCCAGTTTGTGAGATGATGGACCACAGGTTTTTCTTTGCGGATTTTTTCTAATAAACCATAAACATCAATTTTAATTCTGGTCATAATAATCTACCTCTACTTATGAAATTGCACCTTGAACACAGGCCAATTCCGGAGATGGTAATGATAAAAGCTTTCTCACTTCATCAGCTACTTTTCTCCCAGAATAAAGCATTGCTCCGAAAGTCGGTCCCATGCGCGGTAAGCCGTAAACAGTAGCTACAGCCATGCCAGTCACAAATAATCCCGGATAAATCTCACCGGTTTTTTCAACAACCATATCCTCTGACGATTGAATATCCATCGGCCCGAAGGTTTGAAGTTTTAAAATATTTCTTTTTTCCAAACTTTTACATACCCAAGCATCATGACCAGTGGCGTCAATAACTGCTCTTGATTCTAAAGCAATCGGATCAACGCAGGTAATTGCCCGGGGTAGAGCTGATACTGGTGTCCAGTTAATAACTAAACCTTCAACCTTGTTTTTCCTTAAAACAACGTCATCAAATTTGGTCATGTTAAGAACTTTTACTCCAGCATCGCAAGCTGCGCTAATGAGCTTGGAACATGCAGTTGGCCCATCAGAAACAAACAAGCCTTCTTCTACCTGTTTATATGGTATTGTTAGCTCATCTAATAAATTTTGCGATGGCGCTCTAAATGTCAGGGTATTCATGAGATAACCACCAATCCAAAAGCCGCCGCCCAGATAATTATTACTTTCAATTATCAGAGTTTTAAACCCAGCAAGGCTTAAATCCCGGCCAGCCATAAGCCCGCTCGGGCCTGCGCCAACAATCAAGCAATCAGATTGAATATAATCATTAAACCACTGATTGAACTCGTTTACAATGGCCCTACTCACCTGCGCTTCAGTAATCTTTGCAAACATTGGTTCCTCCTAAATTTGCCCTCTACTTTGTTGCTGCAAATTAATCCTCCTACACAATCTTGGCATAGCCAAGATTGTCTTAGGACTAATCCTGTAGAATTCCTCCTCCGCTTCGAGGGTAAGAATTCTGCAGGGCGCAGCGCTTAAGCAAGGGATAGGTTTATATTCCTTAATGTATCCCTCGCGTAAACGCGAGGGGGCTTACTCTTGTTTATTCCTCGCGTAAACGTTTGGAGATTTCTGGCACTTCGTGCCTTCAATCTCCTGCGCACGCTTCGGAATTATTTCGGCCAAATAACTTACGTTCGCTAAAGCTCCCTGCCTGCCGGCAGGCAGGCGTGTTATGGCCTCAATAAAAAAACCCTATTGCCAGACAATAGGGTTAAAAGTTACTTACTCTTATTTTCCTACGCTGGCATTACCCAGATCAGGTTCAAAGGGTCTCTTGCTCTCCTCGCAAGACTCTCAGGCTGAAATAGCCTCCCCTTATTTTAATTTTCAATTTATATTAAAACATAATTAATGAGGTAAGTCAATTTATTTTAACCGCAGAGAACGCAAAACTTGTACTAATACTACCTAAACCGCTAAGGCCGCAAAAATTTTATTCTGCGCTCTTTGCGGGTGAGTGTAAATTTAATAGTCGTTTTGCGCTTTTGCGGTTACCTAAATACAATAAGCAAAAACATCTTCTCTGTTGAGTGCTTGGCCGGCTAAATCCGCGAAGGTAATGTTGTCAACTATTGAAGAGGTTGCCTTAGACACTTCTTGCCAGACTTTTCTAAAAACACACTTATAAATATCTTTACAACCAGAATATTTATGGTCCACGCAAACAATCGGCTCAATCGGGCCGTCAATAAATCTAATAACCTGGCCGATTTTTATCTGCGAAGGATGTTTGGCTAAAAAATATCCGCCGATTTTTCCGCGCTTGCTTTCTACAAACCCGCCGCGTTTTAAATCCAAAAGCACTTGCTCTAAAAATTTTATAGGTATATCCGCGCGCTTTGCCAAATCATTTATTGTTACGAGGTTGCCATAATGCAAGGCTAAATCCAAAATAGCTTTTAATGCATAATCACCTTTATAGGTTATTCTCATAAATTTTCCCTCGTTTTGTGTCAGAAAATTAATTCATATGTTCTATATAATCCCTATCGACTTAGTAGACTATACCATAAAAAATATATAAAATCAAGCAAAAATTGCCAACTGGTGTTTTTTTATAATTTCTTCGCATAAATATAACAAGTTATATCCTTATTTAAGATATGCCGAAAATAAGACCTCTGGGCTTTAAAAATTAGATTAAACTCATTCTTTTCAAAGAAAATTTTTGCCTCCTCTGAAATAGTGGCTAAGTACACACCCCTTACTTCCTGCTTATTTAAATAATCTAAGTAGGTAGCTATTAGTTTTGATCCAATGCCTGCTTTGCGAAATCCCTGTTTAAGATTAATATGCAGAGTAGCTGGATAATCCTTATAAAAACTTGGCGCTTTAAATTCACCCCTAAGAAAACTCAAAAATAAATAAAACAAAATTTTTAAATTTTGATTATTTAACAAAGCGCCGCTGAACAGAAACTTAAACAAAAGTAATGGCAATATTTTTTTAATAAAAATTTTTGCTATTATTTTTGTATCCCTTGCTCCGAGAATATGACCAACTACCTGACCATTAACTTCAGCGATAAAACAAGATTCCGGCTCATATTGCGTAAAATACAAAGTTAAAAAGTCAGCTAAAATTTCCCGTGATTGAAAAAAGGCTTCACAAGGCTTACCTATAAAAGCTGTATCGCAGGCAATTGTTCTCACGCTTTGCTGGTCGCGTAATTCGAATTGCCTGATTGTTGAATTTTCCATTTTAATTAATCTAAGGCGAGAATTCTCCAGGCAGTATCAGATAATGGTAAGTCTTTGACGTTTGTTCTTATGCAGGCCAGTATATAATCGGGATTACCAAGCAGTGCAATGGGAATTTTGAAGATAAGCGATCTACCTTCATAAATTAAGCGCGCATCTTTAACAAAAATCGTCTGTTTTTTGTCTTTAATATGCAAGCCACTAAGATTAACATTTAAATTAATCTTGGGCATCAAGGCAAATTCCTTTGTCTTGCTATAGCCAAGAAGAAATATTGATACACCAAAATTTTTATCAATTTTTCTTTTAAGCCCAATCTTGACAAAAAGATTTGCACCTTGTTGCGCATAGGCTAATCTTGATATGCTCAAGTCCCGAGCCTCTTCCTCTTCTTCATCTTGAAACACCTGCGTATCTTCCCAGATTATTTCTTTAGCAGTTTGTTTTATCAGGCTAATCGGCGGATAATCGCCAAAAAGCTCATTTTTCCGGGCAAAGGTAAATAGATATGCAGGGGCAGCCTTATTCTGGCTCTTGTAAAAAGTAATCGCCTGCTTTTTAGCGCTTATTTCCTCATCGCTAAGCTCTAATATCTGCCAATCTATCGGCGCGTGGCTTAATTTTGCCGGCGGCTCAACCCTTAGCTCTGGATGAAACCCTCTTGGTTTTGGCCAACCAACAACGTGAATAAGGCAGGGAAACATTTGCGGCCGGCTAATCTGCCCCTCCAAATCCCATAATGCAACTTGCAAAAACAGATATAAACTGCGGTGATCTCTATTTGTATCTACGGGATGAGTAACAAAAATCTTAGTAGGTTTAAAATCAAGCAGTATTGTTTTTAAATCTTTTAATATGCTTTCGCCAACGTAAGGAGCATTTGGCGAAAAGCATTCCAAATAAGGCACCTTTGATATCCGGGTTAGCAAATCTTTGAATGGTTTGGTCTTACCCCAATATTTAGTTACAATCTCCATAGTCCCAAAATCAGGATAACCCAAGAATTGTATATCCTTATCTCTCATGCCTAAATATTGCATTGCCGCAATTGTTTCTTTTCTCCTCACCTCACCCATATGGATAAATTCGCCTTTGCGAAATGTAAGCCGTTTTTCGTAAACAATCATTGCTAATTCATTGTGGTCGCCGTTTGTAGAACAGACCACCTTAAGTTGTGCGCCGGCCTTTATTGCTCTTTGAATGACCCCAGCCACACCAATTGCTTCGTCATCAGGATGGGGAACTAAAATCAAAACACGGTCATTCTTATTAAATTCCGGGATTGACTTAAGTTCGGCAAAACAAATAGAGGATAAATTGAGTATTCCCAGGCAGATTATAAAATACAGACGTACTTTATTTTTGACCAGGTCTCTAATCATTTTGTTTAAGTTTTTCATTTTTCTTATCTCCTTAGATATTGATTCTAACATAAACAAATAATCCTGCAATATAAAATCTGGCTGTTTTAATTAGATTCGTGTATAATTATGTAAATTAATAAACATAGGGAGTGCTATGAAATTTGCAAAGCTTAGGTTCAAAAAAATTAGGCTCTGGATAGCTTGGCCGTATTTCATTTTTTTTAGTATTTTTGCAATTACTAAAGATTTATATTTTAGGCAGGCTTTAGTTTTTTTTGCTCTTGGCTTATTAATACGGTTCTGGGCATCGGGTTACTTAGAGAAATCGCGCCGGCTTACTACATCCGGTCCTTATGCGTTTATCAGAAACCCTCTATATCTGGGCAATTTCCTTCTTGGGGCAGGATTTTCGGTTCTTTCACAAAATATCTACTTAATTCTTTATTTTGTTTTAGGCTTTGGCTTTGTTTATTACTATACGATTAAACAGGAAGAACAAAATCTATCGGAAAAGTTTACTCAAGATTTTAAAGAATATAAGAAATGTGTTCCGGCATATTTCCCTAGGCTTACGCCTTATCCGGCTAGGGATAAAAAGATATTCCGCTTTTCACTTTCAGTCAAAAACGGAGAATTAATCAGGATATTCGGTTTTTTGATACTAATTGCCGCTCTATTCTTGCGTCAAAAATTACTATTAGAAAAAGAAGTTATTAGCCTAATGCACCTAGTACTAATCTCATTCATCTTCGTTTCTATTATAATTATACTTATAAATATAGGCGTAAGACGAAAATTAGACAGACTGGAAAAGACTTAGTACCCCGCCCTATTCTACCTGGAGTTCTTTAGAATTTTCCCATAAACCATGAATATTGCAGTATGAGGTTGCCAGGATAATTCCTGATTTCTCAGTCTTAAAACTACACACTGCAGTCGGTTGAGTAAAAATAGTGCTTGTATTTGGCCCGGGAACCGCTTCTCCGTGAGCATCAAACTCAAATCTCCCCAACTGATATGGAAA
>JAGVEL010000057.1 GCA_020058285.1 Candidatus Omnitrophota bacterium
CCATGAACAACCATTGCGTGAACAAGACCTAGATTAGCTAAGACATGCGCTAACGGCTCCACAAGCTCTTTTTTAAAAACTCCCACAATCTGATGAGTTGAAAAAGCAGGGTTAGTCAAAGGCCCAAGGATATTAAAAATCGTACGCGTCTTAAGTTTTTTCCTCACTGACATTACATGCTTCATCGCTGGATGAAATTCCGGAGCAAATAAAAAGGCAATGCCAATTTCTTCCAAGGCCTTTTCAGCTATGTAAGGCGCGACCAATACATTAACCCCTAAAGCCTCAAGAAGATCAGCACTGCCGCAATGGCTTGAAACGCTTCTATTACCATGCTTAGCAACCCTTATGCCTGCTCCAGCAACAATAAATGCAGCTATAGTTGAAACATTAAAGGTACTTGCCTCATCTCCACCGGTGCCACAGGTATCAAGAATAACACCGGCAGGAGATTTAATTTTTTTGACAAATTTGCGCATAGTCAGGGCTGCGCCGGTAATCTCATCAATAGTCTCGCCTTTTGCCTTTAAAAGAAGTAGAAAAGATTCGATGTCCGGCTCCTTTACCTTGCCGCTCATAATCTCTTCCATAGCCTGCTGCATTTCAATAAGCGTTAAGTCAATTTTGCGCTCTAATAAACTAATCTCTTTTTTAAGCATAATTAGATTGTCAAAAAATTACTCAAGATCTTTTTACCATCTGCGGTCAATATTGATTCAGGATGAAACTGCACGCCGTAAATGGGCAAATGCTTATGCTCTAGGCCCATTATCTCCTTCTGTTTTGTCCAGGCAGTTATTTTTAGGCAATCCGGAACGGTCTTCCTATCAACAATAAGCGAATGATACCTGGTTGCCTCAAATGGATTTTTAATATCTTTAAAAATTTTTGATGCGCTATGATAAATCAAAGATGTTTTGCCATGCATTAATCGCTTGGCGCGCACAATTTTTCCTCCAAAAGCCTGACCAATGCATTGATGGCCAAGGCAAACCCCTAAGATAGGAATAGAGTTACCCAGCTCTTTAATTAGCTGCATTGAAATTCCTGCATCCCCTGGCCGGCCTGGCCCAGGAGAAATAACTATTTTTTCTGGCTTTGTTTTCTTTATGTCAGAAATTGTAATCTTATCATTGCGAAAGACTTTTAGTTTTGCGCCAAGTTCGCCTAAATACTGAACCAGGTTATATGTAAATGAATCATAATTATCAATTACTAAAATCATCAATCAATCCTCCGCTTATTCTTTTTCCCGGTGAATATTTGCTCCTAATTTTTGTAACTTTGAATCCAACTTTTCATATCCGCGGTCAAGATGATAAATTCTGGAGATTTCGCTTCTGCCATCTGCGATTAAAGCTGCCAAGACTAATGCAGCAGAGGCACGCAAATCAGATGCCATTAACGGCGCTCCGGACAAACGCTTCATGCCATACACAATTGCATACGGGCCCTGGCGCTGGATATCTGCGCCCATACGATTAAGTTCAGCAACATGCATAAATCTATCCGGATAAATCTTTTCATGAATAACGCTAATCCCCGGAGTAATAGTCACCATAGACATTGTCTGGGCCTGCATATCAGTAGGAAATCCCGGGTAAGGCGCTGTAGTCACATTAATCGGCCTGCCTCTATGTGTCATCCTGACTCTTATCTGGCTGTCTTCAATCTTAACACTTACCCCTGATTGCCTTAAAACATCTATAACTGCGCCTAGATGTTCAGGCACGCAATTCTTAATCAGAATATCACCTCGAGTAATTGCTGCTGCAATCATAAACGTTCCGGCCTCAATTCGGTCAGGAATAACGCAATGTTCAGCACCTAATAATTTGTTCACACCTTCAATCTTAATAATCGGCGAACCTGCTCCCTCAATCTTTGCACCCATCTTATTCAAGAATTGGGCTAAATCCGCTATCTCCGGCTCACAAGCTGCGGCTTCAATAATAGTTGTGCCTTGAGCTAACGTAGCTGCCATCATAAGATTGGCAGTGCCAGTAACTGACGAACCAAACGCTCCGCCTAAATAAATCCGGTCGCCTTTTAAGTGTTTTTTTACTGAAGCAACAACATAACCGCTATCAATTGTAATCTTTGCGCCAAGATTGGCTAAACCTTTAAGATGCAAATCAACCGGACGCACGCCGATAATGCAACCACCCGGCAAAGAAACCTTAACCTTATTTAAGCGGACAAGTAATGGCCCAAGCACACAAAATGAAGCTCTCATCGTAGAAACTAATTTATAAGGAGCCACCGGACTTAACTTGCTGTGTTGACGCACCCTGAGTGTACCATCATGAAAATCAACCTTTTTTCCTAAAAACTCAATAATCCTGATCATGGTATGAATATCGCGTAAGCGAGGGACGCCTAAAATAGTGCATGGCTCATCAGTTAATAATGTCGCCGCGAGAATCGGTAGACTTGCATTTTTTGCCCCGCTTATTTTTACTTCACCTTTTAATTTTGTGCCGCCTTTGATAACTAATTTGTCCATTTTGACCTCACTGCTTAAAATTATTTTTTTTAAAAACCATGACTCTTTCAATTTTGTTATAGTCAGGTATTATTCGTTCAATATTGAAAACACCGGTTGACCTAACAATCGCGCTTATATCTAAAGCCTGCCTTAAACCTATTTCAAAAAGTAAATAGCCGTCTTTACATAATAAATTTTTACTTATTTTTAAAATCTCGCGATAAAAATCCAGGCCATCAAGACCGCCATCTAAGGCCGTGCTTGGTTCGTGCTTTACTTCTGCAGGCAAAGACTCTAAATCTCCTGTCCTGATATACGGCGGATTGGAGATGATTAAATCATAGTTTACAGTTAACGGTTTACAGTTTACAGTTTGAGAAAAGATGTCAGTTTGAATAAATTCAATTTTGTCAGCAACGCAATTTAGCTGCGCGTTTTCTTTTGCCAATTTGATTGCTTCTAGAGATTTATCAATCGCAGTAATTTTTGAATTTGGAATATTTCTAGCCAGGCTTATCGCAATATTTCCTGACCCGGTCCCAATATCCAGAATTTTGACGTCCCTCGTCCTTCGTCCCTGCCTTGCCGGCAGGCAGGCCTCGTCCTTCGTCTTAGCTATTGCGGTCTCCACCAGTATCTCTGTCTCGGGACGGGGGATAAAAACTCCTGGCCTCACCTTAAATTCCAATCCAAAAAATTCACATTTACCTAGTAAATATTGCACAGGAAAACCCTGTTCCCTTCTTCGCTTTAATTCTAAAAATAATGCCAATTGTTTCGGATTTAATGAACAGACATTGAACTCCTTTAGATAAAGGTCAACTCGGTTACATTTTAATAAATCACATAATATAAGTTCGTTTTCGTTCATTTTTTTTGTTTATTCTCTTCTTCAATAAGCGCATTAAACATATCATCTAAATTACCTTCTAGCATTTCCTCTAAGCGATGTATCGTCAAACCAATTCGATGATCAGTAAGGCGGTGTTCGGAAAAATTATAAGTGCGGATTTTTTCGCTACGGTCTCCTGAACCAACCTGCTGGCGGCGTTGGCTAGAAATCTTATCCTGATTCTTAATCCTTTCTTGGTCTAACAATCTGGTTCGCAACACCCTCAAAGCCTTATTTTTATTTTTTAACTGAGAGCGTTCATCCTGGCACTGCACAACAATACCCGAGGCTAAATGTGTAATTCTGACTGCAGAATCAGCAGTATTAACACTCTGGCCCCCTGGCCCAGAAGAGCGGAATATGTCAATCCTTAAATCCTTAGGATCAATTTCTAAATCAACTTCTTTTGCTTCAGGCAAAACCGCAACTGTTGCTGTTGAAGTATGAATCCTTCCTGAAGCCTCAGTAACTGGTACTCTTTGAACGCGGTGAACTCCGCTTTCAAATTTCAACTTTTTATATACGTCTAGGCCGCGTACTGAAAAAATTATTTCTTTAAAACCCTTGCTCTCACTGGGATGGCTGCTCAGGACTTCAACCGCCCAATTACTTCTGTCAGCATAGCGGCTGTACATCCGGAACAAATCAGCAGCAAACAAGCTTGCTTCCTGGCCGCCAGTTCCAGCGCGGATTTCAATGATAACGTCTTTGCTTGCGTCTTTATCCTCTTGCTTAAAACAATTTTCTAACTTTACTTCTAATGCTGCTTTCGTGCCTTTGAGCACATCAATCTCAGCTTTAGCCAGTTCTAAATATTCCTTGTCATGTTTTTCGGTCAGCACACCCTCTAATTGAATTATTTCTTCAGCTGTCTTTTTCCATTTTCTAAAATTCTGGACAGGCTGACGTAACGAGGATAATTCCTTAGCCAAAACAGAATATTTGGCCTTATCCGAAATTATCTCTGGCTGAGCTAAGAGATGCTCAAGCTCATCGAAGCGCTTCTGAAGTTCTTCAAACTTTAGCGTGTCCATTTACCTTTCGCGATTAACTTATTGTTTCTTATATTTCTTAAGAAACTTATCAACCCTACCCGCTGAATCAACTAATTTTTGCTTACCTGTAAAAAACGGATGGCATTTTGAACAGATTTCAACGCGGATATTCTCTTTGGTTGAGCGCGTCTGGATAATTTCTCCGCACGCACACGTAATCGTTGTTGGCTTGTACTCTGGATGAATTCCTTTTTTCATTTGTTTTTACTCACCTCCAATGACGACACAAGTTATGGAGTCCGAAGGACGACATAACTTGTATGTCGGAATTGGACCCCGCCCTTTTGTTAGAAAATTTTGTTAAAGCTACCAAATCAAAATCCTTGAATACCCACCCAAAAATTAATAACCAAAAGGGCGGGGTAAATTCAGACTGACAACTTAGCTTCGCATAATAGTTACTCGCTAAGTTGTGTCTTCATTTATTTTGACTGATTCATGTTACTCAAGAATTCTTCATTGCTCTTTGTCTTGCCTAATTTTTCAATTAGTAATTCCATTGCCTCGGCAGAATTAAGCTCATTTAATACCTTACGCAAAATCCAGGACTTCTGCAGCTGCTCTTGTTTTATAAGCAATTCTTCGCGCCGGGTATTGGAACGCTTTATATCAATAGCCGGATAAATCCTGCGCTGGAATAAATTCCGGTCAAGTTGCAACTCCATATTACCTGTTCCCTTAAACTCTTCAAATATGACTTCGTCCATTCTTGAGCCAGTATCTACCAAGGCTGTGGCGATAATTGTCAGGCTTCCACCCTCTTCAACTGCCCGGGCTGCCCCGAAAAAGCGTTTTGGTTTATGCAAAGCATTCGAATCAACGCCGCCGGTCAGAATCTTGCCGCTGTGCGGGACAACTGTGTTATACGCCCGCGCCAGACGAGTAATACTATCTAAAAGAATAACCACATCCTTTCTATGCTCAACTAAACGTTTGGCCTTTTCCAAAACAATCTCAGCAACCTGAACATGGCGCTCTGCAGGTTCATCAAATGTAGATGAGATTACCTCGCCTTTCACGATGCGTTGCATATCCGTTACTTCCTCGGGCCGCTCATCAATAAGCAAGACTATTAAAATAACTTCCGGGTGATTTTCAGTAATAGAGTTGGCGATTTTTTGCAATAATACAGTTTTACCGCTATACGGAGCAGCAACAATCATGCCGCGCTGACCCTTACCAATCGGCGTAAGCAAGTCCATAATCCTCATTGATACTTCTTCAGGCTTTGTTTCAAGATTAAGCCTCTGAAAAGGATAAAGCGGAGTAAGATTGTCAAAAATAATTTTATCTTTAATTGCCTCAGGGTTCTCAAAATTTACTGCCTCTACTTTTAAAAGGGCAAAATATTTTTCCCCTTCTTTCGGCGGCCTAATCTGGCCGCTTACAGTATCTCCGGTATGTAAATCAAATTTTCTTATCTGAGACGGCGAAATATAAATATCATCCGGGCAAGGCAAATAATTGTAGTTTGGAGAACGCAAGAACCCGAAACCGTCAGGCAAAACCTCTAGGACCCCCTCACCAAACATCAGCCCTTCTCTTTCTGCCTGCGCCTGGAGGATTTTAAAAATCAAATCCTGTTTTTTAAGGCTGATTAGGCCGTTAACATTCAGGCTGCGGGCAATCTTGTTTAATTCTGACATTTTCATTTCTTTTAAATGAACAATGTCCACCTGAGCAGGTTTTTTTACTTCAGTATCCATTTCGCCACCCCTTGAAAAATTTGTTTAACTTGTTTTTTTAAGTTTTCTATTGAAGAATTATTGTTAATGATAAAATCTGCAAACCTTTTTTTATCTTTAAACGGAAGCTGGGCTGCTATACGCCGGCGCATTTCTAGCTCCGATATCTGGGATTTTTCTAAAACGCGTTGTATCTGCAATTTTAGATTAGTGTTTAGTAAAACAATATAATCAACGCTGCGATGCAGATTGCTTTCGATTAGCAGCGGGACATCAACAATAATCACACCATGACTCTTGTTTATTTCTTGTTTAATTTTATTTATTACCAAGGGATGAATTATTCGATTCAATTTTTTTAGGTAAGATTTGTGACTAAACGCCTTCTTTGAAAGCACACGTCTATTTAATTTTCCGGCTTTAGTCAAAACTTCTTTACCAAAAATTTGTGCGATCTTCCTAACGATGCTGGGCTTGTCCCTATATATAACATTTACTATTTTATCGGCATTAATAACCTTGGCTCCTAAGGCGCCAAATAGACGGGATACAGTGGTTTTGCCGCTGCCCAAACTGCCGGTAACGCCAATAACAATTCTTCTTTTCTTAAGCATTCGTCATTATTCGTTTATAAAGGTCTAAGTAATGCTTTGCTGAATTTTCCCAGGAAAAATCACAAGCGAAAGCTGCCAGCACCAATTCCTTCCATAACTCTTTTATGCGATATGTGTCTATTGAGCGTTTAATAGTCTCAAAGAAAACTTCCGGGTCATATTCATCAAAGACAAAACCATTTCCACAGCCGCGTTTCTCGTCAAAATCCTCTATTGTGTCAGCCAGGCCGCCGGTTTTAAATACCAAAGGAATTGTGCCGTACTTTAGGCTGATAAGCTGGCCTAAACCGCAAGGCTCGTACCGGCTGGGCATAAGAAAAATATCGCTTGCCGCATAAATGCTATGGGCGAGCTTATCGTCAAATTTTAAATTTAAAGAGAGTTTGCGCGGATATTTTTTAGCCATCGCACCGAGCAAATCGTGGTAGTATTTTTCACCTGTACCTAAGATAATGACCTGGATATTTAACTTCATTAATTGCTCAATTGTCTTGGCTAAAAGATCTAAGCCTTTTTGCTCAGCAAGGCGGGAGATCATACCAAACAGAGGAATTGACTTATCAACTGCCAAGCCGCTTTGTTTCTGGAGAAGTTGCTTATTTTTTGCTTTGCCGGATAAATCATCAGAAGAAAATTTCTCAAAAATTAAGGAGTCTACCTGCGGATTCCAGATATCATAATCCAGGCCGTTCAATATGCCGGATAAATTGTTGCGGCGTTCATAAAGCACGCCTTCTAAGCCACAGCCAAATTCTTTAGTTTGTATTTCTCTTGCATAAGTTGGGCTTACCGTAGTAAGGTGGTCGCTAAAAATAAGTGCGCCTTTTAATAAATTAACCTTGCCGTAAAATTCCAAACCCTGGATGCCAAAGAGAGATCGGTCAATGCCGATTTTATTGAATTCATTTTCAGCAAATACCCCTTGATAAGCAAGATTATGAATTGTGAAAACTGTTTTTGCTTTTTTAAAAAAACTGTCATCTCTAAATATGGATTTTAAGTAAACCGGGATTAATGCCGACTGCCAGTCGTTACAGTGGATTATATCCGGCTGAAAATCAATATCCTTCATAAGTGCTAAAGTTTTCATGCAGTAAAATGCAAAACGCTCCAGATTATCCGGATGATCACCTAGGGATGTACCGTAAAGCCCATCGCGGTTAAAAAATGAATCATTCTCTATAAATAGACAATCAACATTTTTTGCAACAGGCGTATGCGCCAGAGGCGTATTGCTTTTGGGTTTTATATTTTTATAAAGCGGCATGGTAATCTTAACGTCTGCGCCTTTTTTAGCCAAGGCCTTTGGTAGAGCTCCGGCAACATCAGCTAAACCACCGGTTTTTGCAAACGGGACCACTTCGCTTGAACAAAATAAAATTTTCATAATGGTTCTCCTCTTGTTTAAATTTATTTTAAAAATAATGACAGGATTATTGTTATTACTATAAGCGGTGCCAGCCAGCTAAGTACACAGATAGTTACAGTCTGGCTAATTTTTTGATTCTCAAAAGCCTTCTTTACAGCAACAACCATTGCTGCGAACATCCAAACTCCACCAACAAAAACTTCAATATGTTTTATTATCGGAATAAAACCCAAAATTCGTAATATCCCGACTGACGCAGAAAACCCAACTAAAGTAAGGAACTGAACAAAATCAATCCTTGTTTCATAAGACGCAATCAATTTAATGCTTACAAAATAGATTATAAACGCCCATAAATACCAGCTGATTAAGGTAACTAATGTACCGACACAAATGCTACCAATTGAAAATTTAGCTGCCCCTCCCAAACCTGCTGCCAGGCTTGATAAAACCACAACGATACTTGATTGTATTAAAGTCAACTTATCAAATCTCAGCTCAGAGTATAATCCAGCGTCTAATCTCGCAGCGCGAATTAATCTGTTTTTAAACTCAGGTAATTGGAAATTAGTTAGCATCAAAATCTACCTTTTTGCTTTAAGAAACCCATCTCTGCTCTCTTTTTAAAAAAATCTGTGTTAATCTGTGTATTTACATTGTCTTTCGAATACTACATTGATAACCAAAGTATGGTAAAACAAAAAAGTTAATTAAATAGATAATAAGTACTATTAAAGCAACAACGGCTATGAATTTAATGCACTTAGTTACTAATCCATCCAGCTGCGCGACAAATTTTTCAGCTTTTAGCCAGTGCTCAAGATCTTCTCCGGTTTTTTTACCTTTGAGTAAATATAACCAAAATGCTACTTTGCGTATCCTTTTCTCTTTGTCCATGTCTTTCCTCCCCTTGCAATATTACTGTTTTTAAATTCCGAATTCCTAAATCCTAATTACTAAATAAATCCTAATTTCCAAATTTCAAACTAAAGATAATAGGACCGTCCCCCTATTTAGTTCTAATCAGGAACTTCCTATCTTTTCTCTGAATATCTTCACCTGAAATATAATAATTAATGATGTAATCTCTTTTCTCAGAAAATTTCAATTTTAAAGGGTTTGCATTCTGGGCCATGCCATTATGTATGTTAGGGTCAAAATGATAAGAATACTGTTCATTGGGCTGATATTCTACCCATCCCTGCTCCTTCCAATCTTTAACTTCTGTGCCATTTGGGAAAATTAAAGTTAGAGTTACATCCTTAAGACTTTTAACATTTTTATTATTTATGCTAAAATGAAATCCTCTTTCTTCATTAACATTAATTTCTATAGGCACTTGTTCTAAAACTTCTCTCCTTCTATTTCCCTGTTCATTCGTTGCTCCTCTATATTTAAACTCATATGCATAAGGAAGCTGAAAACCAATTTTATTTAATGTATTGATCATATTATAATTTCCATACCATGCCGTTAAAAACCATATAGAAAGTATTGCTACTATAAATGGTTTATTGAAAAAACACCACGGGTAACGAATAAACTCAAAAAAATTTTCTTGATTTAGTATTCTTTTTTCTGCTCGCAGCCAATCTTCAAGAGAATTCCCAAGTTTTTTACCTTTCTTCAGGTATAAACGATATGCCAGGTTGCGTATTTTATTTTCCTGTTTTATATCCGTCATCGCTTAAACTTCCTCAAAAATGAATCTGGCAATTTGCGCAGCGATATGTCGATTTTAGCCAATGGAGCTTGAGCGCTGAGGGCATCCGAACACCAAGGCATTCGGATGGCGAGGATGTCTGAGCTCGTCCTGGGGCGGAAGCCCCGACGAGCGAGTTCCGCAGCCACCGAAGCGCGAAAGAACATTGGCGTAAAGAAATCGACTAAGAGCGAGAAAATTTGCCAGGTTCATTATACGCTCTCAGTCTCTAGCCAGTTTTTGCCTTGTTTCATATCCACCTTAACTGCCACTCTTAATTTAACCGCGTTTTCCATCTTATCCTTAACCAGCGGAATGATTTGCTCAAGCTCATCCTTGTCACAATCAAAAACAAGTTCATCATGCACTTGTAAGACCATCTTTGAACTAAAGTTCTGGGTTTTAAATTCGCGATAAATATCGAGCATTGCTTTTTTAATCAAATCTGCAGCTGAGCCTTGCACCGGCATATTTATCGCCTGGCGCTCTGCAAAAGAGCGTAGATGCATATTCTTAGAATTTATCTCCGGCAAATACCTGCGTCGCTCCATTATTGTTGAAACAAAACCGTCTTTGCGCGCACTTTCAATACAAGATTGCATAAATTCTTTAACCTTGGGGTAACGCAAAAAATAATTTTCAATAAATTCATTGGCCTCTTCCTGGCTTATTCTTAAATCCCGCGCCAGGCCAAACGGGCTAATTCCATAGATGATGCCAAAATTCACTCTCTTTGCCATATTGCGCAGTGCCTCATCCACATCTGCCTCTTTAAGATCAAAAACTAATGAGGCAGTATGAGAATGAATATCCAGATTATTAGTAAAAGCCTCAATCAAATTTTTTTCTCCTGAAAGATGAGCCAGAATTCTTAACTCAATCTGAGAATAATCAGCGCTTAAAAGAAAGCCACTCTTTTTACTGGGAATAAATGCGCGCCGAACTTGCGCACCCATATCTGTTTTTATTGGAATATTTTGTAAATTTGGATTTGATGAACTCAAGCGGCCGGTTTGGGTTACGGTTTGGTTAAATGAAGTGTGAATCTTATCCTGCTTATCAATCAAGGTGGGTAAGACATCAATATATGTGTCTTTTAGCTTTTTAAGTTGGCGAAATTCTAAGAGATGATCGCAAATAGGATAATCAATGGCTAGTATCCTTAATACTGCTTCGTCTGTAGATGGGTGAGATTTCCGGCGCTTTTTTATGGGCAGTTTAAGCTCTTCGAACAAAACCTGGCTTAACTGCTTTGGGGAATTAATATTAAATTCTCTCTTAGCCAATTTAAAGATATCCTGAGTAAGCTTTTTTAATTGTTTATCTAACTTTACTGAGAAATCCTTAAGTAACTCTGTATCAATTTTTACTCCGGAAATTTCCAAATCAGCTAGCACCTCTAAAAGCGGCATCTCAATATCAGAGAAAAGCTTATCTAAATTTTTTCGTTTCAAATCTTGCTCTACAAACCTTAGTTCATCTATTAAGCCAAATGCCTGATTAGGAGTAATTGTCTCTCTATCAGCTATCCTTTTAAAATAATCAAAACTCAAAGCTTCTAAAGAATAGTCGCTGCGGCCGGAGTCAATTAGATAAAAAGCTATTTTTAAGTCCAAATTTAGCCCGGCTAAATCAATACCTTGCCCAAAGAGAAAAACCTTTATTGCTTTTAAATCATCACTAATCTTTTTTATGTTTGGGTCAGCCAAAATTTCCTTGACCTGTTTATTTATTTTAGAAACTTTTGAAAAGTGTTTCGGGCTTGCCAGATAAAGATCATTTGAATTAGTGTTTAAATAGAGCAGTAATTCTTTTTCCTGCAAAACTGCGTCTAAAAGTATATTTAGCTCAATTTCTTGTCTTTGTGATAATTCAGATTCATTCTGAGCTTGCGGCGCTAAGTTCTTAAGCAAAGACTTAAATTCAAACTCTTTAAATAATTCAAATAGCTTTGACTCGTCAGGCTTTTTAACCTGAATATCCTCTAGCGATACTTTAACCGGCACTTTTTGATCCAAGGTGGCTAATTCGCGGCTTAACAACATGTTCTGTTTCTGCTCTTCAATTTTCATCCGGACTGAATCAGATTCGATTCTTGCCGACTTTTTTAATAGATTATCCACTGAACCAAAATCGGTTATTAATTTTACGGCGGTCTTGTCGCCAATGCCCCTTACCCCGGGAATATTATCCGTTGCATCGCCGGCCAAAGCCAGATAATCAATAATTTGAACTGAAGTAACCCCAAATTTTTCTTTCACCTTTATTTCATCAATAATTTCCACAGGTTTTTTAAGCGGATTATAAATATTTATGCGCTGATTAACTAACTGCAGCATATCTTTATCTGAGGTTACAATATAGACTTTATAACCGGGTTTATCAAACGTTTTAGCCAGGGTAGCAATAATATCATCAGCCTCGAAACCGGCAAGCTCAAAGCTTTTTATACGAAAGGCGGCAATTACTTCTTTGATTTTTTCAATCTGAACCTTTAAATCATCAGGCATCGGCGGCCGATGTGCCTTATATTCCGGAAATTTTTCCTCGCGAAAAGTCTTTGCCTTAGAATCAAAACAACAAGCCAGGTAATCGGGTTTTTCTTCGGTTAATAAGCGCTTTAAAAAAGTAGAAAATCCGTAAATTGCCCCTGTAGGAAACCCCTGACTAGTGCTTAAATTTCTAATTGCGTAATATGCCCGGTAACAGAAAGAGTTGGAGTCAATAAGGAATATCGTCTTATCTTGCATTGGAAAAAGTTAACTTTAAATGTAAATGGGATTCATTTCTTCGGCGTGAATCTTCAATTTGGAAAGTATCTTTAAACTACGGTGACAAAAGAGCGCGTTTCTGAGCGTCAAACAATAACTTATCGATTTCTTTATTGTCCGGGTCAAGCGTGCTGGCGCTATTTAGTTCTTTTATGGCTAATAGATATGCTCCCTGGTCGTAATACTCCTTTCCCCTTTCATAATGAACCTGGGCAGATGCCTGAACACTTACCTTAGCCTTATTTTTATTCTCGTTGACTTGATCAATAAGCTGCAATGTTTCATTCTCCTCGTAAATTCTATATACATCCTTGTCAATCCTACTTAAATTCTCTAAGTGTTCTTTTGCCTTTCGCGTCCAGGTATCAGCAGGATCGCCTAATTCAATACGTCTTTTCCACATTTTGGCTGCGTCTTGGAAATTTTTATTTTTTTCGTAAAGAAGCGCTAAGTTCGTATAAGCGCCGACATAGTGCGGATCTAACTCAATCGCCTTTTTATACATTTTTTCAGCGTCATATGGCAGGTTTACGCGCTCATAAACAACGCCTAAATCGTTGTAGCATATAGAATAACTGGGGTTTATTTGTATCGCTTTCTTATAGAGTGATAAGGCGATATTATTATCACCCTTTAGTTGCGCATCAAAACCCTCTTTTCTATAGCGTGCGGCCTCTTTCTTAAATGAATCATCGCACCATGAGGGATTTACGCAAGAAAGGTAGAGAAAAACAGCTAAAAAGATTAGGAAGCAGGATTTCTTGGTAGTCATAATTGAAGCTGACTTTAAATTAACATAAAAAAAATCATAAGTCAAGTGAATTCTATGAGTTAAGCGCCTAAATCTTGCTTAAAGCAAAGCAGGCATTTCTAAGGCCGGATGTTTGACTTTTTGTAAAAACTGGACTAAATCTTCTGCGGTTGTACAAATTGTTTCATCAGCGATTTTCTCAAAAAAATTAGGGTCGCCAATCTCCTGGCTTCGTGCTTTAAGCTTATCAGCCAAAACCTCTTTTAACTCTTTAGGCATCCAGGCCAAGCGCTTCAAACCACCCTCTGCTGAAATAAATTTTTTGCTGGCGATATAAAGCTTACCTACACCTAAAAACCCGGGAGTTTGCATTCCTCCACCTACAGAACTAGCCAAGGTAGTAAAAGTCATACCCACCGGAGTCATACCTGTAAAGTCGCGATTAACTACCATAACCCCGTTTGCTTCTGGAATCACAGCCACGATACATTCAAAACAACCACAAGAAGTCTGAGGATTATTCATAATGGAATACATGCTTACGCTGGAGATTGTCTTGTTTGATTTTTCATATAAGAATTTATTAATATTTTTCCACTGGCCGAGCTTTATATCCTGAGCTTCGCCCTTAGGAACCGGCTGATTAGGGCCAGTAGGTGTAATTTCATAGGATGCTTTTCCGTCGAGCCAGGAATAAGCGCCACAAAGGCCAAGCCGCTCAGGCGTAATCATACAAACATGATTGGGCGCAAAAGATTGACAAAGTAAGCAGGAATAAAATGTATCAACGGATTCATCGGTCATACCCCTGATTCTATCATCGCGCTCATCAAAAGTTTTCTTTATTCCGGACAAGATTTTCTCTACATCTTGTTGCTTAGTATAAAGATTCACCTCTACTTTATCAACTATTGCGTTATATTCCTGATGAAGCATTGCGTGAAGAATCAAACCAAGATGTTTAAGCCTGAAACCTTTGTTAAATGCATCTTTACTTATCCTAATCCAGTTCATATCACGCTGACCAATATGCATAACACCCATTGCTCCATTTACAAAACGATGAATCTGGCGTTCTAAAATCGGCTCAAAATCCTTCTGCATCTTGCGCCCGGAAACCTTTGCAACTATACCTAAAGGCATTGAGAGCTTAGAAGCATCCTTAACTGAATCAATATCCTCGCCGATTAATGTTACTTTACCATCCTCAACCTCAGAGGCATCTTTGCTTTCTAAAAACTCAAAGGCAGTTGAAGCTTTGCCGCCGAACTCTACGGCTAAGTTTTCTTTTCTTACTCTTTCGCCTTCAAATGCTGCAGCATAAGGCACAGGTATGGGAATCTTGCTTATTTTTACCTTAACCCCGCGCACCTCTAAACAACGGCTAACAATACGCTTATAATCAAATTCCTTAACCAAGGCCTCGTAAGTAGTCACGCCACTTGGCTTAATCTCAGGAATATCCGTATCAGCAATAACTGGAAATCCCATGGCAATTGCTCCAGCGCCAGTTGCATATTTAAGATCATCTAATGGGCCTAAAGCAAGGCCAAAAGCAAACACTCTATTTTTTGTATATAAAAGGCATTCTTTGGTCTGGCCGGCTTTTATTCCGCCAAAAGTAATCGCTGAACGAACTGCCCAGTTTAAAGGATAAATCGCTGACTGTGTATCCCGGCCGTAAGGGACAATGTACGTATCCCAGCCCATTTCCACATTTTCTTCTCTAAGCTGGTCAATAATTGACCGGCCATTACTAGAACAACCCACAAACGTTAGGATATTTCTTTCCTGAAGTTCACGGACAATACTCACAGCGGTTTTATTATCCGGCGCAGCGCCTAAAATTGCTGCAAACCCCGGCATACGGCCATCAACCAATTGAATTCCTAAAGAACGCATTACTGTGTCAGAAAAAAATCCGTTACAGTCAGTTTGCGGTTCCTGGTTATAAAGATAACGCAGAGCCATAATAATTTCTTCGGCGAGTAATGCAGCAATGCCTGCATCAAGCGTTGAGCCTAGGTAGGGCAACCAGAGTTTCTCATCAGGAACTTTAGGCAATAAAGATTTGATATGTGACAAAATTCTGGATATATCTCCTAATTCCTTTACTTCAAAAGCAAATAAGGCATAAGCTAAAGGAAGATAAAATGCCGTTTCCGGAAAACTTATTATTGCCTTCGCACCCTTCTCTTTTAAAGCCTTATCAAGAAATTTTTCCGCTTCACTAACTAGGCTATGCGCCCCGCGTATTGCGCTAGTTGCTACAAACTTAGACATGTCAATCCTCCGAAAAACTTAAAATTATTTTTGCTCTTGATAATTAGAGTAAAGTCCGTCTTTGCCAAATAAATCCATTACCTTGGCGTAACTAAAAGAATCTGAAAGCAAGTCGTTCTTAACTGATGAAATATCAACTCCCTCTCTAATCATCCTTAAAAATATCCCGCTATTCTTAATATTGCCTATTCCAATAAATCCTTTTAAATGATTATCTTTTAGAATAAACTTTTTATAAATTTGCGCTTTTCCGTTGCTGGCTTCCAAAGTTTCGCACCCTGGTTCTGCTTTTTTTAAACCCATAGACACAATTGGTAAGCCAAAAAACTCAACTGCATTCAAACTTAATGAACCAATATATTTTAAATTTTTTCCAACGATATTTAAACCCGCAATTCTGCCTTGCTCTACAGCATTCGGCCACAAGGCATTTATAAAAGCAGCACCACGAACCAAATCAAAACTCTGACACACATCACCGGCAGCAAAAATTCCCTGCACATTAGTCTCTAAATATTCATTTGTCAGAATCCCAAAATCAGTATTAATTCCGCTTTCTTTTAAAAATTGTATATTTGGCTTTACGCCTTTTCCGACAATTACTATTGAGGCCTCAATTGCTTTTCCGGAAAGTAATTTTATTGCCCTTACCTGACCGTTACCAATAATCTCGCTTACATCCTGATCAATTAAGATTTCTATACCTTTAGCTTCCAGGTGCCGTCCTACCATTTTCGCACCTAGATCATCCAAAACTTGCGATAAGACATGTTTTGATTTAACTATCACTAAAACATTCAGACCCCTTTTCTTCAAAGCGTAGGCAGCCTTTAGGCCGATTAGCCCGCCGCCTAAAACACAAGCCGCCTTGGCAAATGTAGCGATAGAAATAAGCTCTTTTGTTTCATTAAGCGTCCTAAATCCCGAGACGCCTTGTTTACCTATTCCCTTGATCTCCGGCATATCCGGCCTTGCGCCAGTGGCAATCAAAGCAACATCAAACTCTTTTTTTTCTCCGTCATCCAGAGTTACGCGACGTTTCTTAACCGAAAGCTCAACAACCTTTTTACCTAACAATAAATCAACTTTATTCTGTTGGTAAAAATCTGCCGGCCGCAAATTTAATTTTGATTCCGGGATATCACCGGCCAATAGATAGGAAATCAAGCAACGGCCATAAGCCGGATATTCCTCTTCGCTTATTATGGTTATTTGCGATTCCTGGTCGTGAAGCCTTATGGACTCAACTGCAGAAATTGCCGCAGCTGAATTCCCGATAATATAGATATGTTTCATTAATCACCTGTCTCTTCTTTAAAAATTATCGCCTTTGTCGGACAAGATTTAGCGCATTGCGGCTCACCTATCTCAATGCAATGGTCACAACGCACCGGAATCCTGGCCTGTTTATCCGGCCGGATTGCTCCGTAAGGACAAACCATAACGCACATCCAGCAACCGACGCATTTTTCTTTATCGTGTATAACTTCTTTTTTCTCATTATCAAAAGTTAACGCCCGAGCAATACACGCATCTATACACCTGGCATCCTTACAATGCCGGCAAGTAATCGGAAAATTCTTTCCAGAATTGGCTGAAACTTTTATTTTTGGCAGAACAATTTGTTTTTCTTTAATTGCCTTAGAAAGTTCTTTCACCAAGGAGTGCCCAACACAACAAACCAGTTCGCAAGTTCGGCAGGCCATGCATTTCTTAACATCAAAATACAGATTTTTCTTCACGCTGCTACCCCTGTATTATTATCATAAATCATCGGCTTAAGATTTAAGGCTTTACGCTTGGAATCAATATGCTCAATCATAACCTTAGCCATTTTCAGCGGATCAGACTCAAACGCCCATTTTCCGCCGGTGATTTTTGCCACATCCTCAAAAACATATTTAGTCATATTGTCAGAGCCATAAACCGGAAACGGCATGCCAAATAGAACTAAAAGCCCGGAAGCAACAAAATACCAGCCAATAGCAATTGCCTTTTCGCTCATCCACTCTGGCGCAGCTCCGGCAACCGGGAGTTCGTCTAAGCTCTTGCCAATGCCGCCCTCTTTTACCATTTCGCAACAAGCGGTCAAGATACGGGAATTATCCACGCAAGAACCCAGATGTAATACCGGCGGACAACCAACTGCTTCGCATACTTCCCTTAAACCCTTACCGGCAAACTCAAATGCTGCTTCAGGCGTAAGTAGACCGGCTCTACCGCAGGCAGCTGCAGAGCACCCTGTCTGGACTACTAATACGTCATTTTTTATCAACTCTTTTACTAAGATTGCATGTGAATCGCTACTCGCCATTTTCGGATTATCACAGCCAACAACTCCGGCAACTCCGCGAATCCGGCCATTAATGATTGCTTCATTTAATGGTTTGTAGCTTGGCCGATATTTGCCGCCTAACATATCAAAAACATATTCTGTAGTAAAACCCGGAATAAGATCCTGTCCTTGGCCTTTGGGGATACAGACTTTTGACTGATCTCTCTTTGGAAAATTTTCAATCGCCATCTGCACAATTTTTTTAGCAATGGGCAAGGCAAGTTCCTCGTTGAATTCTACGTGCTCCATGCCGGGAAATCTTGCTTTTGACGACGTGGAAACAATTTTAGTATGAAAACAACCGGCAATATCTGGTAACGAAGGCATAATGCACTGTAAATCAACCAACATCAAATCTACTGCACCAGTCATCAGGGCTAATTCCTGTTGTAGAAAATCTCCGGCAACCGGAAAACCCCGGCGCACAAGAATCTCGTTTGCAGTACAACAGATTCCAGCAAGGTTTATGCCAACAGCGCCCTTTTCCTTAGCCAGGGCAATTAATTCCGGGCTGGAAACTGCATCGCAAACCATCTCGGATAAAAGCGGCACGTGGCCGTGAACAATTATATTTACCTCATCTTCTTTTAATACAGCCAAGTTTACTTTTGCTTTTTTGGGGCTTGGTTTACCGAATAAAATATCAGTTAATTCTGTGGCAATCATTGAACCGCCCCAGCCATCAGTCAGAGCAACACGCATACCGTGAGCCATCAAATTCTTATAATCATTATCCACGCCGATGTTTGTGCGGCTCATTGCCTCAACAACCTCCCGGTCAATACCCCGCGGCATAAGGAAAAATTTTCGCCAAATCTGCTTTTGCTTTTCCGGGGCGCGTTGAATCAATTTAAGTTCACCTTCTTGTTGGCCGTATTCAGCAAGAATTTTTTCAGCCAGGTCTTTTGCAATGTCGGTTATTGTGCGGTTTTCAATTTTTATTTTATATTCGCTAGCGACAGTTTTCAACTTTTCCTCGTCGGTAACTTTATAGAATTTTGTCTCGCCGGTTGCCACCATTTGCAGGGTTTTTGCAATTTCTCTGCCGTGGTCACTATGGCAACTAGTTCCAGCAGCAATATGGCGTACCAGATTTCTTGCTGAAATCGTATCTGCATCTGCGCCGCAAACTCCACAGGTTGGGCCTTCTCCAAACGGATCAATACGACATGGCCCAAGATTACAATTCTTACAACACAAGCCTAAAGTACCAAACCCGCAATGCGGCTCTTGGCTTACCGCGCGCTCCCAGATCGTTTCTATACCCTGGGCTTTAGCGCGCTCATATAACGGCCCTTGAATTGCGTCTTTCTTAATATTAGCCTGACTCATTTAATCCTCCATAACCAATTTTTTAAATACCTCGTCAAATTCCCGTTCTAAGGATTTGTCAAATTTAAATATTCCACGATTTTGTTCTAATGTTTTATTTAAATGAATAAATCCTAAAAAATCGCTGTGTATATTTTCTTTTAAAAAAATTTCATCATCAATATTGACTATTTTATTTCCGATAAAAGATATCTTCTTAATTCCGGATTGTTTCAATAGATTTTCAGCGTTTAGGCCGGTAAGCACACCTAATTTAGTCGGCTCAACCACAATTAACGCAACATCAACATTAGCTGCTGTTCCCCGGCCAATATGCTCTGTGCCAGCAACCATATCCAATATCACCACTTGATTTTTTTCTAAGACCAGGTGAGAGATTAAGCGTTTGATAAAAGTATTCTCCGGACACATACAACCGCTTCCCGCCTTACAAACCTTGCCCATTACTAAAAGTTTTATGCCATTGTGACTAACCGCATATTTATCCGGAATATCATCAACCTTAGGGTTTAATTTAAAGAATGTTTGAGGCTTATCTAAGGATTCAACGCCTGTACGCTCAGCGATCATTTCTTTTAATTGAGAAATTGGCTTAATATCAGCGGGGTTTGGAAAGCCTAAGGCAAGCGCAAAGTTTGTATCCGGATCACAATCAACAGCAATAACTTGGTTTTCGTTATCTCTAAATTTAAAAGCAAGGCCGCAAGAAATTGTGGTTTTTCCTGCTCCGCCTTTACCAGTAATTGCTATCTTCACCCCGCCCTTCCTTATCATAAACCCGCTGCATCTAATACCAGGGGTACCTTCTTGTCCCACCCAATCGGCATAATATGAACGCCAGAACACATTGGTTTTAATTCTTTTATAAGCCTAGCAGCAATATCAATTGCAGTTTTAGACTTATCCTTTGTCTCTTGCATTTCTTTTATAAAAGAATCCGGCACAAATACGCCGGCAACATTGTTATTCATATATTTAGCCATTCCGGCTGATTTTAACAAAACAATACCGGCTAAAATTTTTGTTTTTAAGTGCTTTGTTTTGCTCAGAAAATTTTCAAATACCTTGATGTCATAAACTGCCTGAGTCTGGAAAAATTCTGCTCCGGCCTCAATCTTCTTTTCCATTTTTAATATTTGCGGCTCTAATGGATCAGCTCCGGGGTTTACTACTGCACCGATGCAGAATTTTGGCGCAGCGCCTTCCAGAGGGTTACCTACCATGTCCTTACCCTGCTCAAGGCCCCTTATCACCTGAATTAACTGCACAGAATCCAAATCAAATACCGGCTTTGCCTGAGGATGATCGCCTAAAGAAGGATGATCACCGGTCAAGGCTAAGATATTTTCAATACCCAAGGTTGCGGCTGAAAGAATATCAGATTGCAAAGCCAGGCGGTTTCTATCCCGGCAAGTTACCTGAAAAATCGGCTCAAAACCTTTTTGCTTTAACAGATGACAGACTACCAGAGAGCCCAAGCGCATTACTGAACTCTGCAAGTCTGTAACGTTTATCGCATCAACGCGATTACGAATAAGTTCAGCATCCTCTAAAAAAGTTTCAGTATGAATCCCTTTTGGCGGGCCGATTTCAGAAGTGACTAGAAATTTTGTAGTTTGTAGTTTTTGTTTAAAGGTCATATTGAATTTTCATTACTTTTGCGGGTCCTGCCTTTTGCTCTGGGATATTGTTCGCGTGCTGAAATCTTTTGCCGTCTGCTACGGTTTACTCATTGCTTACGCAAGTATTCCTTTGCAACTAGCAACTTGCTCCAGCAATTCGTAAATCCTTGCAGACATTTGCCAAAAAATTTCTTATGCACGCTCACAAATCCCATCGCAAAGTATCAATACACATACCTCTTAACAGAATGAATCTGGCAATTTTCGAGCGATATGTCGATTTTAGCCAATGGAGCTTGAGCGCTGAGGGCATCCGAACGCCAGGGCATTCGGATGGCGAGGATGTCTGAGCTCGTCCTGGGGCGAAAGCCCCGACGAGCGAGTTCCGCAGCCACCGAAGCGCGAAAGATCATTGGCGTAAAGAAATCGACTTTAGCGAGAAAATTGACAGGTTCATTCTACACTCTCTGCAACTTTGCAGCCTCAACTAAATTGCGCATTAGCATTGTTACAGTCAATGGCCCGACTCCGCCGGGAACTGGCGTAATAAACGCAGCCTTTTTAGCTGCTGCTTCAAACTCCACGTCTCCGACGATTTTCCCTTCAACCCTGTTTATACCTACATCAATTACAATTGCCTCTGGACTAATTAAATCGCCTTTAATAAGATTGGGCTTACCTACTGCAACAATTAGAATTTGCGCTTTTTTTACATGCTCTTCTAACTTGCCAGCCTTGCTTGTACCAATATGGCAAACCGTAACTGTGGCGAATTCTTCAAGCAATAAAAGGCTCAGAGGTTTCCCCACAATCTCACTATGACCAACAATAACTACTTCTTTGCCGTAAAGATTAACTCCGGTTGATTTAAGAAGCTCCATACAAGCAGCAGGCGTGCAAGGCAAAATCTTTGCTTTTCCGAATACAATCTTACCAATATTCGCTGGATGCATTCCTTCAACATCCTTTTCCGGACAGATAAATGTGCTGATTTTTTTATAATCTATCTGGCTGGGCAAGGGCATCTGAATAATTATGCCCTGAACTGATTTATCTATATTTAGTTTATTGATATATTCAATTAATGCAGCCTCAGATGTTTCGCTGGCTAATTTATTAAACCGATATTCTATGCCCAAGCTTTCTGCGAGCTTTTTTTGGCTTTTAACATAGCTTTCTGCTCCAGCATTATCTCCAACTTGGATACTAGCCAGGATTACAGTACTACCCAGAGATTTTATTTCTTGCCTAATCTCTGTTTGAATTTTTTCAGCTATTGGTTTACCCTCTAATAATTTCGCAGACATATTTATTTACCTCGTCTCTGATTTCCCGCAATCTTAATTCGTTTCGGTTAAGTTCGCGTATTATATTTGCTTTCTTCTCTTTTTCTAATAGATTTCTTAGGTTTATTTCCACATTTATCCGGCCACAGGCAAAAGCCGCGACAAAGCATTCAATCGCGCAACCAACGTCAGAAATCAAATTAAGATTGCCTTTCTTCATTAGTTGCGGACAAAAACCAGCAGCCTCGAAGGACAGACGACAAACCTCTAATGGCACGTCTAGAGATTTTTGCATGTCCTTAGACTCAAACGCCTCAACATCTAAATCAACCAGTTGTTGGAATCTTGTACGCAGCTGCTCAGACTTCTCTAAGATTTTTTTGATATCGCTTTCAACGTGCTTATATTTTTCTTTACCCAGGGTAAAATTACAAACCATACTCATAAGCGCAGCACCAGCCGCTGCGACTAAAGCTGCTGCTGAGCCACCCCCGGGTGCTGGAGTTTTAGCGCTTAAATCATCTAAATATTTTTTTATTGAATTATCAATATACATATTTTTTAAAACAATCCTACAATCTTACCCTGTTCATCAATATCGATTTTTTCACCGGCAGGATGTGTTGGTAAGCCCGGCATTGTGCGCATTGAACCGCATAATGGATATAAGAAACCTGCGCCGATTGATGCGCGGATATCGCGAACCGGTAAAATAAAATCCTTTGGTGCGCCTTTTAAATTTGGGTCGTGTGAAAGAGACAAATGAGTTTTAGCCATGCATATCGGTAAATTATCAAAACCCAAATGGCCAAATTCCTCTATTTTTTTATTTGTGATCTCGGAATACTCTACGTCTTTAGCTCCATAAATTTTAGTGGCAATAATCTTTATCTTATCTTTAATCGAAATGTCTAAAGGATATAGGAATTTAAAATTATTTTTTTCGTTACAGGCCTGAATAACTGCCTTGGCTAAATTTAGGCCGCCCTTACCGCCTTTTAACCAGACTTCGCTTTCTAAGGCATCTTTTGCTCCGGCAGCAACAGCTTCTTTTTTAATCACATCGATTTCTTTCTGTGTATCTGTGGTAAATTTATTTATTGCAACCACAACCGGCACTCCGAACAATTTCATATTTTCTATTTGTTTTTTTAGATTGCAGCAACCCTGTTTTACCGCTTCAATATTTTCTTCTGTCAAGCCAGGATCAAGCGGTTTTCCAGCGATAACTCTAAATTTTCCAGAATGCATTTTAAGCGCGCGCACAGAGCAGACAATAACCACGCAATCCGGTTTCTCCCCGCTTATCCGGCACTTGATATCCATAAATTTTTCTGCTCCGCAATCTGCACCAAAACCCGCTTCAGTAACAACATAATTAGCCAGCTTTAAAGCGATTTTGTCGGCAAGGATTGAGCTATTTCCGTGGGCAATATTAGCAAACGGGCCAGCATGGACAAAACAAGGCGTATTCTCTAATGTCTGAATAAGGTTTGGCTTTATTGCCTGTATTAGTAACGCTGCCATGCTTCCGCTAACTTTTAAATCCTCGCAAGTAATCGGTTTACCAGATTTGTCCCGGGCTAAAATAATCCTGCCTAATCTTTTTCTTAAATCTGAAAGGCTATTTGTGAGAGCTAATATTGCCATAACCTCAGAAGCAACAGTTATATCAAAACCTGAATCGCGCGGAATTCCGTCCTCAATTGTTCCCAAGCCAATGCGCACATTGCGCAAAGCTCTGTCGCTGACATCCACTACTCTATTCCAGCTAATTGTAGATAAATCAACATCAAATCTTTTCTTAAAAATTGCATTATCTAAAAATGCCGCTGCCAGATTATGAGCCAGGCCTACTGCATGCACGTCGCCAGTAAAATGAAGATTGAAATCTTCCATCGGGATAACCTGGGAATACCCTCCGCCAGCTGCTCCGCCTTTTATGCCAAAAACCGGACCTAATGACGGCTGCCTTATGCAAGTAGCAGTTTTACCAACCAACTGGTTTAAAGCCAAAGAAAGGCCAATGGTTGTAACTGTCTTACCTTCGCCTAAAGGCGTAGGCGTAATTGCGGTTACGAGTATAAATTTTCCAGTGGGATTATTCTTAATCCTGTCTAAGATGGATAGGCTTATCTTGGCTTTATAATCACCATAGAGCTCTAACTCCGACGCTAAGATCCCGAGCTTTTTGGCAATATTTTTTATTGGTAATATTTTTGCTTTTTGGGCGATTTGTAAATCTGAAAGCATGAATTACTCGATTTAGTAAGAATACCGACTATCTAATTCAAAGGCGTTTTTAAAAAGCTCACACTTGCCTTCATCCAGATTAATGCCAACAACATCAAACCGGGCATCAACATCTAAAAGCTTATTTTTCTTTAGATAAAAAAGTGCGGTTCTGGATATATTGTGTCTCTTAAAATCAGTTACGGCTTCCTGAGGCAAGCCGCAACTTAAGTTAGAGCGGCATTTGACTTCAACAAAACAAATTGTATGTTTATCTTTGGCAATAATATCCAACTCGCCAATTTTGGTCCTAAAATTTTTTGCAATTATGCTGTATCCGAGTTTACGTAAAAAGCGAGCGGCTAAATCTTCAGCGCTTTCTCCGATGGATTTGTTATTATTTAATCGCATATCGGCGAGAAACTAAACCTATGAATTGGGCATGGCCCATGTTTTTTGATTGCCTTCAAATGCCTTGCCGTAGCATAACCTTTATGAAACTTAAATCCATACTTTGGATATATCTTGTCATACATATCCATTATCCGGTCGCGAATCACTTTGGCAATAATTGACGCTGCAGCAATAGTCAGACTCTTTTTATCGCCATCAATAATCTTTTTATAAGGAATATCAACGTCTAAATCTATAGGGCCATCAACCAGCAGAAAATCCGGCTTTAAACCAAGGTTAATAATTGCCCGTTGCATTGACTCTTTTGTTGCCTCTAAGATATTGATATTATCTATCACCTTCTCATTTATAATGCCAATACCGAAATCGCAATTATTTACTAACTCCTGAAATGCGAGTTGCCTTTGCTTGGCGGACAATTTCTTTGAATCATCAATTCTATTTTTAAATGAGTATTTTTTTAAGTGTGCGGCGCAGGATACAACCGGCCCGGCTAAGGGGCCGCGGCCTACCTCATCAATACCGACGATAAACTTAAAGCCGTCATTACCTGCTTTCTTTTCGTGGTATCTCATATAAATTTAGAGAGCTTCAACGTCTACCTTTGCTCTTTTGCCTGTACGCTTACGCAAATAATATAATTTTGCGCGCCTTACTTTGCCCTTATTTACAACCTCGATTTTTTCTATACCCGGAGAGTGCAAGGGGAAAACTCGCTCTACGCCCTCGCCGTAAGAAGTCTTACGCACTGTAAACGACTCATTTATTCCCCTGCCTTTTTTGGCAATAACCGTACCTTCAAAAGGATGAACGCGTACCTTATCCATTTCTATGGTCTTTACAAAAACTCTCAAGGTGTCGCCGACATTAAATTCCGGCAAATCTTTTCTTAACTGCTCTTTTTCCAAATCTTCAATCTGTTTCATGGTATCACCCCTATGCGTTATTTATTTTTTAATAAATCAGCTCTTTTTAACTTTGTTTGCTCTAATGCCTTAAATTTTCTCCACTGAGCAATAAGCTTATGATTTCCGGTTAATAAAACTTGCGGCACTTTTTTACCCTTAAACACTGCTGGCCGGGTATATTGCGGGTATTCTAAAAGCCTGTTTTTAAAACTCTCTTCATTCAAAGATTCGCTTCTACCCAAAACTCCAGGCAAAAGCCGGACTATGCTATCAATCAACACCATGGCGGGTAATTCTCCGCCAGTTAAAACATAATCTCCGATAGAGATCTCATCATCAACCAGATATCTTTTTACCCGTTCATCCACCCCTTCGTAATGGCCGCAGATAAGAATTAAGTGTTTGTATCCGGATAATTTTTTAGCTAATTTTTGTGTAAGCGTCTGGCCTTGAGGCGAAAGTAATATGACTTTGCGTTTTGTGCTATGTGCTTTGTGCTTTGTGCTTCTCAGTATATGCTGGACAGCGCTAAACATCGGCTGCGCGCACATAACCATTCCTGGACCGCCGCCAAACGGCCGATCATCGACTTTTCTATGTTTATCTAAAGTAAAATCGCGGATGTCGTTGATACGAATTTTAACCTTGCCGGATTTTTGAGCACGCTTAAGAATTGATTCGTTTATTACCGGAGAAAAACTCTTGGGAAATATTGTCAGGACATCAATGAGCATATTAATTGTAATTAGCGTATTTTTTCTTCAACTCTAAAATGCTATTGCCATTAACTGCCTGGCGAATCTCTTCCATAAGCCTGAGATAAAAATGAACATTATGTAAAGACACCAAGTATAAGCCTAAAAGTTCGTTAGTATTAAAAAGATGCCTGATGTAAGCCCGGGAATATCTTTGACAGGCCAGGCAATTGCAGGATTCATCTAAAGGTTTAAAATCTTTTACGTAAGGCGAATCCCTTACGATAATTTTTCCTTCTCGAGTAAACGCGCTGCCGTTTCTGCCGTAACGCGTAGGGATTATACAATCAAACATATCCAATCCCAGGATTACTGCTTCAATTAAATCCTGAGGCTTACCCATTCCCATAAGATATCGAGCACTACTTGGAGGTAATTCTGGAATTACAGCAGAAGCTATATTATAGCGTAAATCTTCTGATTCGCCAACACTTAATCCGCCTAAGGCATAGCCATCAAACTCAAGGTCTATCAAGCGCTTAGCACATTCTTTTCGCAGGTCTTCATAGGTTGCGCCCTGGACAATACCGAACAATAAAGGTCGATGGTCCATGGTCGACCGTTGACTATGGACTAATTTTGAACGTTTTGCCCAGTTAATTGTACGCTCCATGGCTACTTGAGCATAAATCTTGGTAACCGGGTATTCAACGCATTCATCAAGAGGCATAATAATATCAGAACCCAAAGCCAGTTGAATTTCTAAAACACTCTCAGGTGTGAAAAAATGTTTTGATCCGTCAAGATGCGATTTAAATTGGACTCCTTCATCAGTAATTTTGTAAAGAGAAGTTTTCTTGTTCGCTACCTTTGGCTTTGAGGGCGGATTTGACATGCTGAAGATTTGATAGCCTCCACTGTCAGTAAGGATTGCTTTGTCCCAACCCATAAATTTATGTAAGCCGCCAGCGGCTTTTATAATCTCTATACCTGGCCGCAAAGCCAAATGATAGGCATTGGCTAAAATAATCTCTGCTCCGCAGTCCTCAAGATCGCGGGTGGAAAGCATCTTTACAGAAGCCTGCGTACCCACCGGCATAAAACACGGCGTCTGAATCTCGCCGTGAGCAGTCTTCAGCGTGCCTAATCGCGCCTTAGAATTTTTGTCTTCGTGTAAAACTGTTAACGACATTTTTAGATACTCAATTCTTAATACTGAATATTAGTTAAAAGTACCTGAGTGCACAAGTTTAACATATGCAAGGAATATAGTCAGCCCCATTCCTTGTTTACGTCTTATTTCTATCTAAAAATAAAATATAATAATTATTCAAAAGTAATAAAACGCAACTTAATAATCCAGCTATCTGATTATGATATAGACTTTTACCTAGTGTTTTATAATTGCCAGAAATAATACTTATATCCAAGCTAAGCTCATCTTGAATATCTTTATTAAAATGACCTTTTAATATGTTCTGTTTGACAGATTGCACCGCTTTTTCAGTTGAAAGTTTCATTATAGGCTGTGAAAAAAATATGTAACCGATTATTAGGAACGCAAGACCCATATTAATATTTAAAATTATTTTTCTCATATCCCCCCCTTTTTTTTACAAATTTTAGGTTTTTACTCTGTATCTTCTTTAATAGAATGAATCTGACAATTTTCTCTGCCTGCCGGCAGACAGGCTGTCACTTAACCTCAATCCCGTTTCCTCTCTCGCTTTCGGTGCTCGGAGCCATTCGTCTCAACTTTTCCTGTATGCCCCCCATCCCCCTAAAGGGGGTTATCTCGTAGCAGAAGTACACGGAAAAGTTTCGCCTCATAGCTTAGCTCCTGTGCTCCGTATGCTCGTTCGGAAACAGTCTTGAGTTTCTGTTGTTCATTTGCGACGGGATTTGTGAGCGTGCATAAGAAATTTTTTGGCAAATGTCTGCAAGGAATTACGGCACGCGAGTGGCGAAACTGACCGAAGGGAATTTCGCCAAACGA
>JAGVEL010000046.1 GCA_020058285.1 Candidatus Omnitrophota bacterium
ATGGTCAGGAAGAAAAATATCCTGGGTGTTTTAATGCAGTGTTTTATCATTCTTTGCGTTTTAAGCCTGCAGTGGGTGTTATTCGGATACAGCCTTTCTTTCCATCCCGGGAATGGATTTTGGGGAGGTTTTGGCTGGTTGGGTTTAAATGGTGTAGGCATGGAGCCTTACAGTGATTATGCTGCAACTATACCTCATCAGGCATTTATGATTTTTCAAGCGATGTTTGCAATTATAACCCCTGCTTTAATTATCGGTGCTTTTGCTGAAAGGATGAAATTTTCAGCATTTTTAATTTTTACGCTTCTCTGGGCAACGTTTGTATATGATCCGGTTTGCCATTGGGTTTGGGGAATCGGCGGATGGCTCAGGAATTTAGGCGCGCTTGATTTTGCCGGAGGAACAGTTGTGCATATTAATGCCGGTATGGCTGCATTAGTTACAGCTTTAGTTATAGGTAGGAGGAAAAATTTAGATCATAATGCTCCAGCGCCTCATAACCTGCCGTTTGTAGTATTAGGCACAGCTTTGCTTTGGTTTGGTTGGTTTGGGTTTAACGCCGGAAGCGCATTGGCTGCTAATGGCTTGGCGGTTAATGCTTTTGTTGTAACCAATACTGCCGCCGCAGCAGCGGGTTTAAGTTGGGCGTTTATAGAATGGATTAAAAATGGCAAACCGACAATTTTCGGTACAGCCAGCGGCGCCGTAGCCGGATTAGTAGCAATTACTCCAGCCGCAGGTTTTGTAAGCGTTATTCCGGCAATAATTATTGGATTGCTGGTAAGCGTTTTTTGTTTTATCGCTGTGAGTATTATAAAGCCTTTATTAGGATATGATGATTCCTTGGATGCTTTCGGTGTTCATTGCATTGGGGGTATCTGGGGAGCACTAGCCACTGGATTGTTTGCGTCTAAAGCAATAAATCCTGCTGGCGCAAATGGTCTGTTTTTTGGAAACCCCAAGCAGTTTATTATTCAATTATTTGCTGTATTAGTTACTGTAGGCTATACATTTTTTACTACGTTAATTATTTATAAATTAGTAAACTTAATTGTCGGCGTAAGGGTAAGTGAAAAAGATGAGCTTATGGGTTTAGATCTTACTCAACATCGCGAAAGAGCGTATACAGTATTAGAATAGATTTAGATTTACGGACAAGAAAAGCGAGGGTAAATCTATGAAACTAATCATAGCCATAATTCAACCGCACCAATTAGAGGAAGTAAAGGATGAACTTTACAAGGTAGGGGTTAACCTGCTTACGGTAAATGAGGTGTTAGGCCATGGTCGGCAGAAAGGCGTTACAGAGGTTTATCGTGGAGCAAAAGAAACAGGAAATCTCCTGAGGAAGATACGCCTGGAAATAGCCGTAAACGATAACTTTGTTGAGCCGACAATAAAAGCAATTGTTAAAGGGGCTAAAACCGGTGAAACTGGCGACGGTAAAATTTTTGTCCTGGATTTGCAGGAATGTGTGCGTATACGCACCGAAGAACGTGGTTCGTTAGCCATAGGATGATTAAAAGCTGAGATGGAGGAGTTACCTTTATACAATTATTTGGAACCTATTGCCAAGATTTGGGCTAATACTGCGCCGGCTTATCCTGTCAGTTGTGTGAAGGAGCGAAAGATTAAGAAGAGGCGTGAGCATAAGAAATTGCCCAAGAGGTTACCAAAAAAGGCAATTTCTTACTTGTATATATGAGAGGCTAAAACTTAGGCACAACGTAGTGTAAAATTAGGCAGAAAATAAAATCGAACAGAGGCGTTCAGTATGGTCAAAGAAAACCGACCAGATTGAACGCTTTTTTATTTGCGACATAATACTATAAAGGAGGAACAAAGATGCCAAGAAAAAAGGTAAAAGAGATAGCACAAGTAAAGACCAAAAATCCGCTTATCAACGGCTCTTTTGATGAAAAAGCAGCAAGGGATGTACTCAAGATGGTAAAGGAAAAAGGGATCCAGATTATTGATTTAAAATTTAACGACTTGCCGGGATTATGGCAGCATTTTTCTATCCCGGCTTCAGAGTTACTAGAGATGGATGATATTACCCGCTCTATCTGGGTTGATGGTATTGGCTTTGACGGTTCATCAATCCGCGGTTTTCAGAAGATCCAGGAATCAGATATGATTCTTATTCCTGATCCGGCTACTGCAATAGTTGATCCGGTTTGTGAGGTTCCAACACTAAGCCTTATCTGCGATATTTACGATCCGCTTAATCGCCGTGCTTACACTCGTGATCCGCGCTACATTGCTAAAAAAGCCGAGAAATATCTAAAGGATTCAGGTATAGCTGATACGGTTTACTTTGGCCCGGAAGCAGAGTTCTTTCTCTTTAATAGCGTGCGTTTTGATCAGACTGAAAACTCAGGCTATTACTATATTGATTCTGATGAAGCGGATTGGAATACCGGCCGGGATGAAAATCCTAACCTTGGGTATAAGATAAGATTTAAAGAAGGCTATTTTCCTGTTCCTCCGCATGATTCTATCCAGGATTTAAGAAGCAGGATGATCCTGAAAATGAAAGATGCAGGTATTAATGTTGAAGTCCATCATCATGAAGTTGCTACTGCCGGCCAGTGCGAGATTGATATGAAATTTGACAAACTGACAAAGATGGGCGACAACTTATTGCTCTACAAATATATTATTAAAAATATGGCAAAGAAAGCCGGGATGGTTGCAACCTTTATGCCCAAACCACTGTTTGCGGATAATGGCTCAGGCATGCATTGTCATCAGAGCTTATGGAAGAACGGGGTAAACCTGTTTTATGACAAGAATGGTTATGCATTATTAAGTCAAACAGCCAAATATTATATCGGCGGATTGCTTAAGCATGCTAATAGCCTTATGGCATTTTGCGCTCCGACGACTAATTCTTACAAAAGGTTGGTTCCGGGCTATGAAGCTCCAGTAAACTTGGTGTATTCAGCAAGAAACCGTTCCGCGGCAGTAAGGATACCGATGTATTCAGATAACCCTAAATCAAAGAGGATTGAATTTCGTCCTCCGGATCCAGCTTGTAATGGTTACTTGGCATTCAGCGCTATGCTTATGGCTGGCCTTGATGGTATACATAATAAAATTAATCCCGGTGAGCCGTTGGATGTTGACCTTTTTGAATTGAACGAGGAAGAGTTAAGCAAAATTCCTACTGTTCCTTCTTCTTTACGCAGGGCAATAGACGCTTTGGAAGCTGATCATGATTATCTTCTTAGGGGAGGGGTATTTACCAAGGATGTAATTGATGTCTGGCTTGAGTATAAGCGTAAAAGAGAGATAGACCCGGTTAGGATGCGTCCTAGTCCTTATGAGTTCTATCTATATTTCGACATTTAATGAGCAGACGACTTATAGAGCGTAAGCGATATAAGTCGTAGGCGAAGCCGTCTGCGAATTAGACCCCACACCCAGCTGCAACAAATGTAATCTTTACAAATCTAGGTGTGGGGTAAGTTCGGACACATAACTTAGCTTCGCTATTGCTCGCTAAGTTATGTCCTCATTTATGATTTTAATTATTAAGCATATTGATATTGAGGGCCCAGGCAGTATTGAAGAATTTTTCTCGAATACTGCCTGGACTATTCAGACAATTAATTTAGCAAATAAAGAAAAATTACCGGATAAGCTTGATGATATTGAAGCAATAATTGTGTTAGGCGGGCCAATGAATGTTTACGAAGCGGACAAGTACCCATTTTTAATAGATGAGGATATTTTTTTAAAAAAAGCATTAAAAAAAGAAATCCCGGTTTTAGGTATTTGTTTAGGTGCACAAATTCTAGCTAAAGCCTGCGGAGCAAAGGTAAGAAAAGCAAAAGAAAAAGAGATAGGCTGGTATAAGGCCAGGCTCACTCCTCAGGGGCTAACTGATCCTTTGTTCGCTGGCCTAAAGGAAGAATTTGATTGTTTTCAATGGCACGAAGATACTTTTGATATTCCTGAGCAAGGCCGGTTACTCGCAACATCGCAAACCTGCAAAAATCAGGCTTTCCGATTTGGCAAGAATGCCTACGGATTACAATTTCATTTTGAAGTTACGCAAGATATTATTCAGGATTGGACGCGGGAATATAAATTAAAAGAGAAGGCATTAGAAATGATTGTTTCTTATCAGAAGCTAAAAGCAAGTTTTGAGAATCAAGCTAAAAAAACTTGTTTAAATTTTGGTAGGATTATTAGTTGGAGTTAGGCGAATTTTTTTATTAACCCGTGCTTAATATTTAGGCAGAAGGTGCATAATGGAAAATGAAGACAAATTGCATTTACATGACGAATGTATGTTTCTTGCAGACAGGGGCAAAGTTTACCGGTTGAGTATGGAACGCTTAGAAAAAGAACTTATTGAAAAAGCGCTGCTACATTCAAACGGCAACCAGCTTTTAGCAGCAAAGATTTTAGGAGTAAACCGTAATACTTTGCGCGCCAAGATTAAAAAATTAGGCATTGATCCCAATAAGTGGAAGATATGACCATGGAATACAACCATTTGCCTCCAAAACAAGGACTTTATGATCCGCGGTTTGAACATGACGCCTGCGGCGTGGGCTTTGTCTGCAATATCAAAGGAAAGAAATCAAATGAGATTATCAGGCAAGGCTTAGAAGTGCTCAGGCGGCTCTCGCATCGCGGAGCAACCGGCGCAGACCCAAAGACTGGAGATGGAGCAGGGATACTTATCCAGACCCCACATGATTTTTTTGTTAAAGCCTGCAAAGGAATTAAGCTAAATTTACCTAATCTTGGCGAGTACGCAACAGGCTTGGTGTTTTTACCTGCGGATAAAGAAGAGCGCGCCTTCTGTAAAGAGGTCTTCGCTAAGATTATTAAGGCAGAGAGGCAATTACTTTTAGGTTGGCGTAAAGTTCCGGTTGATAGCTCAGATATTGGAAAGGCTGCAAGAGAGACTCAGCCTGAAATTGAGCAGATTTTTATTGCCAGAAATAAAAAGATAAAAGAGCAGCTTGATTTTGAACGCAAGCTTTATATTATCAGAAAACAAATTGAGAGTGCTATTCGTGTCTCAACAATAAAACAAAAAACATTTTTCTATATTACTAATCTTTCAAGCCGCACATTCTCGTACAAGGGCTTATTGATGCCGGCTCAAGTAGAGAATTTTTTTCTTGATTTAAAGGATGAGAGCTTAAAAAGTGCACTGTGTCTGGTGCATTCACGCTATAGCACCAATACCTTTCCTACGTGGGATTTATCCCAGCCGTTTAGGTTTTTGGCGCACAACGGAGAAATCAATACCTTGAGAGGTAATATTAACTGGATGCAAGCTAGGCAAGGGTTACTTAAGAGCGGATTGTTCGGTAAAGACCCAAAGAAGATCCTTTCTGTTATTGTGCCTGGAGGCAGTGATTCCGCAACTATTGATAATGTTTTTGAATTGCTTGTCTTAGCAGGGAGGTCTTTGCCTCACGCAATGATGATACTTATACCTTCTGCCTGGGAACAGAATAATCTTATGGATAAGAGATTGAAAGATTTTTACAAATACCATGCCTGTTTTATGGAGCCTTGGGATGGTCCGGCTGCCATTGCTTTTACTGATGGTTTAAGAGTGGGAGCTTGCCTAGACCGCAATGGCTTAAGATCCGCTCGCTACATCGTTACAAAAAATGACCTCGTGGTTATGGCATCCGAAGTCGGTGTTTTGGATATTAAAGGAGAGGATATCAGCACATCCGGCAGGTTAGAGCCGGGGAAAATTTTCTTTATCGATACCGAACAAGGCAGAATTATAAATGATGAAGAGATAAAGGATGCAGCCTCAAAGCAGAGGCCATACAGTAGTTGGCTTAAGCAAAGTTTGGTAGAACTAGATAAGTTATCATTACCAAAAAAAACTGTGCAGAAATCTAATAAAGATAAATATGATATGCTTACTTTGCTAAAAGCATTCGGCTATACGCGCGAAGATTTAAAAGTAATCATAAAACCTATGGCTGGAAGCGCGCAGGAACCGATTGGCTCCATGGGGAATGATACTCCCTATGCGGTTTTATCCAAGAATCCTCAATTATTATTTGCCTATTTTAAACAATTATTCGCGCAGGTAACCAATCCGGCAATTGATCCTATTCGTGAAGAGTTGGTCATGAGCCTAGAAACATATCTTGGCCCAGAGAAAAACATGCTGGGAGAAACTCCTAAACACTGCCATAAATTATTGGTCAGAAATCCGATTTTAACCAATGAAGAATTAGAAAAAATATGCCGGATTAAGGAAAATGGTTTTAAGACTAAAACCATTTCTTTGTTATTCGAGGTATCTGCTGAAAATAGTTTTAGAAAGGCTATGAAGAGGATTTGTAAAGAAGCAACTTCGGCTATTAAAGGGGGTTATACTTTTATTATCTTAAGTGACCGCGGAGTAAATAGAGATTATGCGAGCATTCCAAATCTTTTAGCGGTTGCAGCAGTGCATCATCGCCTAGTGGAAAAGGCAATGCGTACGCAAATAGGTTTAGTCTTGGAATGTGCCGAGCCAAGAGAGGTGCATCACTTTGCATTGCTTTTTGGTTTTGGTGCAGATTGTATCAATCCGTATCTCGTATATGAAGCAGTCGCCTCTTTGGCAAAAGAAGGAGAGTTAGATTTAAATTTAGAAACAGCTCTGCATAATTATATAAAGGCCGTGGATAAAGGAATCTTAAAGATTCTCTCCAAAATGGGCATTTCTACTTTACAAAGTTACAGAGGAGCGCAGATATTTGAAGCCGTAGGGTTGAATCAAGAATTAATTGACAATTATTTTCCGGGGACGGTTTCACGCATTGGCGGAGCGGGTTTAGAAGTAATTGCCGAAGAGACTATTTCTAGGCACAGCCAGGCTTTTGCAGAGGACCGTTTAGAAACTCCTTATTTGGCAAGTGGTGGTTTATATCAATGGAAAAAGGACAGCGAATTTCACCTCTGGAATCCTGAAAGTATTACTGCGTTGCAGGATGCGGTAAGAAATAATGACGCTAATAAATACCAGGAATTTACCCAACTGATTAACAACCAATCCCAGAATCCCACAACTTTAAGGAGCCTCTTTAAATTTAAACAGACTAAGCCGATTCCAATTAAAGAAGTCGAGCTGGTTGAGGAAATTGTCAAACGTTTTGCTACTGGAGCGATGAGTTTCGGCTCTATCAGCCGTAGTGCACATGAAACTATTGCCATTGCCATGAATAGGCTAGGAGCAAAATCTAATACCGGAGAGGGCGGAGAGGATCCAGTTCGCTTTGCACCTTTGCCCAACGGCGACTCAACCAGAAGTGCGATAAAACAGGTTGCCTCGGGTCGTTTTGGTGTCACCACAAATTATTTGGTGAATGCTGATGAATTGCAGATAAAAATTGCACAAGGCGCAAAACCCGGTGAAGGGGGGCAGCTTCCTGGACATAAAGTAAGCGCAATTATTGCCCGCACACGCTACACCACGCCAGGCGTTACTTTAATTTCTCCTCCGCCGCACCACGATATTTATTCTATTGAAGATTTAGCACAGTTAATTTTTGATTTAAAAAATGTAAATCCCCGCGCACGTATTAGCGTAAAACTTGTTTCTGAAATTGGCGTGGGAACTGTTGCTGCCGGTGTTGCCAAAGGCCATGCAGATATGATTTTAATTTCCGGAGGAGACGGAGGAACAGGAGCCTCCCCACTAAGTTCAATTAAACATGCTGGTCTTCCCTGGGAGTTGGGATTATCCGAGACACACCAGACCCTGGTGTTAAATGAGTTAAGGAGTAGAGTACGCTTGCAGACCGATGGCCAGATGCGTACCGGTCGCGATGTCGCCATTGCTTGCCTTTTGGGTGCTGAGGAATTTGGTTTCTGTACCGCGGTATTGATTGTCTTGGGTTGTGTAATGTTAAGACATTGTCATCTGAATAACTGCTCGGTAGGAGTGGCAACACAGGACGAAATCTTAGAAAAGAGATTTCAGGGAAAACCTGAATACATCATCAATTATTTTAGTTTTGTGGCAGAGGAATTGCGTCAGATTATGGCAAGTTTAGGTATCAGGCGATTGGATGAGATGGTTGGCAGGACAGATTTGTTAGAATTAAATCAGGAGATTCTTCCTTGGAAGGCAAAGGAAATTGATTATTCCCGGATTTTATATAAACCGGAGGTTTCTCCATCAGTTAGCACGTATTATACCCAATCCCAAAATCACGAGATTGATAACATTCTGGATTTAAAATTAATCGAATTCGCTAAACCCGCACTGGAAAAAGCTCAGAGTATAAAATTAGAAATACCCATTAAAAATACTAATCGCACAACTGGAGCGATGCTGAGTGGAGAAGTTTGTAGAAGATACGGCGAGGATGGCCTAATGGAGGACACGATCCATTTTAAATTTAAAGGCGTGGCAGGTCAGAGTTTCGGCGCCTGGCTTGCAAAAGGTATAACTTTTGAACTAGAAGGTATGGCTAATGATTATGTAGGAAAAGGTATCTCGGGAGGAAAAATCATTATTTACCCGGACAGAGGCGCGGATTATAACCCACAAGAAAATATTATTATCGGCAATACTACTTTTTATGGAGCGATTAACGGTGAAGCCTATATCAGAGGGGTCGCTGGCGAGAGATTCTGTATCAGAAATTCCGGTCTTAATGCGGTTGTGGAAGGAGTTGGCGACCATGGTTGCGAATATATGACTGGAGGAAGAGTAGTTATCCTTGGAAAAACTGGAAGGAATTTTGCTGCAGGTATGTCCGGAGGGATCGCTTATATTCATGACGGAGTAAGCCATTTCAGAAAGAAATGCAATTTGGATATGGTTGAACTCGAAGAGCCAAATGAAACAGATTTAGAGACAATCAAGAACTTATTGGGCAATCATTATCATTATACGCAAAGTCCTATAGCTAAGAAAATTCTTGATAACTTCAAGAATGAATCAAAGAGATTTATTAAAGTCATACCTATTGAATACAAGTGCATTTTAGGAGAAATAGGAGTAGAAGAGAAATTAGAATTAGTAGAGGTATCGGATGGGTGAGATTAAAGGTTTTTTAAAAGTAAAGAGAAAGGCTGCGCCGTATAGGCTCGTTTGCGAACGCATCCGGGATTATTCTGAGGTAAATATTCTGCCGACAACAGAGCATTCCAAAGAGCAGGCCTCGCGTTGTATGGACTGTGGAACGCCATTCTGCCATTGGGTCTGTCCAATCGGAAACTATATCCCCGAGTGGAATGATTTACTATTTCGTGGACACTGGGAGAAGGCATTTCAGCTACTTAGCGCCACCAATAATTTTCCTGAAATTACCGGAAGAGTTTGTCCAGCTACCTGCGAATATGCCTGTGTCTTAGGCATAAATGATGACCCGGTGACTATAAGGGAAAATGAACTTACGATTATCGAATATGCTTTTAAAAATGATCTCATCAAGCCTAACGTGTCCAAAAAACAGACAGGAAAAAAGATTGCAGTGGTTGGCTCTGGCCCGGCAGGACTGGCTTGCGCTGATCAGCTTAACAAAGTTGGACACAAGGTAGTGGTTTTTGAAAAGGATGATAAAATCGGCGGAATATTGCGTTTCGGCATCCCTGATTTTAAACTGGGGAAAGAAATTCTAGAGAGACGCATTAATTTATTAAAAAAAGAAGGGATTCAGTTTCAAGTAAGTACAAATGTTAGCGTGGATTATAAAGTTAGCAAATTAAAAAAGGACTTTGATGCTATTTGTTTAACCGGCGGTTCTCGCGTCCCTCGAGATCTTAAGATAGAAGGTCGAGAATTAAAAGGCATATATTTTGCAATGGATTATTTGACCCAATCAAATAAGCGTGTAGCCGGGCAAAAAATTGCCAAAGATAAATTAAGCGACGCCAAAGGCAAAAAAGTGGTAGTTATTGGAGGGGGAGATACCGGAGCTGATTGTGTGGGCACAGCTCACCGGCAAGGAGCAGTTTGTGTGGCCCAGATTGAACTTTTATCCCGGCCCCCGGAATGCAGAACTAAAGGCTTTCCTTGGCCGAGCTACCCCTTACTCTTAAAAACATCATCCAGCCACGAAGAAGGCGGCCAGCGCCACTGGTCAGTATTGACTAAGAAATTTCTGGGAGAAAATGGATACCTGAAGAAGCTTTCCTGCGTTAAGGTGGAATTTGTCTACGAGGGGCGGGATGCAGTTTGTCCTGTAATGAGAGAGATCCCGGGGAGTGAATTTGAAATCGAGGCAGATATGGTTATTCTGGCTTTAGGGTTTTTACATCCTGAGCATTCAGGATTACTTGCCGAGTTTAATCTTAAATTTGACGAACGCGCTAATGTAAAGACTGACGCAAATTGTCTTACGTCAGTAGATAAGGTATTTTCTGCCGGCGATATGCATCGGGGGCAATCCTTGGTTGTTTGGGCTATTTCAGAGGGGAGAAGAGCCGCCCATTGTATAGATAAATATTTAATGGGCAGGAGCAATCTATCGGCGCTTTAGAAGCATTGACAAGTAAGATAAATATGTTATACTCAAACGTAGTCCAAAGTAGTGCTACTAGAAGAAAACAGAGGCGTTTTGAGGCCGAATTATCGGCGCGAAAAACGCCTTTTTTATTGAGCAGACAATTTACGGAAGTGATAGCGACGTAAATTGTAGCCCAGAGGGCGTCTGCGAAATAAATCCCGCACTTTCTACGTAAAGCAAAATTCTGAAATATGAAAGTGCGGGATGAGGTAGGAACTATGGCAAAGTACATATTTGTAACCGGCGGCGTTATTTCAAGTTTAGGCAAAGGCATTGCCTCTGCCTCCATAGGTAAAATTCTAGAATCCCGGGGCTTAAAGATTACCCTGATGAAGCTCGATCCTTATATCAATGTTGATCCCGGAACAATGAATCCTTATCAACACGGCGAGGTCTACGTTACCGAAGACGGAGCAGAAACAGATTTAGACCTTGGCCATTACGAGCGTTTTACTAATACCCATACTTCTAAATTCAATAATATAACTACCGGTCAGATTTATAATTGTGTGATTACCAAGGAGAGGCACGGAGATTATCTGGGAAAAACGATTCAGGTTATTCCGCACATCACTGATGCCATAAAAGATAAGATTAAAGAATGCGCCAAGGTTTCCAAGGCTGATATTGTCATTATTGAAGTTGGCGGCACGGTGGGAGATATCGAGAGTTTGCCATTTCTCGAGGCAGCCAGGCAATTCCGCCTAGATATGGGCTATGATAATGTGCTTTATATCCATCTGACCCTTGTTCCTTATATAAAAGCAGCAGGTGAGATAAAGACCAAGCCTACCCAGCATAGCGTAGGCACTTTGCGCGAGATAGGAATCATTCCAGATGTATTGATCTGCCGTACTGAAAAGCCTTTAAATGAGAGCGTAAAGGATAAGATTTCTTTGTTCTGCAACGTGAAAAAAGAAGCGGTTATCGAATCTCCGGATGTGGATTCAATTTATCAGATCCCATTGGTTTTTAAAAAGCAGATATTGGATGAGATAATTTTGAGCCATTTTAAGCTGATATGTAAGTTTTCTGATCTAAAAGACTGGGAAAAGAATGTAGTCAGCAGAGTGCTTAATCCCAAGAGCAGGGTAACTATTGCCGTGGTTGGCAAATATATCGAACTGCAAGACGCTTATAAATCTATATATGAAGCATTAGTTCATTCTGGTATTGCCAACGATACCAAAGTTGAGGTGAAGAAAATAGATTCTGAGACCATTCAAAAATACGGGGCAGAGAAGTTTTTAAAAGATGTTTCTGGCATTTTGGTTCCAGGAGGTTTTGGTTACCGGGGAATTGAGGGTAAGATTAAGGCCATTGGATTTGCCCGGCAGAACAAAATTCCCTTTTTAGGTTTATGCCTAGGTATGCAGTGTGCGGTAATTGAATTTTCCCGCAATGTCTGCGGCCTGAAAGATGCCAACTCAACTGAATTTAAGCCTAAGACAAAATATCCAGTAATCAGTCTATTAGTAGAGCAAAAGAAAATTAAAGACCTGGGCGGCACTATGCGTTTAGGCGCATACCCCTGTAAGATTAAAAACAATACCTTGGCCTCTAAAACATACGGCAGGAACTTTATCCAAGAACGCCATCGGCATAGATACGAATTTAATAATCAATACCGCAAGATTTTTGAAAGAAAAGGTATGGTTTTTTCTGGCGTATATCCCAAAAAGAATTTAGTAGAGATAGTGGAATTAAAGAACCATCCTTATTTTATCGCGGTGCAGTTTCACCCCGAGTTTAAATCCAAGCCGGATAAAGCCCACCCGTTATTTAGAGAATTTATCAAAGCCGCTCTTGTAACCAGAAAGGAATAAGATGCAGGCAATACTGGCTTTAGAAGACGGAAAAGTTTTTAAAGGAGAATCCTTTGGCGCAAACGGCGAAAGGCATGGGGAGGTTGTCTTTAATACGAGTATGACCGGCTATCAAGAAATTCTTACTGATCCTTCTTATAAAGGCCAGATTGTAGCTATGACCTATCCTTTGATTGGAAATTACGGCATAAATAAAGCGGATGTAGAGTCGCGCGGTATATTCCTAGAGGGATTTGTAGTGAAAGAATACTCTAGGATTGTCAGCAACTGGCGTTCTCATAAATCATTGGGAGATTATCTGAAAGAGAACAATATTTTAGGTATTGAAGGCATAGATACCAGGGAATTGACTTTGCATATACGTCAAGCTGGGGCGATGAAGGCAGTTTTGTCCACCCAGGATTTGGATGGAAAAAGACTAGTTAAGAAAGCTAAGGATTCCCAGGGCCTGGTCGGCATTGATTTAGTCAGAAAGGTTTCCGTTAGTAAGGCCTATGTCTGGCCGCGCGTTAAAGGAAAAGGGTA
>JAGVEL010000034.1 GCA_020058285.1 Candidatus Omnitrophota bacterium
GCCAGACATTAATTCTCCGGATGAAGCTTACAATTATTTGGTTGGTTTAAAAACATTATTGAAATATTTAGATGTCTCTGACTGCGATATGGAGAAGGGCTCGTTAAGATGCGATGCTAATATTTCCTTAAGGCTGACAAATAGTGAAGAGTTAGGCACTAAAACAGAGCTAAAAAATATGAATTCATTTCGCGCTGTAAAAATTGCCTTAGAATCAGAAGCGCGTAGACAAGAACAACTTTTAAATAATGGTCAAAGAGTAATCCAGGAAACCAGGCTTTGGGATGAGGAGAGAAAAGAGACGGTTTCTATGCGTAGCAAGGAAGAAGCTAGTGACTATCGATATTTTCCCGAGCCGGATCTTGTTCCATTTAAAATAGAGGCCTCACGCATTGATGCGGCAAAAATGAGCCTTCCGGAATTACCTGATAAAAAAATACAAAGATTTATTAATCAGTTTGGTATAACAAATGAGGAAGCTCAGTTTTTGATTGTTGACCCGGATTTGTCAAAATTTTTTGAAGATTGTACGAGCATTTATTCTGATGTGAAAACAATGCTCAACTGGATTAAAGGTGCGCTTAGTTATGAGATAAATCAAAGGAATAAAAACATAAAAGAGCTGCAATTGACTCCCCAAAATTTTATAAGTTTAATAAAGCTTGTTTCAAATGATACCTTGAGCACGTTAAGCGCAAAATCAGTTTTGACCTTAATGCTCGATAAGAATTTAAGCCCTGAACAAATAATCAAAGAAAAAAATCTTGCTCAAGTTTCTGATGAAGATACCTTAAAAAATATAATTGAGCAGGTGTTAGTTATAAACAAAACTTCGGTTGATGCATTTTTAGCCGGTAAGAGCAATGCGATTATGTTCTTAGTGGGTCAAGTTATGAAAAAAAGCAATGGCCAGGCAAATCCGAAGAGGGTTTTAGAGCTTTTAGAAAAGAGATTAAAAAACTAAAAATAATAATAATTTAGTTTTCAATTAAAACCAACTAGGGAGGAAATTAAAATGCGTAAAGGAATTTTTATTGGTGCATTCGCGGCGTTGTGCTTAGTGTTTGTTTTGGGCGTAGTTATGATTTTCGCTGCAGAGCAGTTGAAGAAGGATAAAATATATCCGGATTTAGAGTTATTTAGCGATACGCTGACCATTGTAAATAAAGCTTACGTTGATGAAAAAAGCGTTCACGATCTTATTTATGGAGCCTTAAAAGGAATGCTTTCTTCGCTTGATGCGCACAGCCAGTTCATGGATCCGGATGCATATAAGGAATTAAAGGTTGAAACCGAAGGACAATTTGGTGGGTTGGGAATTGAAATCACGATTAAAGATGGCCTACTGACAGTTATTACACCTATTGAGGATACTCCTGCCTGGAACGCAGGCGTAAAAGCCGGTGACAAAATTGTCAAGATCGATGGAGAATTAACTCGGGATATTGGCCTGCCAGATGCAGTTAAGAAATTACGCGGGAAACCTGGCACTGAAGTCACCTTGACAATCTTACGTGAATCAGAAAGTAAAATATTGGAGATTAAAGTAGTTCGCGATACAATTAAAATTAAGGATATTAAAAAAGCTCAAATTTTAGAAGACGGCATCGGCTATATTCGCCTGGTTGAATTTAGGGAAAATACCGTAAAAGAATTTGACGCAGCCTTAAAACAACTTAAGGATAAAAACATGAATGCATTAATTCTAGATGTAAGATACAATCCCGGCGGGCTGCTTGATGTGGCAGTTAATGTTACGTCAAGATTTTTGCCTAAGGATTCATTGATCGTCTGGACACAAGGCAGGGAAGTGGAATCTAAGATTGAATTTAAGTCCAGGGAAACAAATCCGCTATCAACAGAAATACCGATTGTGGTTTTGATTAATGAAGGAAGCGCTTCGGGCTCAGAAATCCTTGCCGGTGCACTTCAGGATCATAATCGGGCAGTAATAGTTGGAACAAAAAGCTTTGGCAAGGGTTCAGTGCAGACTGTAATTCCGATGAGCGATGGTTCTGCTTTGCGGCTTACTACGAGTAGATATTTTACTCCTTCCGGGCGCTCAATTCACAATATCGGCATTCAGCCGGATATAGTTATTGAGCCACAATTAATATCTGAAACTGAAAGTCAAGCTAATCAGCCGGAAGATGCATTTAAAAAATTAGAGATATCAGAGAAAAAATCAAAGCCGGGAAAGGAAGAAGGTGAGGTTAAGGGGAAAGATGATGAATTCTACCTCAAAGATAATCAGCTTTTAAGGGCAATTGATTTATTAAAAGGCATTAAAGTCTATAATAAGAAAGTAGGTAAAGTTGGTTAAATATATCCGGAATAGGATAAGTCCTTTAATTGTAGTTTTAGTTTCTTTGATTTTAATTCAAGGGATAATTATTCTGTTTTTAGTCATCAATCAGAAAAAGAAACCAAAAGCAGTCTATATACAAAAGCAAGCTCAAAAAGCCCCGGAAAAGAAAAGACCCAAACGGATAAAGATTGCTATTATTCTTGATGACTGGGGATATAGTTTAAGAAATATCCCTAACCTTGATAACATTAATATACCCCTGACCTTGTCAATATTGCCCAATCATCGGTATAGCCAGGCAGTAAACCGCTATGCCCAACAAAGAGGTTGGCAGACAGTTCTACATCTGCCGCTTGAGCCGCTCTCTAGTAATGAATATTCTCGACTGGAACCAGATACAATACTTGCTTCTATGAGCGAGAAAGAGGTCTTAAGTATTATTAAAAGAGAAATTGATTCCTTGCCCAATATTGTCGGAGTGTCTAATCATATGGGTTCTAAGGCGACTACATCAGAGTATCTCATGAGGATAATATTTAAGGAATTGAAAAAAAGAAATTTATTTTTCGTAGATAGCCTAGTTACTTCTTCATCAGTATGCAAAAAAATCGCCAGAGAGACAGGTTTAAGTTTAGCGAACCGGGATATATTTTTAGACAATGAGCCCAATTACGAATATATTGCAAGCCAGGTGGATAGGTTGATTAATTTGGCAAAGGCCAGGGGCAAGGCAATTGGCATTGGCCACGACCGCCGGCTTACCTTGACTGTTTTGGCTGATAAATTATCCAAGATTGATTTTGAAAAATCAGAATTTGAGTTTGTACTTGTTTCTCAATTGGTGGATTAAAATATATGTATTGCTTAGGTATTGAGACTTCTTGCGATGAAACTGCAGCTGCAATTGTTCGAGATGGAAACGTTGTTCTTTCTAACATAGTAGCCTCAACTCAAATTTTCCACAAGAAATATGGCGGAGTAATCCCGGAGATTGCGAGTCGTGGCCATTTAGAGGCAATAGATACAGTAGTAGAGCAGGCAATAAGAAAAGCTAGAATTAGCTTAAAAGCGATCAAATTGATAGCCGTAACTTTGCAACCGGGTTTACCCGGAGCATTGTTAGTCGGCAATGCTTTTGCCAGGGCGTTGAGTTTTTCTTTAGGTTTGCCGTTAGTTGAAGTTGACCATACCCTGGCGCATATTTACGCACC
>JAGVEL010000053.1 GCA_020058285.1 Candidatus Omnitrophota bacterium
GTAAGCTGCACCTTAGCGCCGAACTTTAAACAAACCTTCTTTACTGTTTCATCGTCACAGGCAATTAATAAATCATCCAAGAGCTTTGCTTTCTTGGCATTTTCCCAGACATGCTGGATCATTGGCTTGCCGCATATCAGTTTTAATACCTTGGCATCAAGACGTGTAGAAGCAAAGCGCGCTGGTATAACGCCTAAATTATCCATAATATTCTCTCAGTCTTTCTATCAATTCTTCCCGGGTTACTCTGGCAACGCCAATTTTGCCCACAACAATGCCTGCACAGATATTTGCGATTTTAGCCGCAGTTAAAAAATCCAATCCCGAAGCTAAACCCAAAGTAAAAGCAGCAATAACCGTATCGCCAGCTCCGGAAACATCAAATACCTCCTGGGCAACTGTATCAATGTGATTAACCTTGCCTGAGCGTTCAAAGAGCCGCATACCTTTTTCACCCATGGTAATAAGCAGTGCCTTTAAACCAAGATTAGCTAATAACTCCTTGCCTATTCTAGTTACGTCAGCATCATCCTTAAACTTCCTGCCGATAGCGGTACTTGCCTCTTTCAAATTAGGAGTAATTGCCGTAACGCCTTTGTAATATTTAAAATGATCTTCCTTGGGATCAACCGTGATAATTTTTTTCTTTAATTTAGCAACTGATACGATTTGGCGAAGTAATTCCGGGCAGATAACACCTTTACCATAATCCTCGATAATAACTGCGTCACATTTATCAATTTGTTTTTTTGTAAAATTAACGAGCTTTGAGATTATATTTTTTGATAAAGGCGCGATATTTTCGTTATCCAGGCGCACAACCTGCTGATGGCCGGCAACAATGCGCGTTTTTATTGTGGTTTGCCTGGCCGGATCTGAAAAAATACCTGATGTATTTATGCCTTTTTTCTTCAGTTCGACTTTTAGCTGCTGGCCTTCGCGATCTCTACCTACCACGCCAACCATAAACACGTCTTGCGCCTCTAGGCCCGCTAAGTTATTAGCTACATTGCTTGCTCCACCCGGCATAACAGAGTGCCTCTCCTGTACGACTACTGGCACTGGTGCTTCCGGAGAAATGCGTTCTACGTTACCCCAGATAAACTTATCCAGGATTAAATCACCAATGACTAACACCTTAGAACGCCGGAATTTATCAATTAGCTTAATATTAATATCAATTCCCATCGGTTTTCCTCACTCTTTTTTATATTTGGAACCATTTATTTTAACATAATTTACCAGCTTAGACAATATTTATAAAAGCTCTACAGCCAGTTGATAAACTTCTTCTGGGCTGATGGACCTTAAGCACAAAAAATTCTTATTGCAATTGTGTGCCAGGCAAACTGTACAGCCAACATCCTTATGCACTACTTTATCTAGCTTACCCAAGGGCCCCCAGCGTTTTGGAGCTAGACCTGGTTGCTTTCTACCGAATATTGATATTACCGGCGTACCTACGCTTGAAGCAATATGCACTGGCCCGGAATCATTGGATATAAACAAACAGCAACGCTTTAAAAAAGAAGCAAGCTGGCTTATGGTTAATCTACCAGTGAAGTTAATTACAGAAGCAGAATCAATAAGCCCGGCTAACCTATCGCCTAACCCAAGATTATCCTTAGCGCCGATAATCGCGATCTTTGTTTTTTTATCCTTGATTAGCCATTGCGCAAGTTTAGAAAAATAATCTAGCGGCCATCTTTTAGACGGGCAACTTGCTCCAGGATGCATTGCCACAATTTTCTCTTGCTTTGTGTTTAAACCAAGATCGTTTAATAAATTATCAACAAATTCTTCTGATTCTTTACGCAAAACCATTTGCGGCAAAAATTTTTCAGACTGCAGACCTAAGACGGAGAGCATGTCCAGGCAATAATCTCTCTCGTGTTTTTCACCATGTTGCTTTGTGTGAGGAATTTTTTGAGTTAACAAAAAGCTGAACTTGCGATCATAGCCTACCCTATATTTTATCCCGGAAAAAAATGCAATAATATGGCTGCGATTAGTCGGATGGACAATTAAACTTAAATCAAATTTTTTCTTTCTTAGCTTGAGCGCGAATTTTATACTCGAGCTCCAGGTCTTATGTAAATTATCCTTATCATAAACAATAACCTCGTTAATATTGGGATTCCCTTGAACAATATCCAAAGCATTTGGACTGACCATTACGGCAATATGCGCTTTAGGAAAACTTTTCCTTAGATTCTCCAGCACCGGCGTAGAAAGCAACACATCGCCAATCCTGTCCGTCCTGACGACTAAAATATTTTTTATCTTAGATAAATCCATTTGAGGGTTATATTATCTCTTCTATGGCTTTAATACAATCTTGAGCACTAATTGCCTGCATACAACGGTTACCAGCACAGTTAACCTCGTAGCAAGGAATCTTACAGCCGATATCTTTGTGTATAATTTTTATCTTACCTGTGCCTATTGGACCAGTGATCCGGGGGGATGTCGGGCCAAATAAGGCGATTAAAGGCGTTTTTAGGGCAGCGGAAATATGCATTGGCCCTGAATCTGCGCTAATAAATAACTGGCATCGTTGGATAATTGCGCCTAATTCTTTAAGGCTTGTCCGGCCGCAGAGAATTACTGGTTTTTGTGTCAACTTGTCAGCAATCTCTTTTGCCAATGGTATATCTTTACTGCTACCGCTGATTATTATCTTTGCCTTGAATTTATCTATTAGAAAATTAGCTACTTGCGCAAAGCGCTCTGGCAGCCAGCGCTTAAGCAACCAATTGCCCCCAGGGTTAATAATCGCAACAAAGTCAGAAGCGCTAATTTGTTCATTTTTAAAAATCTCGGCCGCCTTTTTCCGCGATGCATCATCTACGAAAAATTCGTATTCATTACTTTCACAAGCTATGCCATAATTTCTTAAAATATTCAAAAAATAATCAACCCGGTGTATGTCGGCTTTTGGCAAAGGAATCTTCTTTGTCAAAAACAATGACGATCTTTTTTTTGCTTTATAGCCGATACGGTTTGGAATTTTTGCTAAAGTCATAAGCATCAGGCGGGTGAATGAACGATGGAATAAAAAAACTGTATCAAACTTCCGCTTGCGCAATTGCGATATAAATCTAAACTTATTGAACAAATGTTTATCTTTTTCTTTTTCATCAAAAATAATTATCTCATCCACATTGGGATTTCCTTCTAACATCTCTTTTGTGCGCGGATGCAGGATGCAAGCAATATGCGCCTGAGGATACTTTGTTCGCAGCGCTTTAAGTGCCGGGGTGGAAAACAACACGTCCCCCAGCCAATTAACATTAAATATAAGTATTCGTTTGGGATCTAAGATTTTCTTAGTCATAACCGATATTCGCGTCTTTATACCGTCTCTGCCAATCTCTAAGTGGACCGTAGAATCCACTTATTTTTAACCAAAAATAAAATAGATTTTTATCCTTCTCTGAAATACGCATCCTTTTTAAGGCATAGACATCATCATTAGCATAGTTTATGCCAGGCTTTGTTGCCACAGCTGCCAAATAACCGCTATCCAAAACAATCTGCTTAATCTTTTTATTAAACCCGCCGGCAGGATAAGAGAAAAATTCAACCTTTAGTCCTAAGCGTTCCTCAAGCATTTTTTTTGAATTTATAATTTCCAGGCGCAATCTTTTTTCATCTTTAATATCAGGTAAAAATGCATGGTGTATTGCATGTGCACCAATTTCAATTAGAGGTGAATATGCCAATTGTTCTAACTCATCCCAACGCAAATAATAAGGCACCTCGGAAATCTCCAAAGGCGCAACAAAAAGAGTCATTGGAATATTATATTTTTTAAGCACCGGTAAGGCAACAGTCAGATTATCCCTATATCCGTCATCAAAGGTAACCACCACTGTCTTAGGAATAATCCTCTTATTTTCTTTCATCAGGGTTGCTAATTGACGCAGGCTGATAACATTGTATTTGTGCTCTCTCAAGAATCTCATTTGCCTTTCAAATGTAGAACCAGAAACTGTAAGCAGCTTAGTTTTATCGGAAAGAGCGTTCCCAACACTATGATACATAATAATTGGAACTGTGTAATGTTGCTTAAGGTAACTTCCTGCAACCAGTAGGAAAACAACAACCACCAGACAAAAGAGCGTTATTCCAAACTTTATTATATTTTTTAGTATTTTTTTCATTATTTTCTATTTTTTGTTTAATACTTGCATATAGGCCTTAAGGGTTTCATCAACCATCAAATCCTGACTAAATTTTTGTTTTATATTTTCTCTGGCTTGGTTAATAATATTCCGACGCAAACCCTCATCGCTTAAAATCTTTATAACTGCTTGAGCTAATGCATTAACATCCTTATAGCCAACAAGCAAACCTGTCTTATTATGCTCAATTAATGAAGGTATCCCTCCAATTGAAAATGCCACAACCGGAACCCCTACTGCCTGGGCTTCAATAATTGATAAGCCCAAACCTTCTTCTATAGATGGCGTTACAACACAATCCATTACTGAAAGCAGTTGCGATGTATCAGGCTGCGAAGGCAAGAAAAATACTGATTTGCTAAGGCTTAACTTATTCACTTCATTTTTTAATTTTTCTTTTAGCCGACCTTCTCCGGCGATTACAAAACAAGACTTTGGATAAGCGTTCAAAATTTGCGGCATTGCTTGAATAAAAAATGTGTGCCCTTTTACATCTGAAAGCCGGGCAATCATTCCAACAACCGGACCATCTTGAGACAAATTAAAAGACTTCTTTATGTTCTTTTTATCTTCAAAACTATTGCTAGAAAACCTCTGGTAATCAATACCATTGTGTATTATTGAAATCATTTCTTTATCAATTTTAAAATCGCGTTCAAGATTGTCTGCTACTTGCTTGCTTATGGCAATCACCCTATCTCCCCAGGCCGGAAAAACCATCCGGAAGAATCTTTTCTTAAAAAAACCGTGGCAGGTTGAAATATAGGGATAATTGCAAAATCTGGAGAATATTGCCCCCAATACCTGTGTTACGCGAGTATTAGCATGAATAATATCAATCTTTTGTGTGCGTAATTCCTTTTTTAATTTTAAGAACGATATCAAAATCTTCGGGCTCACTTCGCATTTTGTGTTAATCGGAATATTAATTAAAGTTATGCCACAGGCGCGAAATTTTTCTTCTGCCTGGCCGCCGCTTGAGGCAATAAAGCAATTATGCCCCTTTTTGTTCAAACCGCTGGACAGGGAAATCAAATAGCTGGTTATCCCACCGTGATTTAAGTGTGTTGTTAAAAACAGTATATTCATCGTCTACAAAAAATTCTTAATTGCTGCTAATACCTCTCTGGGGTTAATATCCAACATGCAACGCATATCCTTGCATTTCTTTTTATAACAAGGGCTGCATTTTAACTCTTTACGAATACGCATAAAAAGTTTTGCCGGCGGCATATGCCGGGTTGGATCAGTCGGTCCGAACAATGCCACAAACGGCACTTTAACTGCAGCAGCCATATGCATAGCTAAAGAATCATTGGTTAATATACAGTTGCATCTTTTCATAAGTTCAGCTAGCTGTAAAATAGAAGTTTTACCGCAAGCGTTAATCGCCTCAATTTTACTCTTGCGTAATATCTCTTGGCCGCGCTCAAAATCGCTAGACAAACCCATAAGAATAACCCGGATATTTTCCTTAGATAACAGTTCAATTAGGCTGGCCACGGCATATGTTGGCCAGAGCTTTGTTAACCACTTCTTACTTGCTCCGATATGGATTCCAACCAATGGCGCTGAACCTTTTAGCCAATAAGATTTAAGCATTTCATCAACATACTCTTTATCCGCTAAGGTCGGCCATACTTCTAATTCTTTTGATTCTACCTCAATATCCAAAAGTTTTAGAGTTTTAGATTGATGCTCTACTGGATCTAAGGCTTGTTTTTTTTCTTTAACCTTTTTATTCAGAAAAAAGGATAATTTACGGTTATCATAACCATATCTATCCGGGGCTAGGCTTAAAAATGCTAAAACGTGGCTGCGATTACTATTCTGAAAGTCAATTACCTTATCAAAGCCAATGCTGCGCAATTTTGCACCGATGTTTAATAATGCCTTTAGCCCTTTATCCTGATGTTTATGATCATATATAACTAACTCGTCAATATACGGGCAGGTCTTCAAAATCTGACTACCGGCTACAGACGTAAGGCAGTAAATTTTAGAACTCTTAAATTTTTCTCTTATTGCCTTTAGCGACGGTGTTATTAAGAGAATATCGCCGAGCGCACTGTATTTTATAATCAATATTCGTTCAAGTATTAACGCGCGGTTGTAAACTTCTAATGTCTTATCTACCATCTTAGTCAAAGTGTAAGCCTGTTTTACTTTTTTATAAGCATTGTCAGCTAACATCTGGCTAAGGTTAGGATTTTTCAGCACCTTGATAATTGCCTCAGCCATTGTGTCCGGGTCTTTTGGTGGTACAAGAATTCCAGTCAGACCATCCTCAATGATTTCAACAACCCCGCCAACCTTTGTAGCTACAACCGGCACGCCGCTGGCCTGGGCTTCAATAATTACCCGGCCAAATGCCTCCGGCACAATACTCGAAAGCACAAGTGCATGTACATTCATCAAAATCTTAGGTATGTCATCGCGCAGGCCCATAAACTTGACGCAGTGAGAAATCCCTAGCCTGCGGGTTAAAACCTTTAGCTCCTCTAGATAACCAGTATCTGATTGCCGGGCTGAACCAACAATCCAAACCTGGATATGCGGAATAGAGCGGATAATCTTGGAGATTGCTCTTAAAAAATAAACATGCCCTTTTATTGGAGTGAGCCTAGCAACATTAGCAATTATAAACTCAGTTTTACTCCTTTCATTAACCGGCTTAAATTTAAATCTATCCAAATTTACGCTTCTTTCAATAAATTGCAGGCGCTCACTTGCCACATTAAAATCATTAAGCATATGTTTCCCGATAATTTGGCTGGGCACAATAACGAATTTACCCCGGGCCATTATCCGGGAAAAGAAATGATGGGAATAATAACCATGGCTGGTTGTAATAAAGACTTTTCTTGTTCTACGGCAAGCAAAATATCCAATCCAAGCTGGCACGCGGCTGCGCGCATGAACAATATCAATTTCCTCTTTCTTAATAATCTCAACAACCTGAGGAATCATTTTTAGTATATTAAATATTGATTTTTTATCCACGCTCAAGCAATAATGCTTGATATTAGCTGCCTCGAGCTCCTGGACCAACCTGCCGCCAGCAGAAATGACTATCGGCTTATGATTCCTTTCCTTTAATGAACGAGCTAGGTCAACTGTGCCGGTTTCAACTCCACCAACATTTAAGTGCGGGACAATTTGTAATATATTCATAGTTAAACCTATTAGATAATTCTCTCTAAAGCCTGCCTGATCAATAAATTATTATCTAATTTCTTAATCAACGGCTTTTCTTGCCAAAGTTTACGGATAAGTGGTTGTATCTGTGTATCTGAAAAATAAATAAATCCTTTTTCTTTTAAACCAAATAGAAATCTCTGATGTTTAGCCAAAGTTTTTCCTTTTAAATCCGGGCCGAAAACAACAATATATTTTCCAGAGCTTGCTGCCTCAGAAACCATTGATATGCTATCCCCGGATACGATTACTATCTGACACATTCCTAAAATACCCCCGACAGCTTCGGGAAGATTATTTTCATTAGCAATAACTAACAGTTTACATAATGACTGTCCGGAGAATTTCTGCCTTAAAACATCCTCTACTTCTTTGCTCGTACGTCGGGAGCTAGTCAGAAGCACCTCGGCATTCAGCTCTCGAGCAACAGATAGAACCTGGTCACAAATAGAAGTCACCAACTGAACCGTTAACTTAAAATTTTTTGTATCCCCGCCGATAAGCAGGCCGATTTTTAACCTCTGGGGGTTATTATCTACTGAAAATTTATTTCTTAACCAGCTGGAATTTTTAGCCAGATAATCCTCGTCAATCAGGTTAGCTGAACCATTAATCTTAACCACATTCTTAGCTTGCCCTATCGGATCATGTTCCGGACTGATAACTAAATCAAAATTTTTAGTATTAATTATCGACGGCGTCAAAATTGTAATAGACTTTGCCTGATTGTAACGGCTTAATATTAAATTTAAACAAGCTAAGCTGCTACCAGCAGAAATAACAAAATCGCCAGGGTTAGAGTAAAGTTTTTTAAAACACTGTTTAGAGACCGCATTTTTTAAATAGCTAAAGCCAAAACCCGGGCCGAGAAATTTTAAAATAACAGCAAGTAAACTGAGGCTGAATTTTGACTTGAATTCTATATCGATGATCTCGTTTTTAACCAATAACCCTTTTTGCGTTAAGCTGTTTTTCAGGATTTCTGCTGTTGCTTGGGATTGCCGTAGGTGGCCGGCCTTGCCATCATCTAAAATGAGAATCTTTCGGTCAATTCTATTTTTAAACCGTTTAAATTGCCACATATAATTTTGAGGAAACTCTCTGATAAATTCTTCAGACCGTTTATTAATCATTTGTGTCAATTCCTGAACCTGATTTATGTCCGCATTATCCTTTTTTGCCTGCGAAGCCGGATATATTTTTAAGAGCAGATTTGGCCCGTTAAGGCGCCGGATATATGTCAAAAATATGGGTATCTCAAAATTCAAAGCCAGCTTTACTGCTCCAGCTGGCGCAGGCACGCGATGATTAAAAAAATTAATAAAAACCTGCGATTCACCCACCCCCTGGTCAATTACCATACCCAAAAGAGCGCCTTCTCTTACATTGTTTATTAACTCTCTTAAGCCTTTTCTTTCAGTTGAAACAATTTTGTAACCGTGCTGCAAACGATAGAAATCGAGCATCGCAGCCAAACTTGCCGACTTCCTCTGTTCTTTAACTAAGACAACATAAGGCCGGTCGGGAAAAACATGGCGGCAAACGATATTCGCTATTTCCCAACTGCCGAAGTGGGCTGTGGTAAAAATCGCTGCCTGATTTTTTTTAACTGACTGATCAAGATATTCACGGCCCTCTATCTTTATGTATTTTTCAATATAGCTTGAATTAATCTTAGGTGAATATAATACTTCCACAAAATTTTGCGCCAGATTAATATAATGCTGCTTTAAAATCCTTCTTAACTCTTCCGGAGAATAATAGCTTGCCAAAGCGAGCTGGAGGTTACGATAAGCTATTTTTCTGTGGCGAGAATCTAATAAAAAATATACTTCTCCTAACAAGCGGGCAATAAACAAGGAACATTCCGGAGAAAGCCTAGAGAATATCGCAGCTAAGAATCTAATTAATAAGTACATTGTCAACGCAATCAAAAAACTTTTGGCTATTCTCGATAATCTCTAAACGAACCTCTAAAACCAATAACTCGATATCCTCAAAACAATCAAGCTTTGATTTTAACCTCACCGCGTCTTTCTCTGTAGTAATTATCATATTTAAATTTGCCTGCTTAGACGCATTTACAACAGTTTCTAAATCCATATCGCTATATTCGTGATGATCCGGAAAATTAAATTCTTTTTCCAGCTTAACTTCCAAGAATTTATCCACTGCTAATTTAAACGAGTTAAAGTTACCAATGCTTGCAAGGATTCCCACTCTTTGGCCGGAAATCTCTGAGATTAATTTGGCTTTTTTTGTACCTAATTCGTAAAGCCCTTTAAATCTGTAAGAAACATAAACAATAAGCGCATTATCGTTTATATTTTTTATCATAAACCAGAGCTGCTTTTGGCTTTGCTTATCAAATTCACAATTGGTCATTACTATTATATTTGCGCGTTCTAAATTTTGAATCGGTTCCCGTAAAATCCCTCGGGGAATTAAATAACCATTGCCAAAAGGGTTAAGGCAATCAATTAACACTATATCTAGATTGCGCCCCAATCTCCTGTGCTGAAAACCATCATCAAGTAACAGATAATCGCAATTAAATGCGCCGACTGCTTTGCGTGCACTAGCGACTCTATCGCGCCCCACCAATACTGTAACTGCGGGAAATTTTTCCTTTAATAAATACGCTTCGTCACCCATCAGTTGATAGTTGTCCGGGCTTTGGGTTTTGCCTGCCTGCCGGACAGGCAGGAGCTTTGGGTTTTGCCTGCCTGCCGGACAGGCAGGAGCTTTTTTGTATCCTCTAATCAATATAGTTGGGGTTTTACCTTTAGCTAAAATATGCTCGACCAACAACTGTATGAAAGATGTTTTACCTGTGCCTCCCCAGGTAATATTGCCCACAGAAATCACAAAAACATCAACTGACGCTGGTTTTAAAAATCCTTGGCTATAACAATAATTCTGAATTTTAATGAGCAATGAATAAATCTGGCTCAATATAAAAAGAAAAAATCTAATTATTACTACGGGAAAACCCTCAACCTGATCAGTAATTACTTTATACAGGTAGTCTTTCATAAGAACTCAAAACATCCTTTATCAGAATTATATTTCTATTAGTTGCGCCTCTATTATTATCAACTATCTGCTTTGCCTTTATGCCCATATTCTTAACTAGTAACGATTCGGCTTCGGCAATCATAGATATTGAATCCTCAAGCTCAATTGCATCATTTGCCACTATTGCAGCATCATTTTCCAAAAATAAATCTTTTATATCAGAAAAATTATGCATATATGGCCCGAAAACTATAGGCTTAGCATAGTTTGCCGGTTCTAAAATATTGTGGCCACCTTTTTTAACCAGGCTGCCACCGATAAATACAACGCTGGCCAAAGAATAAAATTGTGACAATTGGCCAATTGTATCCAGAATAAAGATTTGCCTAGTTTGAGCTAGCGGCCTTCCCAAACCCAACTTAGAGATACGTGTTGGCAAAAACCCATACTCGCTGATTAACTTTTCTAATTCCTGGACACGTTCGATATGGCGCGGAGCAAGCAATAATTCCAGATTTGGGAAATGTTTAATTAATTGTTTAAAGGCTCTTAATATAATTTTCTCTTCCCCGGGATGCGTACTGCCGCAAACCCAGAGTAAACTATTGGATTTGAGATTTAATTTTTCTTTATAGTCTATTATATCTTTGCTGGAATAATGCGCATTATCAAATTTCATATTGCCGGTAATTTCTACTTTTTTTTCGGGCGCACCCAGTTGAATTATCCTTTGAGCATAATCTTTATTTTGCATAGCAAATAAATCTACGCGTTCAAGGATAGGTTTTAAAATGGATTTAACAAATTTATATTTTTCGAGAGATTGGTTGGAAACCCGGCCGTTTAAAATCAAAATAGGTATGTTCGCGGATTTCAACTGAGTAAAAAGATTCGGCCAAATCTCAGTTTCCATAGCTATAAAAACCCAGACATTAAATCTTCTAATAAATCTTTTTATTAGAAAACTTATATCCAGGGGTAAATATGTTACTACTGCCTCGTTTCCAGCAATTGTTTTTGCCAGGTTGTTTCCGGCCTTAGTAATCGTAGAAATAACTAATAATTTATCCGGAAACTCCAGTTTTAATTGTTTAATCAATTCTCTGCTGCTTATTATCTCTCCCACGCTAACTGCATGCAGCCAGATGGTTTTTTGCGTATGATTATAGCTAGGCAAAAATCCTAGACGCTCTAAATAGCCGCGATGTAATTTCTTACGCAACGCAAGAATTGGCAAGAAAAGTAAAAATAAAGTTATAAATAAAAAATTGTAGATAATCATATCTTCTAAGCTCTGGGATGAGCCTTGTCATAAACTGCTTTTAATTTTTCTGTAGTCAAGTGAGTATAAATTTGAGTGGTAGATAAATTGCTATGGCCTAATAACTCCTGAACACTTCGTAAGTCTGCACCGCGGTTTAAAAGATGCGTAGCAAAGGAATGGCGCAATGTATGAGGTGAAATTCCATGTTGAAGCGAAGTCTTTTTTATATATTTATTCAAAATTAAGCGCGAACCACGGCTGGTAAGCCGGGTATAATTTTTATTTAAAAAAACTGCTGAATTTTCCCTCTTTCTCTGATCAAGATATTTGCGTATAGCATTAATTGCGCTACTGCCTACCGGCAACATCCTCTCTTTTTTGCCTTTGCCCATAACCTTAACCACTCCTGAAACAAGATCAACGTTATCCACATTTAATCCGGTTAGCTCTGAAATACGCATTCCAGTTGAATATAATGTTTCTAATAGTGCTCTGTCCCGCAAAGAAAGCCAATCTTTACCATCCGCTGCTTCAATTAATTTTACAGTTTCATCCTCAGTTAAAAATCTAGGCAAATATTTATCCTGCTTAGGGCTGGATAAGAGTAGCGTAGGATTTGATTTTATTAGCCCCTCCTTAAACATAAATCTGAAAAACGATCTTATGCTGGATAATTTTCTGTTTACAGTGCGCTTTGATAAATTCTTGTTTTTTAAGTGGGCGAGAAATCTGCGTAAGAGTAAATAGTCAATTTTTTCCAGACTGACATCTGCGACAAACGCATCAAACTCTTTTAAGTCATGAGTATAATTAATCTTTGTATGCTCAGAAGCATTCTTTTCAATATCTAAATACCTTAAAAATTTTTCTATGAAACGTTCAAGCATCTTTAGGCAATGTATTGGAAACAAATGTACATTTTGGATAATTGCTGCAGCCGTAAAAAAATCTACCCTTCTTGGAGCGGCGCTCCACAACATCTCCGCCACAGCCAGGATTAGGGCATTTTACTCCGCTGGATATTGACTTTGATGCCTTACAAGTCGGATAGTCAGAACAACTTAAGAATTTTCCTTTTCTGCCCCATTTTATAACCATAGGTTTAGCGCATTGCGGGCAAACCTCACTGGTTTGCACTACTTCTTTCTTGGCTGAATTCTGAGCATGATCTAAATCCTTCTTAAAATTAGGATAAAAATCCTGTAGCACCTTTAACCAAGCAATCTTTCCTTCTTCAACCAAATCCAGTTCCTCTTCCATTTTGGCGCTAAACTCTAAATCCATAATATCCTTGAAATACTCTATCAAAAGATCTGCAACCTTGGCCCCTAATTCAGTAATCGTAAAATAGCCTTTAATCCGGCGCACATAATCTCTGTATAACAGCGTCTGGATGATCGGCACATAGGTGCTCGGTCGGCCAATGCCTCTTTCCTCCAAAAATTTGACTAATGACGCATCGGAAAAATGCGCCGGCGGCTTGGTAAAATGCTGGCTTGGTGTAAGAGCAATTAATTTTAAGATTTCGCCGATAGATAACGGAGGCAAAGTAATTTCCTCTTTTTCATTCTCCTCATCATCTTTTTCCTCATAGATTGCGAGATACCCATTAAAGCTTACCTTGCTGTTTGAGACGGAAAATAAATAAACTCCAGCAGAAATTTTTACAGTAGTAGTCTGTATTTGCGCTGGCTTCATTTGACTGGCAACAAAGCGTCGCCAGATAAGTTCATATAATTTTAATTCATCGGTTGCCAGGTATTGTTTTAAATCATCGGGTTTACGCATTACTCCTGTTGGCCTTATTGCCTCATGAGCTTCCTGGCTTCCTTTTTTGGATTTATAAATTCTGACAGAATCCGGAAGATATTCCTTACCAAAACTCTCAGTTATATATTTGCGCACTTCATTTAAGGCGCTCTGCGCTACGTTAACCGAATCAGTACGCATATAAGTAATCAAACCCGTTGGGCCCGATTCACCCAATTCAACACCCTCATAAAGCTTTTGCGCAATAAGCATTGTCTTTTGAGCTGTGAATCTCAGGCGATTAAACGCTTCTTGCTGCAAAGAACTGGTGGTAAAAGGCGCGCTAGGAGATTTGGTTTTATCTTTTTCTTCAATATCAGCAACGCTGAATTTCTCTCTCTCTATTTTTGTAACTAGATCTTTGGCAACTTGGCCTGTGGCAATTTCTGGATCCTTATTATCAATCTTAACAAGCTTAGCAACAAAACTTTCCTTTTCGTGCTGTTGGACTTTACTTAATCTCGCCTCGATCTCCCAATATTCCTGAGGGATAAATTGCTCAATCTGACGTTCACGCTCCCGGATTATGCGCAATGCCACAGACTGGACTCTACCCGCACTCAATCCCCGGGCAATCTTTCGCCAAAGAAAAGGACTTAAGAAGTAGCCTACGACGCGGTCTAAGATTCTTCTTGCCTGCTGCGAATCAAAAAGTGCCTGATTTAAATCTTGGGGATGGCTAAATGCTTCCTTAACTGCTTCTTTAGTAATCTCATGGAATACGACTCTTAAGAATTTATCCTCTGAATCATTTTTGTGCGCAATTGCTGCCTTTATATGCCAACCGATTGCCTCGCCTTCCCTATCCGGATCAGTAGCTAGATAAATGTGTTTTTTGTTTTTTGCCTCTTTTTTTAATTTTTTCAGTAACGTGACTTTTCCCGGCATAACCACAAACTCCGGGGAAAACCCATTATCAATATCAATTCCTAATTTTTTCTGGGGCAAATCAACAACATGACCCATTGATGATTCAACTACGTAGGAATTACCAAGAATCGCACTTATTGTTTTAGCCTTTGCCGGCGACTCAACTATGACTAACGATTGCTCTTTTGCTGACATTTTCCCTTACCTTTCTTATTTAAACCCTCTGCTTTTTACAAAGCGTTTCCCGGGCAGCTGCTTGACTAAACCTCTCATTTCCAATTGAGTAAGGCAACTTAAAAGTTGGCTTGTAAGTAAACTTAATTTTTCAGCTAACTGATCAAATTCTATTGGTTCATCGCTGATTTGAGCTAATATCTGTTTATCCTCGTTACTTAAACAAACGTTCATCGGGCTATTATTATTTTCTTGTGTTTTTAAATGGGAGTGAATTTCAATTTCTAGTTCACTAATAATCTCCTCGCAACTATCCACTAATTTTGCTCCGTCTTTTATTAACTGATTAGTCCCCCAAGAAGTTGGCGAGTCTGCTTTACCCGGAACAGCAAAAACATCCCTGCCTTGGTCTAAGGCGCAATTTGCAGTTATTAATGCCCCGCTGCGCTTTGCTGCCTCTACAACCAAAACCGCAGAACTCATTCCGCTGATAATCCTATTCCGACGCGGAAAATTGTAAGCGAACGGCTTGGTTAACATTGGGAATTCACTGACGACTGCTCCGCAATCAGCAATTTGTTCAAATAGTCCTTTGTTTTCCGGAGGATAAACATTTCCTAAGCCACTGCCTAAGACTGCTATAGTTTTGCCGCCGGCTTTTAATGCTCCTTTATGGCTTGCTGTATCTATGCCCCGTGCAAGACCTGAAACAATAGTTATCCCCAAAGACGCTAATTTATAAGAAAAATTCTCGGCCATTTTCAAACCATAGAACGATGCTTGACGCGAACCAACAACTGCGATTTTAAAAGCCTCTGGCTCTAATTCACCCATTACATAAAGAATTATCGGCGGATCATAAATTTGAGACAAAAGCTTTGGATAGTTAGAATCTCCAAGGGAAATTATTTCGACTCCCAGTTTTTTAACAAGTTTTAATTCTGCTTCTAAATCAACAGACTTCAGGCCTGATTTAAATTTGTTTATAGATTTTTGGACAAGGCCGGATTTTACTAATTCCTGCTCATTAGCTTTAAGAGCAGATTTGGCTGTCTTAAAATAATCTAATAATTTTTTTATTGTACTGCTGCTTAAATCCGGCAGCATATTTAATACGATGCGTGCTTCTAATTCAGTCATTGAGTTTTTAATTGCTTGATAATCTCATCAGCGGCTTGTTCGATTGTTAAATCAGAAGTATCTAGAGAAAATTGCGCTTTTGCATAATAAGGCCTTCTAAATTCAAGCAAACTTTCAATCTGCTTTTTTGGGTCTTTGACATTTAGCAAGGGGCGTTCAACATTGTTTTTACAGCGTGACAAAATTATTTCCGGACGGCTGGTTAAACAAATGACACTGCCGGTATTTTTTAATATTTCCAAGTTTTCCTTATCTAAGACAACACCGCCGCCACAAGCAACGATTAAACCCTCTTTAGCGCTCACTTCTCTAACCGCTGCTTTTTCCAGGTTTCTGAAATATGCCTCACCTTGCTTGGCAAATATATCTTTAATCTTCTTACCTTGTTCTTGTTCTATTTTTGAGTCTAAATCAACGAAATCTAGGCCAAGTCTCCTAGCCAGGCTTCTACCCACAGCTGTTTTACCCGTACCCATAAAACCCACAAGGTAGATATTTTTCATATCTTGAATTTTATCATCTAGTTACAACTCTGTCAACCTAATCGAAAAACACAAGCCCCACAGGTAATTGTGGGGCTGGAATTGCAGCTAAAAACCGTGTTTTTTTACAAACCAACGCGTTTTTTGTAATGATTAACGCTTACCTTAATATCTTCTAAGCTGTCAGAGCCAAATTTGTCTAACAAAGCTTGCGCTAATACAAAGGCAACCATACTCTCAGCAATTATACCTGCTGATTGAACAGCACAGGTGTCATAACGCTCTACTGCTGCCTTGGCTTTTTTCTTAGTTCGGATATTAACTGAATCTAAAGGAGAGCCTAGAGTGGATATCGGCTTCATACTAGCGCGGATAATCAAATCCTCTGCGTTTGTAATGCCACCCTCTAAGCCACCGGCATTATTTGTCTTTCTAAAAAATTTACCTTTAGCAAAATAAATCGCATCGTGAACCTGCGAACCGAATTTTTCGCTTGCCTCATATCCCATACCTATCTCTATGGCCTTGATTGCGGGTATGGACATAATTGACTGGGCGAGCAAGCCATCAAGCCTACGGTCAAATTGCACATAACTGCCTAAGCCAGGCAGGCAATTCTTAACCCTTACTTGAAAAACTCCGCCTAATGTATCTTTGTTAAGCTTTGCGAATTTTATCAAATCTTTTATTTCAGACAATTTTGTTTTTCCGCCTATAGCCAAAACCTGAGAATTTATTTTTGTATTAAATTCCTCTAACAGCTGCTTACAAACAGCGCCTACTGCCACGCGTGCAGCAGTTTCTCTGGCTGAAGCCCTTTCTAGGACATTGCGGCAATCATTAAATCCATATTTTAATACTCCGTCTAAATCTGCATGGCCTGGGCGAGGCACTAACACCGGAGGTAATCTATCAATACTCGAATCCTTATTTTGGATAATCAAGCCGATCGGCGCGCCAATAGTCAATTTTTGCTTTAGACCGGTGATTGCAAAAACCTTATCTTGCTCAATTGACATGCGCTTACCCCGGCCTAAGCCAAGCTGGCGCTTTTTTAATTCTAGATTAATATTATTTATGTCAATTTTTAAACCAGCAGGAATCCCCTCTAAGATTGCCAGTAGAAATTTTCCATGTGACTCACCAGCAGTTAAGAATCGTAACATATTAAACCTCCAAGCTTTCAATACTTGAAAATCCACCACCAATTAATAATTTTTTCACCCCAAAAAACAGCAAGAAATGTGCTTAGAGAAATAAACGGACCATAAGGAATTATGCTAATCTTTTTCTTTAACTTTACAATTAGGCCCATAACTGCGCCAAACAACGGCGCTATAAAGAAAATCAGCAGGGCTAATTTCCAACCTAAGAAAGCTCCGATACCGGCAAGTAATTTAATATCTCCTCCGCCCATTGATTCTTTTTTAAAAATAAAATCTCCGATTAACCCCGTAATATAAAGGCTTAGGCCACCGACAAGTAGCCCCAGGCATGAAAAAATAAAAGAGCTCTGTATGCTCAAAAACCCATGAAACTTTGGAAAAATTATGCTTACTAATAAACCAATAACAACCGCGCCTATTGAAATTTCGTCGGGGATAATCTGATATTCTAAGTCTATAAACGAAGCAACGATTAATCCCGAAAAAAGTATTGAGTAAATAAAAAATTTTGCCGAGATGTCAAACTGGTTATATAAAAAAAGCATTAAAGCTGCGGTTAATAGTTCAACGATAAAGTAACGGATATTTATTTTGGCATTGCAATTTCGGCATTTTGCTTTTAGAGCAATATAACTGACTATGGGGATATTATCATACCAGGCAATTGGTTTGTTGCAACTCGGACAGTGTGAAGCCGGCTTAACAATTGATTCATTCTTGGGCATGCGATAAATACAAACATTTAAAAAACTGCCCCAACAAGCTCCTAAGATAAATACGATTAATCTCTCTAGCATATTTTCTCTACCTCTCTGTCAAGTGCTTCTCTCATTATTGTAATCGGAGCTTCTTGTCCTGTCCACAAATTAAAAGAGTTTGCTCCTTGATATAATAACATACTCAAACCACTCTTTGCTGGCAAACCGAGCGATTTTGCATCTTTGATTAACTTTGTTTCCTGCTTGCGATTATAAACCACATCATAAACACTTAAATTTTTGTGTCTTTGCAGAAGACTCTTATCTATAACAGAGATGTTTGCATCCTCCATCCCAATTGGAGTGGCATTAACTAACAAATCGCAATCGTTGACCTCTGTTTCAATCTTTGAAATGGAGATAAATTCTAACTTATCCGGCAAATATTTAGACTGTGGAATTTTAGAAAGAAAATGTTCTTTTGCAGAGTCTATTGCCTGTTGGTCAATATCAGTAATATAAATCTTTCTTATCAAAACATTCTTCCAGCTCAATGCTGCAATAACTGCCCTGCCTGCACCGCCACAACCAACAATAAGGACATTTTTATCTTTAGTAACAAATTTCAAATCCTCTGTTAATGATTTTAAAAAACCTGGCGCATCAGTATTCCAATATCTTGGTATATTACCCTCTCTTTTTACAGTGTTTACTGCCCCGGAAAACTTCACATAATACAGAGCCGGATTAACCAATACAGCTTTTTGATCAAAAGGAAATCTTTTTTCTAATATCTCTCTCGCCTTTATCTTATAAGGAATAGTGATGTTAAATCCAGCAACATCCTTGGCGTCAACTTCATTTCCTTTTGTATCCTTAACCGCAATTTCACCTAATAAAAATTTTTCTAAGTCTTCCGGACTTAACTCAAATAATCTGTATTCGGATTCGGCATATATGCTATCTTTGTTAAGACTCCCGAATGCAGCATTGTGCATTGCCGGAGAAAGGCTATGTTTTACAGGATTGCCAATCAGGCCAAAGATTATTTTTTTCATAATGTTTATTTCTTAAAAACAATCACCCAGAAATCTTTCCACATTTGCTCATTAAATCTAGGAAATATCTCAGAAAATTCTTGGCTTAGTATATCTTGAATCTCATCAATATTTAGCTGGCGCTTTCTTTTGGGTCTATAATTTATCCCTAAATCATCTGTTTCATAAACTCCGTAAATTAAATCCCAAAAAGTATTCCACTGTTCTAGGCTAAATGTAAGGAATACCTGGGGTAATGCCTGTTTTAGGCTTTCCTCAACAACAAGAAAAGAAGTGGGGGGTTTACGAGAAGGAAAAAACAACTCTCTAGTATTTTCTTTTGTAATTCTAAGCTGAGCTAAAAGATCCTGCCAATCACTGTCAAAATTTGCTCTCAAACCTTCAAAATAACCAGCATCAACTAATTTAAAGATCAATAAAGCGAAAAGTGCAATAAATATTATTATAATAAAACCAATAATATTTCTTATGCGCGTGCGTAACATTAAATTTTTGCTATTTTGCTCACTGCATTAAGATACGCCTTAGCCGAAGCTTCAATGATATCCGTGCTTCGCCCCTTTCCTAAGGACTCCTTGCCTTTTGCAATTATGCGCACGCTGACCTCGCCTAGTGCATCCTTTCCGGCAGTAACCGATTGGATTGAATAATCGCGCAGTTTTCCAGAAATACCCGTAATCTTATCTATGGCTTTGTAAGATGCATCAATCGGGCCGTCGCCGCAAGATTTTGCTTTCTTTGTCTTATTTTTTAAGCGCAAAGATACTTCGGCCGTCGGCGTAATGTGCGTGCCGCTAGTTATCTTTAAGCTCTCTAATTTCCAGAAATGAGTAGTCTTCCCCAGCTCATCCTCAACAAGCGCGAGTAAATCCTCATCAAACACTTCTTTCTTTTTATCCGCAAGTTTTTTAAACTCTACAAAAATCTTATCCAGTTCTTTATCGGTTACTTGCAGGCTTAATTGGCTTAATCTTTCTTTCAGTGCGTGCCGGCCAGAATGCTTTCCCAAAACTAGGCCTACACCGGTGAAGCCAACATCTTCGGGTTTTATAATCTCATAAGTAATCGGTTTCTTGATTACTCCATCTTGATGAATTCCAGACTCATGACGAAAAGCATTTAACCCGACAATCGCCTTATTTGGGGCAACAACAAATCCAGTAAGTTTGCTAACCAGGCGGGATGTTTTATAAATCTCCTTTGTATTAATCTGAGTGTGGATTCCAATGAATTTATCCGGCCGCGTCTTTATCGCCATAACAATCTCTTCCATCGAAGCATTACCGGCGCGTTCGCCAATACCGTTTACTGTGCACTCAACCTGGCGCGCACCGTTTTTTATTGCAGCTAAGCTATTGGCTACTGCTAAACCTAAATCATTATGGCAATGAACCGAGATAATTGCCTTGTTAATA
>JAGVEL010000022.1 GCA_020058285.1 Candidatus Omnitrophota bacterium
AAATCCCCGGGCTACAGGAAAGATTTCAGCGATACCTACTCCTCCGCCAATACAAATTACTGTGCCGATTTTTTCTAGTTCTGTCGGATTTCCTAAAGGGCCAAGCACGCCAAATAATTTATCTTTAATTTTTAACGAGGCGAGTTTTTGCGTAGAATACCCTACCTGCTGAAAGATTATTTTGATAGTGCCTAAATCTCTATTCCAATCAGCTAAAGTCAAAGGAATTCTTTCTGACTTTTCATCAGCAATAACTACGACAAACTGGCCGGCTTGAGCTTTCTGGGCAATTAATGGAGCCTTGATTTCCATAAGGCTGACGCTTGAAGCCAATTCCTTCTTATCCAGGATAGTAAAATTCATTTGCTTAATTCCTTTAAAAGCTTATCTAAACTAAGAGCGTTAAGACAATCGGTTTTAGACAACCAGCCCCTGCGCGCAGTAGCAACGCCAAGATGCATAAAATCCAAATGCCTTATGTCATGTGAATCAGTGTTTATGCAAACCTTAACTCCGGCAAGTTTAGCCTGGCGGCAATTAATATCGTTTAAATCTAATCTATCCGGAAACGAATTAATTTCTAAGGCGGTGTTGGTTTGTTTAGCTACTTTTAAAATTTCGTCCAAATCTATTTCGTATGCATCCCGCACTTGCCAAAGCCTACCTGTTGGATGAGCAATAATATTAATGTACTTATTTTGGCAGGCTTTAATAAGCCTGCGGGTCAATTGCTGTTTAGTTTGTTTAAAACCAGTATGGATTGCCGCAACTACCACATCAAATTCGGCTAAAACCGAGTCCGGATAATCCATATTGCCGTCAGAATCAATATCCACTTCTGTAGCGTAAAGTATTCTAAACGGAGAAAACTTTTTATTTAATTTATCAATCTCTAGTTTCTTGTTTATTAACTCCTTTTTAGATAATCCGCGTGCGATCTTCAAGCTTTGAGAGTGATCCGTAATCGCTACATATTCATAACCTTTTAGTCGACAGGCCTGAACCATTTCAAGAATTGAATAAGCTCCGTCCGAATAATTAGAGTGAACGTGTAAATCTCCCTTAATATCCGATAAATGAATTAATTGCGGCAGATCATGTTTCTGCGCTAATTCAACCTCACCCCAGTCTTGTCTCAATTCCGGCTCAACATATTCCAGGCCTAAAACTTTAAAGATCTCGGCTTCAGATCTTCCGGCGACAAATTTGTTTTTATCTTTAAGGGAAAAAACTCCGTATTCGTTTATGGTTAATTGCAATTTTCCCGCCAATTGGCGCAATTTGATATTAAAATTCTTCGAGCCTGTAAAATATAATAATGCAGCACCAAAACTTTTTAGCGGCACAACTCTCAAATCAATCTGAATATCCTCATCGTTAAGAATGCTTGCCTTTGTATCGCCGCTTGCCAATATGCGCTTAACTCCTTTAGCCTTAGTAAAAGTATCAATGGCCTGCCGGGGTTTTTTTGAAATAAGCAGGATATCAATATCCCTTACTGTCTCCTGCATCCGGCGCAAAGAGCCGGCTGCAATAATCTTTTGGATTTTTAGTTTCTTGGTAAGTTCATCTAGAAAAACTTGCGCAACTGAAAGTGCCTTAGCTAAAGAAATGCGCTCGCGGCCCTTCTTTAAAATCTCTATCCCGGCTAAAATATTGGAAACGGTTTTTTCTTTTATCCCTTCAAGGGTTAAAAGTTTTCCGCTGCGCGCTGCCTGCTCTAACTCTTGTATATTTTTGATATTAAGTTTGCTGTAGAGTAATTTTACTGTCTTTGGGCCAAGGCTGGGAATCTTTAATAATTCCAAAACACCTTCGGGAATCGTCTTCCTCAAATCTTCATAAAATTTTAATTTCCCGCTATTTGCTATCTCTTTAATTTTCTCTGACAGGTCTTTACCTACGCCGGGAATAGTCTCTAATCTATCTTCTTTAATTAAACCTTCCAGGCTCGGGCCTAACGGCTCAACAGCTGAAGCTGCTTTTAAATAAGCCCGGATACGAAACGGATTATCATTATTAAGCTCTAAAATCTGGGCAATATTATTAAAAATTTCAGAAACTTTTAATGCCAAATTTTCCACTTATTTAAACCTTAATTAACCTCTTATCGTAGCTAGATTCAATGGTCTTGACCAGCTCATACAATACCTTATTTACCGGTGTAGGTATTCCTAAACTTTGGGCAAGCCTGACTACGACTCCGTTAATAAAATCGATCTCGGTCTTTTTCTGCTTAAGGCAATCTTGCAACATTGAAGATACATTTTTTGCTGTTGCTTCGCAAACTGACTCTACCTTGCCCAGGGGATCGTCAAATATCAACCTAATGCGTTTTCTTTTGGCTAATTTTACTGCTTCAGTAACTGCCTCTTTCAAAATTGCCCGGGTCCACTCATATTCAATCAGCTGGCCGTTATTTAAGCCGGTTATCGCAGTTAAGGCATTTATCCCCACATTAATAATTAATTTAGACCAGAGCACGGAACGTATATCACGCGATGTTCTAGTATCTAAATTAGCCTTGATGAATATCTCCCTAAGCTGACGAAGGTTAATCGTGATTTTGCCGCTAATACTGCCTAAGACAGTTTCACCTATCCCGGCATGCCGGACAAAGCCAATATCCTCTAATGTTGCACCCATATTTGTTGAACCTGCAGCTACAAGATTAGCGCCAAAACTCTCTGAGATTATTTCCAAATTACCAATGCCGTTTTGTAAGGTGAGTATAAGGCTGTCCTCGCTAACTAAAGGCGCGATCTGCTTTAGCACTTTTTGCGTATCATAGCTTTTTACACAGATGATTATAAATTCACTCTTGCCAATATCAGCAGCATTAGCTGTTGCCTTGGCCGGAACCTGCCAACTGCCACTCACCCCTTCTACTTTTATGCCTATTTCAGAAAGCTTCTTGGCGCGTTTTTCATCCTTATCCAAAAGCCAGACATCCTGATTATTTTTGGTTAAATATGCGGCAAGTAAGCTTCCAATTGCGCCTGGGCCGACTATGACAATTTTAGACATAAGAACCCTCTTTATGGTTAATCTCTTGTAGGGAGAATGAATTCAATTCTTTTTCTAAATGATACTGCAGAAATGTGTTTAAGAATGAAGATAATTCTTTTTTTATCTGAGTATTCAAACCTAAGCGTAAATTATTATCTAATTCATTATTTTGAATATAGGATAGCGAAGCAAGTGTCCCTCTGTATAGCAATCGCGAACTCCTGTCAGAAGTTATACATTTTTGGCATAACAAGCCGCCTAGTTTTAAGCTAAAAAATGCTTTTTGATTATAATCAACCGGGTTATTACAAATAACACAACAGTCAACGCGCGGCTGAAATCCGCTTAAGGAAAGCATCTTAATTTGAAAAATAAGCGATATCTTTTGATAATCCTCACCTTGCTTTATGAACTCAATGCAGTTCTTAAGCAAAGAAAATGTGGGTAAGCTTACTTCTTCGGGCTGCATCAGGGAATCAATTAAACCCAACATAAAGGTTACAGCGTAAACCTTATCCAAGCTACCGCGTATAGAATCAAAATTCTCTAGCAAATCGCATTGGCTGGCGAGGTTAAGGTCGCTGCGGTTATTTTTATAAAATATAACTTCGTTTAGAGAAAACGGCTCTAATTTTGAGGCGAATTTTTCCGGCTCATTTCGGATGCCCTTGAATAAACAAGTTATTTTGCCAAAATCCTGCGTATAGAAACGAACGATGATGCTTGTCTCGCGGAATTCCTGTTTCTTTAATACAAAGCCTGAGGTTTTAAGAATAGCCATAATTAGAGTTTTTTTATGAGTGAATTGAATTTAGCTAAAAATTCCTGTTCTTTTTTGCGCATAATTTGTTTTTGGGCTTTTTTCGTGTCTTTGAAGCCTAAGGCGTGAAGCAAGCCATGGATAATATAAAGCAATAGTTCTTGTTTTACGTTGGTTTTAAAGTATTGGCTGTTATCAATTGCCATTTCAGCTGAAATAGCAATATCCGCTGAAAGAACTCTTTTTGAAACACTGTTTTGATCTGAATAAAGAAATGTTAAACAATCGGTAGGATAATCTTTTCCCAAAAATTTTTTGTTAAGCAGTCTTATCTGATAATTGTCCAAAAAATCTATTGTTATGAGATATCTAGAAATTTTATAATCAGAGAGAATCGATTTTGCGATTTTCTTTACCGTTTCTCTTGATATTGAAATCTTGTTTTGGCTGTTCTTTATAAACAGTGCCATTTTTATTCTCAGGATAAACTACACGATTATGGTAAATTCCGGTTAGAATTCTGGTAAAAACCCTGGCTATTTTTTCCAGGTCTTTTAGTTTGAGATCACACTCATCAAGCTGGCCATCAATAAATTTATTATTAATGACCGTATGCACCGCGTCTTCAATTTTAGAAGCGGTGGGCTCTTCAATTGCCCGGGCGGCTGCTTCCACTGAATCAGCTAATAAGCAAATAGCTGTCTCTTTAGTCTGAGGTTTTGGCCCAAGATAGCGGAATCCTTCTTCTTTTATATCCTGAGATGCATCTCGCTCTTCTAAGGCCCGGCGGTAAAAATAATAAACCAAGCTTGTCCCGTGATGCTGCAAGATAAAATCAGTAATTGGCTGGCGTAACCTATATTTTTTAGCTAAGTCTACGCCCTCTTTGACATGGTTCATAATCACCAATTTACTCATCGAGGGATTAAGCACATTGTGTTTATTTTCCTGGTCATATTGATTTTCGCTAAAATATTCTGCTTTTTCAACCTTACCAATATCATGAAAATATGCACCTACTCTAGCCAGAAGCGAATTAGCGCCAATACTTTCCGCAGCTGCCTCTGAAAGATTCCCCACCATAAGGCTATGATGATAGGTGCCCGGAGCTTTTAGCACCATATCTTTAAGCAATGGTTGGTTAAAATCAGATAACTCTAAAAGTGTAATGTTAGTAACCAAACCAAATAAAGCCTCTAATATCGGCAAAACTATCATCAGAATAGCCACTGTACCCAAGCTATTCCAAAAACTTGATTCTAAAGCCTGCCTTAATATTAAATCATAATCCAGATTATTAAATACGCCCCAGCCGAGCATGGCAATAAACTGCACACATCCGACTAAAAGCCCGGCCTGGATAATATGGCTGCGGCGACGAACTTTAAAAACCGCAGTAATACCCGTAATACTACAAATAAAAAATGTAATAAGTAAACCTATATTATTACTGAGGGTTATGCCCATTACTATTGAAAGCAGGGCAGCAAATACAAAAGCCACGGCGGGATTAGTGGTAAGCATAAAATAAACCATAGGAAATGCAGCTACAGGCACGCTAAAACTGCTAAATGGAGAAAATTCCAGGGCTTTGCCCAAAGCCACGCATAATAAGAACAAAACAGATAATAATATAAGCTCTTTATTTGAAAAATAAACCTTAGAAAAATAGATTCGCAAAAATATTGCACTCACAATTAAGAAGGTAATTAACAAGATACTTATCCCGAGATAAAACGGGAGTAATTCCCGATGTGAATAAACGCCAGACAATGCTTTAATTTTAGACAACTGGGCCTTAGTTACAACCTGGCCTTTATCAATAATCAACTCGTTCTTTTTAACATTTATTTGGCTATATATTGGGCTAACTGAATTTTCAAGCTCACCCCTGATCTTATCGGTTTTTTCTGCATCAAAAAAGATATTCGGCCTTATCGCAGAAGAAATCAGGCTGAATACTTCATCCTTTTCTTTTTTGCTCAGCTTCTCCTTAGCCAGGGTTTTATTAATCTCATCACGCCCATCCGGAACTGTCTTTATATCCGCTAAAAGATATTCTTTTGAGCTGTTATTAGCCGGATCAAATATAATTACGCGCTCTACGTTATTATCCCGAAGGCGCTTTTTTTCATCTAGATTAAGAAACAGAGAATCTGAAAAAACAATACTATATATTGACTCAACCGCCTGACTTTTATAATGACTATCCTTAAGCCCCTCATTAACGGCACCTTGTAATCTAGCCATTAGCTCAGGACCTAGTTTTAAGGCCTGACGGCTATATACTGACAAGGCTTTTTTAGCTGCTTCTTTCTTAGCCTGTCTTGTTTTTAACTCATCAATCGGGCCGTTGTAAGTAAAATCTATAGGTGAATAAATACTCCGGGAAGCCACATCATCTTCACGCAAATCGCTTATAAATCTTATTTTGCCCATAAGATTCACAATAATTAAAACAGAGCAAAGAATAATCAATAAGACTATTCTCAGCAAGAAGAGATTGACTTTATTGCGGTCAAGCATTAATGTTTTTATTTCTATTTTCATAAGCCCTGATTATTTTCAACACTAAATCGTGCCTAACTACATCCTCGCCGGTAAAATAAATAAATTTTATTCCCTCAATCTCAGTCAACAAATCCCTAGCCTCTGATAAACCTACAGGCTTTCCGTCCGGCAAATCACTCTGGGTAATGTCGCCGGTTATAACTGTCTTGGAATCAAAACCCAGGCGGGTTAAAAACATTTTCATCTGCTCGCCTGTGCAGTTTTGCGCCTCATCTAAGATAATAAATGCATCATTAAATGTTCTGCCGCGCATATAAGCAAGCGGAACCATTTCCAAGATACCCATCTCTAAATATTTCTCAATGCGCTCTGCCTCCATCATATCATAAAGCGCATCGTATAGCGGCCGTAAGTAAGGAGAAAATTTCTCAGCCATATCTCCGGGTAAAAATCCTAAGTTCTCGCCTGCCTCTAAGGCCGGCCGGGTCAAAATAATCCTGCGCACTGAGCCACTCTTTAAAGCTGAAGCAGCCATAGCCATGGCAAGATAAGTTTTTCCTGATCCTGCCGGGCCAATGCCAAAAACAATATCATACTGCCTTATTGCTTTTACATATTCGCATTGGCCTGGAGTTTTAGGGCCGATAATTTTTCCTTTCAGCGAAACATCAATCCTGTCCAGGCAACTTGCATCGCTTACTATACCCCCTTGGGCATTCTTAATTGCCCGGTCAACCTCAAGCCTAGTCAGAACACCATCCTTCTCAATTACCTCTAATAAATACGTAACTAAAGCACAGCCTTTCTGCACATCTTCAGGCTTGCCGATAATCTTCAAGCCTTCTCTTCTGGCAACGAGGTTAACAGACAAAGCCTGCTCAACGAGTTTTAAATTAATATCCTGAGACCCAAACAACTGCCGCAACACATTAGGATCTTTTAGCCTGATTATATGTTCGACTGTATGCTCCATTTAGTTACTTAATAATCTTCAACACCTGGCCAACGTAAATCTTTTGAGGAGTTTTTAGTTTGTCTTTATTTGCTTCAAAAATCTTTGGCCATTTCTTGGTTGTGCCGTAAAAATGCATAGAGATCTTCTGAAGAGTATCTCCTTTTTTCACGGTATAAAGAACCACTTCTCCTTTTTCAGCCTTCTTTGATACTTCAGGGCTAATTAGCCGAGGCTTTGCCGCCTGACCTCTCTGAACATAGCCTTGATTTCCCCATATATCGTTATCTTCAGTTTTTTCTTGAGCTTCTTGCGGTACGCCTTTTTCGAATTGTATCGAAGAGCGTAATTCAATTTCAGTTACCCTAATTGTGCGGCTATCCTTTACCGGCTTTTCTTCTTTAACGCTTGTCGGTACATTGCCTTGAATATAGCCAAAATTACCACTCTTGTCCTGATCTACGCGAGGCTTTGTTTGGGTATAAGTACGCACAACGCAGCCAGAGATAAAAATAGCCAGAATAATCGAGCCAGCTATCATAACTCCATTTCTTAATCCGTAAGTTTTTTGCATTTTCCCCCCCTTTTTTTAATAATTATTGAAACTGTTAACTATAATCTTATTTACTTTCCCGTAATTTAATATTCAGCTCTTTTAGTTGTTTTTCAGATACACTACTCGGCGCATCAGTTAACGGGCAAAAACCGCTCTGGGTTTTAGGAAAAGCAATCACATCCCGGATTGAATCTTTTCCTGTGACTATAGACAAAAATCTATCCAGGCCTATGGCTATGCCTCCATGAGGCGGCGCAGCAAAATTAAATGCCTCTAATAGAAACCCAAAACGCTCTTTAGCATCAGAATCAGATATACCGATTAATTTAAAGATTTTTTCTTGAAGTTCGCGTTTGTGTATTCTTATAGAACCGCTGGCAATCTCGCAGCCGTTTAATACCAAGTCATAAGCCTGGGACTTAACCCGTTTTGGCTCAGCCTCAAGAAACTGTATATCCTCATCTTTGGGCGCAGTAAACGGATGATGCTCGCTGTCCCAGCGTTTTTCTTCATCGTTATATTTAAACAAAGGAAAATCTAGTACCCAGAGAAAATTAAATTTTTCATTTCCGATATTCGGTTTATCGCTTTTATATTTAGCAATCGCTTCCTGATAAGAAATACGATTGAATGGAATGCACAAATCAAAATTTAAACATTCTTTAAAGACGGTTTTTAAAAGCTGCTCGCAGAGATTTAATATGTCCTCCTGCTTCAAAAAAGACATTTCTAAATCAAGCTGGGTAAATTCTGGCTGGCGGTCTGCTCTTAAATCTTCATCTCGGAAACACTTGGCAATCTGAAAATATTTTTCAACTCCGGAAACCATTAACAGCTGTTTAAAAAGCTGGGGTGATTGCGGCAGTGCGTAGAATTTTCCAGGGACTTGCCTAGAAGGCACTAAATAATCCCTCGCGCCTTCTGGGGTAGATTTAGTAAGAATTGGAGTTTCAAACTCTAGAAAACCTGCTAAGTTGAGGAAATTACGAATTACTTGATAAATATGATGGCGTAATTTAAAGGTTTCTAACATCTGTGGCCGGCGCAAATCAAGGTATCTGTATTTTAAACGCACTTCTTCTGACGCAGGGGAATCGCTATCAACCTCAAACGGCAACGCTGCGCAAGTATTTAAAGTCTGAGCAACTTTGGCATAAAGCTCTACTTCACCGGTGGGAATTTTTAAATTAATTGTGCCTTTTGGCCGAGCGTTTATCACGCCTTTAACCGAAACTAAAAATTCAGAACGGAATTTTGACGCTTCAGCATGAGCCTCGGGAAATTCCTTAGGATTAAACACAACTTGCGTCAAACCTTCACGGTCGCGAATATCGATAAAAATTAATTTACCGTGGTCGCGGCGGCGATACACCCAACCGACTAAAGTTACCTCTTTGTTTATATCTTCTTTTCTTAACTGGCCGCAGGTATGCGATCTTTGCATAGATAATATCTTAAATTTTAGCTATTTTCTTTGAAGTAATTCTTTAATTTTCCCGACAATCTGCTCAAGCGGAAATTTTTCCTGGGTACCGACTTTCATATCCTTAAGGCTTAAAAATTTATTTTTCGCCTCTTCCTCGCCAAGTATAAGTACAAACCGCACATTTAGATTATTTGCCAAGCGCATCTGAGCCTTTAGAGAACGATTTGTATAATCAATGTCCGAACGAATGCCGCAATCGCGCAAATTAGTCAGAATGGATAGTCCTTGAGAAAACAAATCTTCGCTGGTAACTACCAGGAATACATCCAGCTGATTATCCGGCAACTGCGCTTGCTTACTTTTAAGTGCAAGAATTAACCTTTCTACCCCTAGGGCAAAACCAACTGCGCCTAATTCTGGGCCGCCTAACTGGCTGACTAAATTGTTATATCTGCCGCCAGCGCCAATTGCATCTTGGCTACCTAAATCCGGATGCGTAACCTCAAAAACAGTACCAGTATAATAATCCAAACCGCGCACTAAAAAGCTTGATTCTTGAAAATCTATTTGCTGTTGTTTAATCAAATTCTTAACAGCCTGAAAATGATTATTGCAATCTGAGCAACGGAACTCATTCTCAAAATTGATCGCCTGAACCAACTTTCTACAGGACTCATTCTTACAATCCAGGATGCGTAATACATTTCTATTCAAGCGGTCCCGGCAATCCTCGCAAAGATCGCTCTTCTTTTTCTCTAACTCTTTTTTTAATAAGCTGTTAAGTTTTGCCTTGTCTTTTTCGCAGCCTACGCTATTTAGGATAATGGTGTAACCTTTAACACCCAGGTTATTTAACAGCCTGGTTACTAAAACTAAAATCTCAGCATCAAGTCCGGGGTGTATTGAACCAATTGCCTCTGCGCCAATATGGGTAAATTGCCGCAATCTGCCTTTTTGTGGCCGCTCTGCGCGAAACATCGGACCGATGTAAAACAACTTGGCAAAGCCTTTTTCCTTATCTAAATGGTGCTCTAGAAATGCCCGGATTATGCCTGCTGTGCCTTCTGGCCTTAAAGTTAAGGGATTTTCTTTTGTGGCGAGATTCAACATTTGTTTATTGACAATCTCGCTTACCTCACCCAGGGAACGGATAAAAAGGCGGGAATCTTCAAATATCGGTGTTGATATCTCATTGAATCCAAAGAGGTTAAAAATCTCACGGCTTTTGTTAAAAATATTGTTAAAAACTTGAATATCTGGTTCTAAAATATCGCTTGTGCCGCGAGGAGCGCTATATCTCATATTTTCTATTCAAAAATAATATCTATCTTGATTACTTAGTTTTTTAAAAAACCTGCCTGCCGGCAGGCAGGGATTACAAAGATAAGTTCCTATATTTTAGATTAAAAGGGTCTTTTTAGAGTTGACAAATTAGGTAAGAAAAGAGATATAATTACTTAACCTTATGCTTCATCTCCAGGCCCGGCTTAAAAACTACTACTTTCCGAGGAGGAACTGGCACAACCTCTCCGGTGCGAGGATTCCTGCCTGTCCGGCTTTTTCTTTCTTTTATCTTAAAAACGCCAAAATTACGCAGCTCAACCTTTTCGCCTCTAACTAAAGCTTCAACAATTGAATCAAATGTCTTTTGGACTATTTTCTTAACTACTACCTGACGCACATTAGTCTGATCAGAAACTTTCAACACTATGTCTTTCTTGGTCATCTTTACACCTCCACTCCAACTAGTAATCTTAGAACCAAATGAATCGTCAAGTTTATATAACTAAAGTAACACCAAAAGCTTACGAAGTCAAGCAAAAACAAACCGCAAAGGCGCAAAACAGCAAGTATTTATACGCTTAGTCCGCAGAGACCGCAAAATGAAATCTTATTTCCACAAAAGACGTAAAGAAAAAATTTGCAATTTAGGGTTTGAATAGTATAAGAAGTGATTTTACGATTTAGCGGAATTTTTGCGGTTTTGCGGTTACGACTATGAGACCGAGAGGTTAAAAGTCAGATTTTGCCCCAAATTCTCTAAATCATCTATAAGTTCTTTTGCTGGACGCACATATAACTCTTGGCCCACGCGAATCTGTATTCGCTGCGTAGGAGACTTAACCAAATCTAAATCAACAGGGACTTTACCCGGAAACTGCGATAGCTTTTCTTTCAAATTTTGCAGAATATTATCATTAGGCTGGTTTATTTTTATTTTTAGGCCGGATATATGGTTATAAGCTTCTTCCATAGGACAAATACTTTCAGCAATAATCTTAGGGCTTTCCTCTTTTAAATTAAGTCGGCCGGAGATCAATACTACAGAATGATTTTTCAAAAAACGCTCATATTCTCTAAATGTCCTGGGAAAAACCACTACCTCAACAGACCCTTCTAAATCCTCTACCTTAAGAACAGCCATCTTCTCGGCCTTACTACGTGTAATCAGGGGTTTTATCTTATGAATTAAGCCAACTATTATTATTTCAGCGCCTTCTGGATTATTCTGTAAATGAGTAATGGAACAAGTAGATAACCTTTGTATTTCTTTTTCGTACTTAGCTAAAGGATGCCCGGTAACGTAAAACCCCAGCATCTCTTTTTCAGCTGTAAGAACTTGAGCAACAGGCCATTCATTAATCTTTGGCAATTCTTCACTAGCTTTAGTTGCCGAGCTAAAAGAATCTTTATTGGTATCAAAAAAAGATAACTGACTGCAATTACGTTCCTTATGAACTCTTGAACCAATATCCATAGCTCTTTCTAAAACTGTCATTAATTGGGCACGATTAGCCTTAAAACAATCCATTGCCCCGCATTTAATCAGACTCTCCAGTACTTTCTTATTTACCAAGCGAGAGTCAACGCGCTGGCAAAGGTCAAACAAAGAAATAAATAAGCCGTCTTTGCTCCTGGTCTCTAATAGCGAATCAATTGCGCCCTCGCCGACATTTTTAACTGCCAGGAGCCCAAATCTTATGCTCGTATCGTCACTAACTGTAAAATCCGCAAAACTCTCATTAATGTCCGGAGGCAGAATCTTTATGTCCATAACTTGCGCTTCTTTAACATATTCTACAATCTTATCAGTGTTGTCTTTTTCACTTGAAAGAAGCGCACACATAAACTCTATAGGATAATTTGCTTTTAAATATGCGGTGCGATAAGAAATAAGCGCGTAAGCCGCAGAATGACTTTTGTTAAAACCATATCCGGAGAAATATTCTATTAAATCAAATGTCCGGCTAGCTATTGATCTATCAATTTTATTTTTAGCACAGCCTTCTGCAAATACCCGACGTTGCTCCTCCATAACCTCGGGAATTTTTTTACTCATCGCCCGACGCAACATATCAGCTTGAGACAAGCTAAAACCGGCTAATTCACTGGCTATGCGCATAACCTGTTCCTGGTAAACTATAATGCCATAAGTTTCTTCTAGAATAGAATTTAGTTTGGGATGTTCGTATTTAATAGGTAACTGGCTATGTTTTCTATTAATGTAATCATCAAGCATACCGCTGCCAATTGGACCAGGCCGATATAGCGCTAAAAGTGCGATCAAATCTTCAAACCTAGCTGGATTGGAACGCTTTAACAAATCATGCATACCACGGCTCTCTAGCTGAAAAATGCCCATACTTTTTGCAGCTGCAAGGAGTTGAAAAGATTTTTTATCATCCAAAGGAATCTCATCAATATTAACATCTAGATTATGCCTTTGTTTAATAATCTTCAGCGCCTCATCAATAACCGTGAGGGTCCTTAAACCCAAGAAATCCATTTTTAAAAGCCCAATCTTCTCTAAGGCAGCCATTGAGTAGCCCGTGGAAATCTTGTTTTCGCTCTGGAATAACGGAACATATTCGATTAATGGCTTATCTGAAATAACTACGCCAGCAGCATGAGTTGAGGCATGGCGGGTTAGGCCTTCCAGCACCTTAGCTGTATCAATAAGCCGGGTAATATTCGCATCATTCTTATACATATTATTTAGTTCCGGCTCAGTCCTAACTGCTTCGCTAAGATCAATATTTGGATCAGGCGGGACTAATTTTGCTATCCGATCAACCTCGGCATAAGGCAAACTCATAACCCGGCCAACATCGCGGATTACTGCCCGGGCTTGCATTGTCCCAAAAGTTATAATCTGGGCAACATTGTTGCTTGAATATTTTTTTGTAACATAATCAATAACCTCTTGCCTTCGCTCATAACAAAAATCAATATCAATATCTGGTAAGCCTAAACGCTGAGGATTTAAGAAACGTTCAAATATCAAGCTGTACTTCAAGGGGTCAATATCAGTAATACCCAAGAGAAAACTTACTAAACTGCCTGCAGCCGAACCCCTTCCTGGGCCAACAGGAATATTGTGCTCTTTTGCATAATGGATAAAATCCCAGACAATCAAAAAATAACTGGTAAAACCGGTTTTCTCAATAATCTCTAGTTCGTGGCTTAATCTGGACTCGATTGCCGCAGTTACCTGTGAATAGCGTTTTTTTAAACCCTCCTGACAGAGCTTGTGCAGATATTCTTCCTTATTGACTCCTGGGCCTAATTCAAAATGCGGCAGATGAATCTGGGTAAAATCAAGCTCAAGATTACACATCTCGGTAATCTTGATAGTATTAACTATGGCCTCTGGACAATAGCTAAAACGACTCTTCATTTCCTGCGGGCTCTTAAAATAAAATTCATCAGTCTGAAAACGCATCCGGTCCGGATCGGAAAGGGTTGTCTGCGTCTGGATACAAAGCAATGCCTCGTGAGCTGCGGCATGTTCTTTTAGGGGATAATGAACGTCATTGGTTGCTACTACCGGGATATCTAACTCTTTAGAGATTTTTAGTAAGCCCTCATTAACCTTTGTTTGTTCGGGAATTTTATTTTCCTGAAGCTCTAAATAAAAATTTCCTTTTCCAAAAATTTGATAATATCCATCTGCAACCTTAAATGCATCGTTCATCCGGTTGGCAATAATCAATGAAGCAATCTCGCCTTTTAGACAGGCACTTAAACCAATAAGCCCCTGGCAGTATTGTGCTAAAACCTCTTTGTCAATCCTCGGACGGTAATAAAATCCTTCTAAATACCCGATTGAAGTCAATTTCATCAGGTTGCTATAACCTTGCTCATCCTTGGCTAATAATATGAGATGGTAAAACAATTCAGAATTTGCCGAAGCTGATTTTTCCAGCCTTGAGCCAGGTGCAACATAGACTTCGCTACCGATTATCGGTTTCACGCCAGCAAGCATTGCTGCCTGGTAAAATTCTATTGCACCAAACATATTGCCGTGGTCAGTCAGAGCTAAGGCAGGCATTTTTAATTGTTGAGCGAGCTTTACTATTTCGTTAATCCGGCAGGCGCCGTCTAAGAGGCTATATTGGGTATGAAGGTGAAGATGGACAAAATCTGAATGAGGCTGCATGTTTAATTAAATCTATTCCCACTCAATTGTTGCCGGAGGCTTGGAGCTGATATCGTAGACCACGCGATTTACGCCCCTGACCTCATTAATAATTCTATTTGAAATTAGACCTAGGAGTTTATAAGGCACCTTTGCCCAGTCAGCAGTCATACCATCAAGGCTGGTAACGCAACGAATGGCAACAACGTTTTCATAGGAGCGCTTGTCGCCCATAACCCCCACACTTTTTATCGGCAGGAGCACTGCAAAGGCTTGCCAGATATTCTGGTACTCTCCGGCTTTCTTTATTTCCTCAACAACAATATCATCAACCTCTCTTAAGATATCAAGACGTTCTTCGGTTACCTCGCCGATTATGCGCACAGCCAGGCCTGGCCCGGGAAAAGGGTGACGGCCGGCAATATGCTCAGGCAAGGCTAAAACCTTGGCAATCTCTCTTACCTCATCTTTAAAAAGTTCTCTTAGAGGTTCAATGAGTTTCAGCTTTAAATTTTCAGGTAAACCGCCGACATTATGGTGGGTTTTAATTCTAGCGCTTGGCCCCCCAAACGCAGACACTGACTCAATAACGTCTGGATAGAGTGTTCCTTGGGCAAGGAATAAGGCATTCTTAAATTTCTTTGCCTCGCGCGTAAAAACATTTATAAATTCATAGCCAATAATCTTGCGCTTGGCTTCCGGATCTGTGACATTTTTTAGCTTTTCTAAGAAAATCTTGCGGGCATCAACAAAGTCAATGTCCAGATTAAAATTATCAGTAAAGGTTTCCTTTACTTTTTTTGCTTCATCCTTGCGTAGCAAACCATTATCCACAAAAATACATTTTACCTGCATACCTATTGCCCGATTCAAAATAACCGCCAACACCGAAGAATCAACTCCGCCGGATAAAGCACAGATAACCTCCTGATCTTTTACTTGGCTGCGGATTTTTTCAATTGCCTCTTTGACAAACGCACTATACTGCCAATCCCCTTGACAACGGCAAACCCGGAATAGAAAATTTGATAATATATTTTTCCCTAAAGGAGTATGCGCTACCTCGGGATGAAATTGTACTCCAAAAATTTTCTTTTTAGTATTAAAAATGCTGGCAAATCTGGAATTTTTAGATCTGGCTATTGCCTTAAACCCTACTGGTAATCTGCCGAGGCAATCACCGTGGCTCATCCAACAAGTAATCTTCTTTGGTAAACCTTTAAATAAATCGTTTGTATTGGTTAAATTTAAGGGAGTGTGGCCATACTCGCGCCTGGCGCCACGCTTAACCTTGCCGCCTAATTGATAAGCAATTACTTGCAGGCCATAACAGATACCGAGGATTGGAACGCCAAGCTTAAAAATCTCTTTATGCGGATGCGGCGCGCCTTTATCGTAGACACTAGCTGGGCCGCCGGAAAGAATTATCCCTTTAGGATTTATTGTCTTAATCTCTTTTAGGCTAATATTAAAAGGTGCAATCTGGCTAAAGACTTTAAGTTCGCGTACTCGGCGGGCAATTAGCTGAGTGTACTGGGAGCCAAAATCTAAAATGAGGATAGTTTCGCGAGACATAAATTTACTTCCCCATTCCTACATGCTGAACAGCTTGGAAGATTTTGCCTTCAGTTTGTATGGAAGGAGCAATTATAATTTCTACATCGTGCATTTCCTTAATTGTCGCCACACCCAAAGAACCCATTGATGTTGCTAAGGCACCCATTAAATTTTCAGAGCCGTCATCAACCTTAGCCGGTCCAAAAAGAATCTCCTCAAGGCTGCCTATAGTGCCGACTTTAATCCTCGTGCCACGAGGCAGGTTTACATTACTCGTTGCCATGCCCCAGTGAAAACCTAAACCCGGCGCTTCTTTTGCCCGGGCAAACGATGAACCGATCATAACTGCATCTGCTCCGCTGGCAAACGCCTTACAGATATCTCCGCCAGTGCGCATACCTCCGTCGCAGATAATCGGAATATATTTTCCAGTATGCTTAAAATAATAATCGCGGGCAGCTGCTGCATCAATTGTTGAAGTAACCTGCGGAACCCCAATGCCTAATACACCGCGAGTTGTACAGGATGCCCCTGGGCCAATACCCACGAGCACTGCAGCAACGCCAGTGGATAATAACTCTAATGTAACTCCATAAGTAACACAATTACCGATTAAAACCGGCACTTTTATATCCTGGCAAAACTTCTTTATATCTAAAGACTTGTAGGCCTTGGAAATATGCCTGACTGTTGTAACCGTTGATTGAACAACAAAGAAATCAACTCCTGCTGCTACGGCTAACTTGCCAAAATTTTGCGCGTTCGCAGGAGTACAACTTACAATCGCGATTGCCTTCTCCTTTTTAATCTGCTCTATTCTTTTGGAAATTAATTTTTCCTTAATCGGCTCTTTGTAAAGCGCCTGCACCAGCCGGGTTGCCTCTTCAGTGCTGGCTTTGGCAATTTTTTCTAGGACTTCTGAAGGTTTTTCATACCTTGTCTGTATGCCTTCTAGATTTAATACTGCTAGTCCCCCGAGTTTACTCATGGTAACTGCAAAACGCACATCAACAACGCCATCCATTGCCGCAGCAATTATTGGCACTCTGAATAACTTAGCATCCAATTCAAAACTCGTATCAACTTCCTCGGGATTTACAGTCTTTGTACCCGGAGCAAGGGCTATTTCGTCAAAACCATAACAGCGGCGTGCGCGCCGACCAATTCCAATCCACTCAGCCATTGAGAATCTCCTTTAATGAAACCACAATTTATGGAACGTAAGTGACGTAAATTGTTTGGTCGAATTAAACCCCGCCCTTTTGCTTAGGCGGGATAAATAATAATGCAAGTATGTACTAGTGATGCTAATAAATTTAAAATAATTAACCACCAAAAAGGGCGGGGTAAGTTCAATCAGATAACTTATGTCGTTCGTCAAAAAAACAAATTCCATAAGTTATGATTTCACTTATTTTATATGAACCAACAGACGATGTCAATTTAAAAAAACAGATGGGCAGGATCTCTCCTGCCCATCTCTTATTTATTATGTTGTATTTTTATCTTTTTATATCGCCTAATACATTCCTCCGCCCATGCCGCCAGGTGGCATTGATGGCATTGGTTTTTCGGGTTCAGGCTTATCTGCAATCAAAACCTCTGTAGTAAGCAATAATGCGGCAATACTTGCTGCATTCTGTAACGCCGAACGCGTAACCTTTGTTGGATCAATAACCCCGGCTTTAATCATATCCACATACTCATCTTGATTAACGTCATAGCCGATATTCGTTTCTTTTTCTCTGATTTTCTGCACAACTACAGAGCCTTCTAAGCCAGCATTAAATGCCAACTGCCTAGCTGGTTCATCAAGTGCTCTGCGGACAATATCCACCCCAACCTTCTCGTCGCCTTTAAGCTTTAATTCATCCAATGATTTTATTGTCCGAATTAATGCTACGCCGCCGCCAGGCACAATGCCTTCTTCTTTTGCTGCCCGGGTAGCATGCAAAGCATCCTCAACGCGAGCCTTCTTTTCCTTCATCTCCGTTTCGGTTGCTGCTCCGACGTTAATTACCGCTACTCCGCCGGCTAATTTTGCTAAACGCTCCTGTAACTTTTCTTTATCATAATCAGAATCACTGGTCTCAATCTGCTTCTTGAGCTGACTAATACGCGCATTGATGTTCTGAGTCTTTCCTGCGCCTTCAACGACTGTAGTATTATCCTTATCAATCTTCACTCTCTTTGCCTTGCCTAAATCATCAATACTGACTGATTCTAACTTTATACCTAAATCTTCAGTTATTGCTTTGCCGCCGGTTAGTACTGCGATATCTTCAAGCATTGCCTTACGCCTATCGCCATAGCCCGGAGCCTTTACTGCTATGCAGTTAAGCGTTCCGCGAATCTTATTAACAACCAAGGTTGCCAAAGCTTCGCCTTCAACATCTTCAGCAATAATCAGAAGTGACTTGCCACCCTTTGCAACAGATTCTAAAAGCGGTAATATATCTTTAAGGCTGCTGATTTTTTTCTCATAGATAAGAATTAACGGATTATCCATTACGCATTCCATGCGCTCAGCATCAGTGACAAAGTAAGGAGATAAATAACCTTGGTCAAACTGCATACCCTCAACAAGCTCCAGGGTTGTGGCCATTGATTTTGCTTCTTCTACGGTTATAACTCCATCCTTGCCGACTTTTTCCATAGCATCAGCAATCAAATCACCAATAACCTTATCGCAGTTAGAGGCAATATAACCTACCTGAGCAACTTCTTTTTTATCTTTAATTTCAGTTGATAATTTCTTTAATTCCTCGATAACTCTTTCTACTGCTTTGTCAATGCCGCGCTTTAATCCCATAGGATTTGCGCCAGCAGCAACATTCTTTAAGCCTTCTTTATAAATCGCCTCGGCTAAAATAGTTGCAGTTGTGGTGCCGTCTCCGGCTATGTCAGAAGTTTTTTCTGCAACTTCCTTAACCATCTGTGCGCCCATATTTTCATAGGGATCTTCAAGATCTACTTCTTTTGCTACGGTCACGCCGTCTTTAGTAATAGTTGGGGAACCGAACTTTTTATCTAAAATTACGTTTCTCCCTTTTGGCCCTAGCGTTACCTTAACTGCTGCTGCAAGCTGTTGTACTCCGCGTAAAATAGCCTGCCTGGCCTTTTCGCCAAATTCTAATTGCTTTGCCATGATAACTCCTCCTTAATTTACCCTTGTTTTTTGTGTATGTAAATTAATCCCGCAGCCTGCTGGGAAAATATCGTAGAGATTTTCACAGCGTTTAGGCAAGGGATATATTTTACTTTAAAATAGCGAATATATCATCCTCACGCATTATTAAATATTCTTCGCCGTCTTTTGTCGTAACTTCGGTTCCGGAATATTTTCCGTAAAGTATTCTGTCGCCAACCTTAACCTCTGGCTTTTGAATAGTGCCATTTTCTAATACCTTACCTTTACCCACTGCAACAACCTTACCTTCTTGAGGCTTTTCCTTGGCTGTATCGGGAATAACAATGCCGCCTTTTGTTTTATTCTCAGCCTCTAATGATTTAACAACTACCCTGTCACCCAATGGTTGTATATCCATAAGTGCATCCTCCTTTATATGTAATTTTTAGTTAATTTTTCGTTAGCACTCAAATAAAAAGAGTGCTAATTAATGCCAGAGTGTAAATTCTACACAAAATCCAAAAAATGTCAAGTAAAAACTACCAACTGGTGTTTAGTTTTTACGCGTGTCGCAAAAGCTTTTGCGACCAAGAAAATGGGAAGCGACTAGAATTATATCCTGTAAGCCTTACTTCGACCTATCAGATTAAGGCCTTTTAAGGTGAGATTTTCATCAAAAATATCAACACTCTCTTTTAAATATTTCTTGATAAACTGTATATCCCCTCCGGTTGCAATGACTTTTGTATTTTTTCCCAATTCTCTCTTCAAAGATTTTATCAGTCCTGTGGCTAAAGCGCTAAATCCAAAAGTCGCTCCACTGAACATACTCTGTTTAGTGGTTTTACCAATAAGCTCAACAGTTTTAGGCTTGTGTTTTAAAGATAATTTTGGCAACAAAGCTGTATTTTGAGCTAAAGCATTTAAGCTTAAATTTATCCCGGGTAAAATTATGCCCCCTAAATACGCTCCCTGCTTAGAAACTATATCAAAGGTAATTGCTGTGCCAAAATCAATGATTATCAAAGGCAATACATAAAGCTTTAAACCAGCAAAAGCGTTTACTAACCTATCCTGGCCTACTTGTTTGGGATTATTGTATAAATTTTTTACAGGAACAACTACGTCTATGCCACAGAAAATTACTCTTGCTTTAAATTTTGCCTTTAATAATCTTTTTAAAGTAAAGTTCAGCGAAGGCACAACGCTTGAGATGATTATTGCCTCTATCTCTAGATGCAGCTTTGAAACTTTAGAGCTCAAAGCTAAAATTGACTTTTTTAGCTCTGCTTCGCTCTTCTTCGTGCGAACCTTGTCCTTGAATTTTAGCTTAGAGCCAATAAACAGCCCACAATGAATTGAACTATTTCCAACGTCAATAACCAGAATCGTTTTTGACTTCATGCTTTAACCTCAAGTTTAGTTTTTAGTTCAGAGATTTTATCCCGTAGCTGGGCAGCATGCTCAAACTGCAGATTGCGCGCAGCCAGCTCCATCTCTTGCTCAAGCTCAGCCACCAACATCTCTATTTCAAATTCTTTACTGCTTAATTCAGTCATCTCTCTCACTAATTGGCTAGCCTCATATTCCTTTTCAATGCCATCTACTATTGCCTTAGTGATTGTGCGCGGAGTAATTTTGTTTTTGCGGTTAAACTCAACCTGCTTTTTTCTACGGCGATTGCTTTCCTTAATCGTCCCTTCAATCGCACCGGTCAGTTTATCGGCATACATAATTACTGTTGCGTTAATATGGCGCGCTGCTCGGCCAGCGGTTTGAATTAAAGAAGTCTGCGAGCGCAAAAATCCTTCTTTGTCTGCGTCTAAAATAGCAACCAGCGAAACTTCCGGCAGGTCTAAGCCTTCGCGCAAAAGGTTTATTCCGACTATGCAATCATATTTCTTCTTTCTTAAATCCCGCAAAATCTGGCTACGGCCTATGGTATCAATCTCTGAATGTAAATATGTAACGCTTATGCCCTCTTCTTTTAAAAATGTGGATAAATCCTCAGCCATACGCTTGGTTAAAGTCGTCACTAACACCCTCTCGGATTTCTTTGCCCTTTGCTTAATCTCATTCATCAGATCATCTACCTGGCCAATTGTTGGCCGGACCAAAATTTGGGGATCAATCAATCCAGTCGGCCGGATAATCTGCTCAATAATTTTACCCTTACTCGCTTTAAGCTCAAAATCTGCAGGCGTAGCTGAAACATAGATATTCTGATTTAATAGCGATAAAAATTCATCAAATTTTAACGGCCGGTTATCTAAGCAGGACGGTAACCTAAATCCATATTCCACAAGAGTTTGTTTGCGTGATTTATCCCCCTCATACATTCCCCTGATCTGTGGCACGGTTACATGCGATTCATCAATAACTAAAAGGAAATCCTTTGGGAAATAATCGATTAGACAATATGGCCGGCTACCCGCGGGCCTAGCGGATAAGTGCCGGGAATAATTTTCAACGCCGTGGCAATATCCGGTTTCTTTAAGCATTTCCATGTCATATTTAGTCCGGGATTCTAAGCGGTGCGCTTCTAGAATTTTTCCGGCAGACTTTAATTCTTTAAGCCGAGAGTTTAACTCCTGTTCAATCGAAATTAACGCATTATCCATCTGGCTCTCTTTAATCATAAAGTGCTTTGCCGGGAAAAGCGAAACCTTATCCAATTGTTCAAGAATTTTTGAATTCATTGGCTCTATAACAAATATTGCGCTGATTCTATCTGACTCAATTTTAATCCTGAAAGCTGCTTGCTGATAGCCGGGATAGATATCAATAAATTCTCCGCGCACTCTGAAATTCTTAGGCTTAAAGTCAAAATCATTGCGCTCGTATTGCAAGCTAACCAGGTCTTGCATTAATCTATCTCTATCTAAATCCTCTCCAGCTGCGAATTGTATAACTGACCCTTCATAATCCTCTGGAGAGCCTAAATTATAAATGCACGATACTGATGCAACAATCAGGCAATCCCTGCGGCTCATCAGAGAGCTCGTCGCCGACAACCTCAACCGGTCTAAGCGTTCGTTAATCGAAGCATCTTTCTCAATATAGGTATCAGTTACCGGAATATAAGCCTCAGGCTGATAATAATCATAATAACTGACAAAGTATTCGACTGCGTTATGCGGAAAAAATTCTTTGAATTCTGAATATAATTGAGCAGCTAATGTTTTATTATGGGAAATTACCAATGTTGGCCGGTTAATATCCTCTATAACGTTAGCCAGGGTAAATGTTTTACCGCTTCCAGTTACGCCGAGTAATACCAGAGATAATGCATCATTATTTAATTCACTGACTAATGACTTTATTGCCTGCGGCTGGTCACCGCAGGGTTTAAATGTAGAAACTAATTTGAATTTATCCATGGGGGAAATCTAAACTAAAATCAATTGCGCGAGAAGAATGGGTGAGGGCACCTATTGAAATGAAATCTACTCCCAAATAAGAGATACGCTTAATATTCCTTAAATTTATCCTGCCGGAAGCTTCTAATTTTACCTCTGGCGCCAACCTATTTCTCAAGCGCACACAGGTTTTGATTTGACCTAAATTCATATTATCCAGCATTATAACCTTAGCGCCGGATTTTAAGCAATTTTTAAAATCATTTATACCTTGTGCCTCAATTTCAAAATTTAAATTCTTAAGTGTATTCAACTTAATCTGTTTAATCTCTAGAATTTTCTTGTGGTTATCTTTTACTAACACTAAATCCGCAAGGCTCAGGCGATGATTAAACCCGCCTCCGCAACGGACTGCATATTTTTCTAAGATTCTTAAAAGTGGAATGGTCTTACGTGTATCTAAAATTTTTACCTTTTTATTAGCAAGTTTAACATAGCTATCGGTTAGAGTTGATATTCCTGAAAGATGCGATAAGAAGTTTATCGCAACCCTTTCAGCAGATAGTATTGCCCTAGCCTTTCCGAAAATCTTAAGCACAACCTGGCCTTTTTTTATTTTCTGGCCATCTACAAAGCTTGATTTAAGCAAAACATTGGGATTAAGCGCCTCAAAACAAAACCGAGCCAAATCCAGGCCGCAAACAACGCAATCCTCATTTGCGTGAATTTGCGCATTTAAGCATAAATCCCGGGGAATGAGCAGTTTGCTGGTAAGGTCCTTAAAACTCGCGTCTTCTTCCAGTGCCTTTAAGACAAAACTTTTAAATGTATTAGTCTCTAAGCGCATTGTATATTTGCTTTATTTTTTCTAAAGTATTTTTATCCGTCTCTAGCTTTTCTTCCTGCTGATTTACAATTTCTTCAGGGGCATTCTTTAGAAATTCCTTGTTCTCTAACCGGTCACTGGTATTTTTAATTGACTGCTCTAATAAATCTATTTGCTTCTCAAGTTTGGAAAGTTGATTAGCGATATCAGTTGTGCCTTCTAATTTTAAGTATATAGTAAAGCCAGATTCTGCGCTGGCAATAGCTTTTGTCGGCCGCCTAATTTTAATCGCGAATGTAGTTGTTTCTGATTTTGTCAGCTGTTTGAATTTAGCGCTTAGACTTTCCAAAAATTCTAAATCCTTTTTAGAATCTACACTAACCAGGCAATTAATTGGCTTTTGAGGTTCAATTGATGCTTCGACGCGTAGATTCCTAACCCGGCTAATTAAAGAAATGAAAAACTCCATCTCTCTGTCAATTTTTTTATCAATCAACTTAGCGTTGGAAACAGGATAGGGTTCTATCATTATTGAACTAGTTACATTGGGCAATCTGGACCAGATTTCTTCACTGATAAAGGGCATAAGCGGGTGTATTAGCTTTAAAAATTCCTTAAGGCAAAGGACTAAAACTGCTTTAGTCATTTGTCTACCCGAGGCAATATCCTCCTTAGCAATTTCAATAAACCAATCGCAGAACTCATGCCAGAAAAATTCATACAACTGCTTAGCGCTTTCACTAAACTCATAGGCCTTTAGCTGTTTACTAACCCTAGCAGTACAATTATTAAGCCGGCTTAAAATCCAGCGTTCCTGAATATTAAGTTTGCTCGCCTCAATATTCACTAAGGCCTGCTCACTTACATTCATTAAAATAAAACGCGAGGCATTCCAAATCTTGTTGGCAAAGTTCCTGCCCATCTCAAATTTCTCTTTAGACAAAAACACATCCTGGCCCGTAGAAGTAATAGAAACAAGGCTAAAACGAAGCGCATCTGCGCCGTATTCGCTAATCACATCTAGGGGGTCAATAATATTGCCCAAGGACTTAGACATCTTTTTTCCTTGTATATCCCTTACTGTGCCATGAATATAAACATCACTAAAAGGTATGTCTTTCATAAATTCAAATCCGGCCATAATCATCCGCGCTACCCAGAAAAATATTATCTCTGGAGCAGTAACTAAGGCAGATGTTGGATAGAAATATTTTAAATCCTTAATTATTTTTTCATCTTTAGCTGGCCAGCCAAATGTGGCAAATGGCCAGAGCCAGGACGAAAACCAGGTATCCAGAACATCTGAATCTTGATAAATATCTGTAGAACTACAGGTTGGACATTTTTCAGGCTTAGTTTTAGAAACAATAATCCCATTTTTGTTAACAATTAACTGTTCACTGTTCACTGTTAACTCGTCTGCCTGTTGCAAGCAAGTATTACAGTAATATACAGGCAGACGATGTCCCCACCAGATCTGGCGCGATATGCACCAATCCTGGATGTTTTCCATCCAATTTAAATAAACCTTTTCCCAGCGTGATGGATAAAATTTAATCTTTGCTTTTTTAACTGCGTCTATCGCCGGCTTTGCCAGTGGCTTCATTTTCACAAACCACTGCCGGGATAAATATGGCTCAATTATCGTGTGACATCGATAACAATGGCCTACAGATAACTTGTGCGGCTCAATCTTCTCAAGCAAACCAAGATTCTTCAAATCCTCAAGGATTAATTGGCGCGCCTTAAACCTATCCAAGCCTTGATATCGGCCAGCCTTATTATTTAAAATCCCATTCGGATTCATTATATTTATAAATTCCAGGTTATGAATTTTACCTAAAGCATAATCATTAGGATCATGAGCCGGCGTGACTTTCACTGCTCCTGTCCCAAACTTCATATCAACGATATTATCTGCAATAATTTTTATTTCCCGGCCAATTAAAGGCAAAATCAAAGTCTTGCCGATAAATTTCTTGTAACGCCTGTCTTTAGGGTTTATGGCAACTGCGCTATCTCCTAACATTGTTTCTGGCCGGGTTGTAGCTACAGTTACAAATTCGCTTGCGTTATCCTTAAACGGATACTTTAGATAATAAAGGTGAGACTCTAATTCTTGATGAGGAGCTTCTTCGTCTGACAGGGCAGTCTGGCAGCGCGGGCACCAATTAATTACTTTATCTCCCTGGTAAATCAAACCCTTATCCCATAGAGAAATAAAGACCTCAGCCACTGCCTGAGAATAAGCCTCATCCATAGTGAATCTTGTTCTTTGCCAATCACAGGAAGCGCCAAGTTTTTTAAGCTGGTTTATAATTGTTGAACCGTATTGCTGTCTCCAAGCCCAAACGCGCTCTAAAAACTTTTCTCTTCCCAAATCCTGACGCGTGAGCCCTTCTTTTGCCAGTTGGCGCTCAACAACATTCTGTGTTGCTATACCAGCATGGTCTGTTCCTGGCATCCACAACGCCTGGAAATTATTCATTCTGGCAAATCGGATTAGAATATCCTGATAAGTATTGTTTAAGGCGTGGCCCATATGCAATATTCCGGTAACATTGGGCGGAGGAATAACTATGCAGAAAGACTTTTTGTCCAAATTAGCCGCGGCTTTAAATAAATTATTGTCTTCCCAAAATTTATACCACTTATCCTCAACTTCTTTGGGATTGTATTGTTTAGAAATCTCGAGCATTCTAAATTTTTCCTTTGCGAAATTTATTCTGAAGTGCAATAATTCTTTTGGGGTAGGCCGCTCTTAATAGATTTGCCTGGTATAGCCAAGTTAGCCTTTGTTCTATGGGCATTTTTTGATATTCGCGGATTTGATTTAAAGTAATGTAATAATAGAACCCAAATTTTTTATTTTTCATTTAATATCTTCTTTAAATTCTTAATATCCTGTTTATCCTGAATTCTATTCGCTGTTTGCTTCATTTTAATTAAGTCTATCATAGAAATTACTGGGATAGAAATGCCCTGCAGTCGGAAAATTTTAAAATTTTTTGAAGCCTTTTCATAATTGACCGGGGTATCAATTATAATATCCATTTCAGAAATCGGCCACTTAGGATTAACGAGGTTAAATGCTTTCATATTTTTATTCTTGATCCAGCCTTTTCGCTTATTCTCAATAGCAAAGTCCATAATATTAACCGGAACCTTTGGTCGAAAGCCCCATTTTTTCATTAACGACAAAAATCGCCTTAAATTCTCATCCTCAAGGGCAATTAGTAAATCTATGTCATAGGTCATACGGGGAATTCCATAAAAGTTTAAAGCCACTCCGCCGACAACAATGTATTTAATCTTCTTATTGTTAAACTCTTTAAAAATATCTAGATAATTAAGCATTAAAAGAATTAATTTATGCACTAAAAACGTGCCTTTTCTGTCTTTAGCAATTTATACTCTACGCTGTCTAGGAGAGCCTGCCAGCTTGCCTCGATAATATTCTCTGACACGCCTACTGTGCCCCAGGATTCTTTATCGTCCTGAGTCTGGATTAAAACCCTGACCTTGGCAGCTGTGCCGGATTTTGCATCCAACACGCGCACTTTAAAATCTGTCAAATGCATCTTAGATAATGCTGGATAAAATCCTTTTAAGGCTTTACGCAAGGCATTATCCAAAGCATTAACCGGGCCGTCGCCTTCGGCAGTGGTATGTTCAAGTATCTTATTTACCTTTAACTTGATTGTTGCTTCGCTGACAAGTTTTCCGGTTTGCTTTTTTTCAATGATTACACGAAATCCTTGTAATTGGAAAAACTTTTTGTATTTTTTAAAAGCCCTTTGAAGCAATAATGCAAACGAACCATCGGCCGCCTCAAATTGATAACCTTTGTTCTCTAGCTCCTGAATCAGTTTAAGCAGTTTTTTGGCCTGAGGTGATTTTTTATCTAAATCAAATTTTAGTTCCCTGGCCTTAATTACCAGAGGCATTTTCCCGGCTAATTCTGAAACAAGTATCCTTCTGGTATTACCTACTAGCTCTGGTTCAGCATGCTCATAGGTTTTAGGATTTTTCATCATTGCATCAATATGCACTCCGCCCTTATGAGCAAATGCAGAATTACCTACGAACGGTAAATTATCCGGGTGTTTTACGTTAGCCACCTCACTGATAAATCTGGAAACCTCAGTAAGTTTCTTAAGCTGCTCATCGGATATACAATTTATATTAAGTTTTAATTTAGCAATAGCAATAATCGTACACAGGTCTGCGTTGCCACAGCGCTCTCCCAGGCCATTAACCGTACCTTGAACTTGTAAGCAGCCTGCTTGGACAGCAGCAACAGAATTAGCCACAGCCAGGCCTAGATCATTATGGGTATGAATTCCCAGGGGAACTTTTACTTTTAACTTAATCTCATTAATAATATGCGCTAAATCTGAAGTCAATGTGCCACCATTGGTGTCGCAAAGCACAATAAATTTTGCGCCGCTATCAGCTGCAACGCTAATTGTCTTTAGGGCATAATCCTTATTTGATTTATAAGCATCAAAGAAATGTTCTGCATCATAAAATACTTCCCTGTCCTTGGACGCCAAATAATGTACGCTTTGTTCAATTATCCTTAGGTTCTCTTGCAGGGATACTCTTAACACATCCTTAACATGCAAATCCCAGCTCTTTCCAAAAATAGTAATGTTTTTTGTTTCGGCTTCTAATAATCTTTTTAAATTCTCATCTGTCTTAGCGGTTTTATGGACTCGATGAGTAGAGCCAAAAGCAACTAATTGTGCCAGGAAAAGATTTTGCTTTTTAAAATAATCAAATAATTGCCGGTCCTTTGTATTAGACGGCCAACCAGCCTCGATGTAGTGAACTCCTAATTCATCCAACATCCGGATAATGCTGACCTTATCTTCCAATGAAAAAGAAATTCCTTCAGTCTGCGACCCGTCGCGCAATGTCGTGTCATAAAGAATCAATCTTTTTAAACTCATTAAAATTACCTCTCTTCTAAATTAGAAATCTAATTCTATTTAGCTCTATTTAAAAATTTAGAATGAATAACACGCAACGCCTTATCCGCAAATTTGCGCTGGATTATACAAGAGATGCTAATCTCGCTGGTTGAAATCATTTCAATATTAATCTTTTGATAAGCCAGCGCCTCAAACATTTTTGCAGCAACGCCGGGATGAGATCTCATGCCCACGCCGACAATAGACACCCGAGCAACTTCCAAATCACTAAGAACCTCTCCTGCGCCGATTTCCTTTGCCACAGTCTTTGTTGCTTTTAACGCCTTGGGCAAATCATTTTTAGAAAGTGTAAATGAGATATCTGTTTGGCGGGTATGAGAAACATTCTGAACAATCATATCTACATTTATATCAACGCGAGATAAATGTTTAAATAATTTTGCCGCCACGCCAGGCCGATCTGGAACATCACAAATAGTAATCTTCGCTTCATTTTTATTTAGGGTAACGCCTCTGATTAAGGCACCTTCCATCATTTCTGCCTCCTTAACTTGCAATTTTAGCTTGTTTAAGTCTGAAATTGAGCCGGCGATAAAAGTACCGCTATTATTACTGAATGATGAGCGCACATGAAACGGGATATTAAATTTTTTAGCAACTTCAACCGAGCGTACCTGCATAACCTGCGCACCTAAAGACGCCATCTCCAGCATCTCCTCATAATATATGAAAGGTAGTTTCACAGCATTCTTCACAATCCTCGGATCTGCCGAAAAAACTCCATCAACATCAGTATAAATTTCGCACAAGTTTGCCTTTAGCGCTTTGGCCAAAGCCAGAGCGGTTAAATCTGAACCACCGCGGCCTAATGTAGTAATTTCGTTCTCCTGGGTAACTCCCTGAAAACCGGCTACGATTACAATGCTTTCATTTTTCAGGTGTTTATTAATCCTATGGCAATCAATACTTACTATCCTTGCCCTGGTATGATGTGTATCAGTTACAATGCCGACTTGCGCGCCGGTTAAGGATACGGCATTAAATCCAAGCTTGTGTATTGCCATGGCTAAGAGGGAAACAGAAATCTGCTCGCCGGTTGAAAGCAACATATCCAATTCCCGCTCAGAAGGGTTGGAATTAATCTGGACAGCCAGACTAATCAAATCATCAGTTGTATCGCCTAATGCTGAAACAACTGTCACAACATCAAAGTTTTGTTTTTTATAATCCACAACTCTTCTCGCCACATTTTTTATCCGATTTGGATTTGCCAGAGAAGAACCGCCAAATTTTAAAACAACTAATTTTCGCATTCTCAAATCCCCTTAAAAATTTCTCCAAAAAATTTATTTACGAATAAAATATTCAATTAATTCGTGGCCTTTATCAAAAATCCAGCCAGATTGCGATGCTTTCTTTTCACTAAATTTATCTCCATTATCCGCATCAATCCCGGAACCAAACATAACAAACGGCACGGGATGATCAGTATGCGTACGCAAAGGAATAGGTGTAGGATGATCCGGGCTAACCAGAATTCGACTCGAGTCAATTTTTTTTACAGCTTCCAGAACCGGGCCAACAATCTTAGAATCAAAACGCTCAATCATTGAAATCTTCTGGCGCAAATCTCCATTATGCCCTGCTTCATCCGTTGCCTCTAAATGCACATAGACAAAATCATAAGTTTCTAGCGCCTTAATTGCTGCCTGGGCTTTACCGTCAAAATTTGTATCATAATAACCAGTTGCTCCCGGAACATTTATTACATCCAGGCCGATGATTTTACCAATTCCTTTTATTAAATCAACTGCTGAGATAACTGCGCCGTTCAGCCCAAAGTGGCTTAAAAAAGCCGGCATTTCCGGAAGACTGCCTTCACCCCAGAGCCAAATCATATTTGCCGGATTTTCAGCCAAATCAACGCGCACCTTATTTATCTCATGTTCACTTAAAATATTGCGTGACTCTTCCATCAATTTTATTAAAGTTTGCGCACCCTTACCCCGCGGCAGATTATCCTTGATTGCTTCACCCATAATGTCATGAGGAGGCTTACAAATTATTTTACCTTTTTTATCAAAAGCCGCGAGATTAATAACTATAATATTTCGGTAACTTGTGCCCGCAAAAAATTTAATATATCCAGAGCCTAATTTTTGATTTAAGAACTTTATTATCCCCTGGGCCTCTTTTGATTTAATATGGCCGGCGCTGTAATCAATAATCTTTTCATCTGCCACAGTAATCAAGTTGCAGCGAAACGCAACTTCATCCGGCTTTAAATCAATACCCAGATATGCTGCTTCAAGCGCCGCTCTACCCGTATAATACTTTGCTGGATCATAGCCTAAAAGCGATAGGTTGGCTACGTCTGAAGCCGCAGCTAAACCCTGGGGGATAGTCCGCACCATGCCCACCTTGCCAAAGCGAGCTAAGAAGTCCATATTCGGAGTTTTAGCTACTTCTAAAGGTGTAGCTCCATTAAGCTCTTTTAATTCAACATCCGCCATACCATCAGGAACAAGAATTACATATTTCATAATTTACCTATCTTTAGCTTGCCGGCGATTGTCTCAATCAGTTCTTTCGCCATAGCCTCTCTGCTGGAACAAAGCTTAGATATTTTATCCTTTGAAATAACAAAGGCTTGATAGAAATTCTCATCTAAGCTGTTAGCAACAACTAAATCTACTTTTGAACGTTTAGCTAGTGTTTTGGCGCTTTTAATTAGCTTAGCCTTATTTGCCTGAGGCTCAAATTTGAATCCAGCTAAAAAAATTGAATTATCCAGGCGTCTTATCAAATCTATCAATTTTTCAGTAGGCACGAGGTTTATTACTAAATTTCTTATGCCTGACTTTATTTTATCCGAATAAACTCTTTTTGGTTTATAATCAGAAACAGCAGCGCAATGGATAAATACATCGTATTTCTTTGAACTTACTTCTCTTATAATTATTTTTTTTAATTCCTCAAAATAATTAAAGCGTACTAATTTGATCTGTTTATTTATGCAGCAAGCTTCAACCGGTCCGAGGATTAACGTAACCCTACATCCTAATCTATTCAGTTTTTCCGCTAAGACAATTCCTGTTTTACCTGTTGATATATTACTAATTACCCTGACTTTATCCAGGGCTACCCAGGTTGGGCCAGCAGTAATTAGAATCTTTTTAGTATCCAATTTCTTTCAATACTGCCTTTAAATTTGCCTTAATAACCTTTGGCGGTTTAACGGTTTTTATTACCCTGTCCGGATCTTTTAAGCCATGGCCGGTTAAGATGCAAACTATCTTAGCTGCTTGTTTAAAATAATTCTTTTTCGCTAACTTCAATAATCCCGCCACTGATGCTGCTGAAGCAGGTTCAACAAATATTCCATCTTTCGCCGCTAATAATTTATATGCCTCAATTATTTGTTTATCTGAAACCATATCAATCAGGCCGCCTGATTCGTCACGGGCAGCTTCGGCCTGTTTCCAGCTTGCTGGATTACCAATACGTATTGCTGTTGCAATTGTCTCGGGTTTTTTAATCGGCTTACCTTTGACTATCGGCGCAGCACCGGCTGCCTGGAAGCCTAACATTTTCGGCAACCGGCTAATTTTATTTTTGCCAAGGTATTCCTTGTAGCCTTTCCAATAAGCAGTGATATTACCTGCATTTCCAACAGGTATAACCTGATAATCCGGAGCAGTCTCTAAAAAATCACAAATCTCAAACGCGGCTGTTTTCTGGCCTTCAATACGATAGGGATTAACTGAATTAACCAACTGGATAGGAAATTGAGCGCTGATTGTGCGCACAAGTTCTAAACAATCGTCAAAATTCCCGTCAATAGCTAAAACAGTTGCGTTATGTATCAACGCCTGGGATAATTTTCCCAAAGCAATTGCACCCTTGGGTAACAAAACTACACATTTAATGCCAGCCTTGGCAGCGTAGCTGGCTGCAGATGCAGATGTGTTTCCTGTAGAAGCACATATAACTGCCTGAGCGTTTTCTTCTTTTGCCTTTGATATAGCAACAGTCATACCCCTATCTTTGAAAGAACCCGTAGGATTTGCTCCTTCAAATTTAAGATAGACCTTAAAATTCTCACCCAATAAACCGCTTAGATAAGGCGAAAAAATCAAAGGCGTATTGCCTTCGCAGAGAGAGATTATCGGCGTCTTATCTGTTATTGGAAGGAATTCTTTGTAGCGTTGGATTATTCCGCGATATTTGATCATATTATTGAATTAAATTTATTCACCACCTCTGCGTCAAAATGTTTCCCGGCATATTTTTTTAGCTCTTCCTTGGCTTCTCTAAAACTCATCCCTTTTCGATATGGCCTATCACTAGTCATTGCATCAAAGGCATCTACCACAGCTAATATCTTAGTCAATAGTGATATTTGATCATTTTTAAGCCCGTCAGGATAACCTGTACCATCAACCCATTCATGATGATGGCGCACTAAATCACATAATGGCTGTAATGATGCAATCGGCTTTAAAATATTTTCGCCAATCTTGGGGTGCTCTTTTATAATTTCTAATTCTGATGAACTCAAATGTTCTGCTTTTCTTAATATCTCGTCGCTTAACCCGATCTTACCTACATCATGTAATACACTGGCATTACTTAACAAATCTTTGGCTTTCTCATCAAGATTAAAAGCATCAGCGAGCTTCAAGGAATACTCTACCATCCGCCGACAATGGCCCCGGGTGTATGGATCGCGAGCCTCAACAGCCATGGCCAAAGCAGATATTGTCTGGATATACGTAGTTTCAGCGTCTTTATGCAGTCTATGATTTTCTATTGCTGAAGCGGTTTGGCTAGATAAATCTGAAAGTAGAACTAAATCATCATTGTTAAATGATTGGCTGCCTTCTTTTCCTCCAACCGCTAACACCCCAATAATCTTATTACCATATTTTAAGGGCACGGCAATTAAACAAGGCTCGTCGTTAACTGCCTGCATAAGAACCGGTTTTCCTGTTTTTGCCACAGACCCAATTGCGCCTTCGCCGATATTTATGATCTGATTAGCAACAGTTCCGTAAGCAATTCTGGTAAATAACTTTTGGTTGTTAGTATCCAATAAAAAAAGTTGCGCTTGCTTTGCATGCAAAGACCTAGTCATCGTAGCAATAATCAAATCTAAAAATTTATCAATATCCTCAAAGGAAGTAATTGCCTCGCTTACTTTTAACACCATGCTTTGTAACATCGACTTAGAAGCTTCTAATTCTTTAATGTTCTCCTGAAGCTGTTTAGTAATACGGTTAAAAGAAAGTGCGAGTTCTTTTATTTCATCATCCTCATCTACTTTCAGCTCCTGCGCATTACTTTTACCTTCAGTAAACGCTTTTATTTCCTTGTTTATTGTTAGAACGGATTTAATAATCCTGCGGGCGATTTCAATTCCGGCTAATATGCTTGCCACCAAAAGAGCAATTGTTATCTTGACGAAATCAACCTTAAAAATTGCTAAATTAGAATAAAAGAATAACAAATAAATAAAGGCTAATATCGGAACAAGTGAAGTCAGGATAAAAGAAAGTGCGAGTTTACGCACAACACTATCACTCTTAATCGACCTTAATTTAAGAATTTTTCTCATTTGCCCTCAATTCTTAAGGCTATCGGGAAACGTTTAATAACCGCAAAGCGGAAAACCTCCTGCAATGCCTTACGTATATCATTCTCTCTGGCCTCGTGAGTAAGGATTACTAGCGGCACAACCTTTGCATATCGTCTTTCTTTTTGAGATACTGAAGCAATACTGATATGATGCTTGCCTAGAATGCCGGATATTTTTGCCAGCACACCCGGTTTGTCAATTGCCATAAATCTTAAATAATATCTGCTGACTACATCTTCCATTCTAAGTAGCCGGGTAGCTTTTACAAAAGGCAAAACCGGAAGCCTCTGGCCGCTGCCGCATTTAATATTTAAAGCTACATCGATTATATCGCTAATTACAGCTGAAGCAGCCGGAAACTGGCCTGCTCCCTTCCCGTAGAGAAGCATGTCTCCGACTAGATCTGCAGACAAAAATACAGCATTGAATACTCCGGAAACAGTAGCCAGCGGATGCTTATTTGGCAAAAGTGTAGGATGTACTCGGACTTGAAGTTTGCCTTGTTCTATCTTTGCAATCCCGAGTAATTTCACAACGTAACCTAAATCTTTAGCATATTGAATGTCTACGCTGCTAATACTTTTAATCCCCTCAACAAATATATCTTCTGATTTAACCGCTTTTCCAAAGGCAAGCAATGTCAACAATGATAATTTATGGGCAGAATCATATCCGCCAATATCCAATGCCGGATTTCTTTCAGAAAAGCCTCTTTTTTTAGCTAAATGTAAGGCCTCGCCAAAATCAATTTTCTCCTCAGTCATCTTAGAAAGTATATAGTTCGAAGTGCCATTAATAATCCCATAAATAGCATGAAGCTTATTAGCTACCAGGCCTTCACGTAGTACTTTTATTATCGGCACTCCGCCCATAACCGAAGCTTCAAAATAAATATCGCGATTATATTTTTTGGCTAATTTGAACAACTCTTCGCCGGATTGGGAAAGCAATGCTTTATTGGCAGTAACTACAAATTTGCCGTTAGTGATGGCTCTCTCAATAAATTCCTTCGCTGGATGAATTCCACCGATAAGTTCAACTATAATATCAATCTCTGGATCAGAGATTAATTCGTTGACGCTTGAGGCAATACATTTGCCAGGAACAGAGAGTTTACCTAAGATGCGTTTTCTTTTTTCATAAACCTTCTTAAGCCGGATATCTAAGCCAATCTTTGATTTAAAAAAGCTGTTGCGCGAGGCTAATAACTTATATACACCGCTGCCTACATTACCAAGGCCAATCAAACCTACATTTATTTTATCCATAATCACCCCAAAACTATCTAAAGTCTTTATATCAAACTATCGAAGCCATTGCCTCTGGAGTTTGGCTAAGTAATTTGCGATACACATAAGCCCCAGCAATCATGCTCACTGGAATACTCACAAACAAGCCGATTAATAAACAAAGGGCTCCGAGTATGTTTATACCTAAGATTAAAAAACCAAAAACAAATAAATTCATTTTTGCGCCGCGTGTAACCAGAGAACTCCTTTTTAAAGCTACTATCGGGCCGAGCCCCTTATCAACAACTAGATAACTGAAAAACCCAAATTGAATTGTCCAAATTATGCCGGGAACAATTAATAAAATATAGCCAACCGCGGCAATTAGTCCATAAAGTATAGCGCCTGCGGCAAACTTGAAAAATAAGGATGTGCAGGAAAATAAATCGTTAAATTCAGCCTTTTGGTTATCGCAGAATTTTAAGATTATTTTAATTAAACCCATCTCAATAATCCAAACTAGAACCAAACTCGTAAGATTAATAATAGAAGCTAACAAAGATGAATACTTTTCTACAATATTCGCAATAATACCCGGAACAAAATTTGCTAGCCCCATTACTATTATAATAACAATGAAAAAACCGGCATTTTTATTAAAAGTCTCCCAACCGAACAACAATGCTTCTTTGTTAGAAAAGGTTTTTGTTGGCATATATTACCTCCTTTTGATCCTCGCTTAAAACTTCAGTCGGCTTAAGCTCGGAATCATCCGCCTATGGCGGATGGTCGGGGCGACAGGACTTGAACCTGTGACCTCTTGAACCCCATTCAAGTGCTCTAGCCAAACTGAGCCACGCCCCGTTATTTTATATCAAATGCAGGACTTGTCCCGAATGTAGTGTTTCTTTTAAGACTTTCTTCGGGATCCCGAAAGACTAGTTTAGGGAGCTCATTATTCGGGAAACCCACGACCTTTTGAACCCCATTCAAACGCGCTAGCCAAGCTGCGCTACTCCCCGTGATTGCAATTACTCTGCCTTCATTCTCCTTAACATTAAATCATCTACTGCAATATGGGCACTCTTTTTTCTATAAATCACATTGTAGATCTCTTTTGTAATCGGCATTTCAATTTTTTTTTCAAGGCTTAATTCGTAAGCAGATTTTACTGTAGTTACGCCTTCGGCAACCATCTGCATACTATTCAAAATATTCTTAATAGTTTTGCCTTTGGCAAGTTGCACTCCGACAAAACGGTTACGACTGAATTTGCTAATACACGTGGTTACTAAATCCCCGACCCCACTTATTCCATTAAACGTTTCAGCTTTAGCCCCCAAGGCAAGCGCCAGTCTTTTTATTTCGGCTAAGCCCCTAGAAATAATTGCTGCCTTTGCGTTAGTGCCAAAACCCAGACCATCAGAAATACCGCAGGCAATAGCAATTATATTCTTAAGGCTGCCCCCTAACTCAACACCAATTAAATCTGTATTTCTATATAAACGAAAACGCGGCCCGCTAAGTAAATTCTGCAATAAAATTAAATCCTTCTCTATTTTACCGGCAATAACTGCGGTAGTTGGTTGATTTTTTGCAACTTCAATAGCTATGGTTGGGCCAGAAAGACAAGTAACGTGAACTTGGCCTAGCTCTTCTTCAATTACCTCGCTCATGCGTTTTAGTGTCTTTGGCTCAATTCCTTTCACCACGCTTAAAAATATTTTTTTGCGCAAATCTGCAATGCCTTTGATTTTACGCAACACTAAGCGAATATAAATAGAAGGCACAGCAATAATAACTAAGTCTGCACAAATTAGCGCCTGCTTAATATCCGAAGTAATAAAGATTGTTCTGGGAATCTTTATGCCTTTTAAAAATTTAGGATTAGTCCGGTGTATCTCTAGATACTTAGCATATTTTTTTGATACGCTCCAAAGGGTAACGCAAACTCCCTTTTTACTCAAAAGTATTGCCAGAGTCGTGCCCCAGCCGCCATCCCCTAGAATTGTTACGTTTTTAATATCGTTCATTATTTCAATTTTACGTACGGACCTTTTCTTTGTTTAATTTATTGCAAAGAGCAACAAACCCCTGGTCCTTTTCCTCGCGGGTAATAAAACAAACTCCCACATCAAAGCAGCCGTCTAGTCGAGGATTTATCCTAACAACCTTTGTTAATACGCCTTTCTGGATTACTATGCTGTGAGTTTCAATCTGCTGGCAAAGCTCCAGAGTATCCATATTAAAACAAAGCCAAAGAACCGCATCTTCAGGAACGTGATCTTTTAATTTACAAAGCAAACCAGTTTGGCTGACATTTTGCGTATAGCCGCTGAGTAATTTAGAGACAGTTTCCAGCTTACATACTTTATAATTTAGCGGCTCTTCATAATCAATGCGTATAAATTTCCTACGCTCTGGGCCGCCATATGCATTTTGCTCCATTTTAAAACCCTCAAAATTTAGCGTAACTTTATTATTATAGATAAGTTATGGACTATTTTCAACTAAAATATCTAAGGTCTAAAGGAATTTGGATTAAGGAATATAAACCTGACCCCTTGTCTAAGCATCTCGAAAATCTCTTCGATATTTTCGAGGTAGACTGCGGGATAATTTGCAGACACAAAAACGAGGGCAAATTTAGGCAGGAATCTATTTAATAACTAGGTTATTCTTCATTGTGCGGGTCTTAGCCAGGTCCCAAGAATATTCATAAAGATGCAGCCCCTTACTTACAGCAATAATCTCTCCATCTCCAACGCCGATTTCGCTGGCCATATATTGTTTGACTAATTGTAAACCGCCAAGATTAGAAGGAAATCCTCCCCATAAATCCCAGGAGCGAAAATATAAAATAAAATGTAATTTGCCATAGCGGATACGGGTATCAATTAAGCGCAAACAAGGCGGGTCTTGAAGTTTAATGTCCGAAGGCATTCCGATCTCCATAATTGCCTGGTTAGTCCCTTCGCCCTGAGATTTGTAGATTTTAATTACCTCTTCGACTTGATTAACGTTTAAAGATAATTCCTGTTGCATTACTTGACCTGAATTAACCCTTACCTTTGCATCAACCAGTCGCTCCCCGTAAGTATAGTCTTCTGTTGCGGTTTTCGTTCCGGTCAAGAGATAAGAAAGATACCTCTGGATATAATCCATATCTGTAGGCGCCGGTATACTCATTCCTTCTGGGATTATGGGAATAATCTGATGAGCTGGATTCTTAACCCTGACTACACAAAAGTCAAACTCCAACCTTCTTTGGCCCTCATAGCTACCCCGGGTAATTTTATACACATAGCCTTTTTCTAATATTGTGTTTAGGCATTGAAACCAGGCATCATCTAAATCAAACGCCTCAATAAATACTGGATTTAGATACTGCTGCATAATTAATTTCCTTTTTTAATAACCACACATTTTGCCTGAGCAGTGGCTACAATTTCATTATTTTCGTTTTTTGCCTGCGCCTTAGTAAGGATCAGCCTTCCTCTATCATCTTCAATGGAAGAGGTAAAAAACAATTTCTCATTTACATAACAGGGTTTTAAAAACCGTATAGCTAATTCAGCAGTCAGGGCGTATATTTTTTTGCGATATAGCAGGTTGAGCATTATTTCGTCAAGCACTGTAGAAATAATCCCTCCGTGAACAATATTTGCAAAACCCTGATGCTTTTTTCTGGGAATAAACTGCGTAGTCATAATATCAGCGTCTAATTCAAATGTCAATTTTAAACCTTGCTTGTTATTCTTGCCGCAGACAAAACACATGAAGTCATCTTCAAGTTTCGGCATATCTTTGGCGTTTTGATTATTCTTTAGTCTTGACATTATCGGTATAGCTCCTCATCACCATTGTTGCTGGCAAAAATGAAATCGCTCCTTGGATCTTTAACGGAATCATTTTTTCATCAGCGCTTAACCAGAAACCGTATCTTCTCGGAACACTCTCAATATGTATTGCCTTAAATTTACCAGCCGGAACAGAAATCTCATCAATACCTTTTACCTCAAGAAGAAGTTTTTTTAATGGCAAATTTAATAAAATCTTTTTGCCCACAACAAGATCATCCCGTTTCCGACATTCATAGATACTGCTGATTACATGTTGCAGGGCCATATCAGAGTTAATTACAGTCTCTGAGATCAGTTTGCTGTTTTTAAATTTGCTGATTTTAACAGAGTTGGGTTTAAATGTATAATCCTCTGTTATAATTTCAGTTTTATTAAAAAAATCAACGTTTCTGACTATCCACACAGGATTAAAAGTATCCAAATCAATAAAAATCTTTTCCAGGTCTTTTAGGTTGATAGCGTTTGTCAAAAGATGGACGAGTAAAACTTGTCTCTTATTGTTTTCTACAACCCCAAGGTAGGTTAATTTAGAAGTGCCGATTCTAATACCATTTAATACAACATTAAAATTGATTTCTTCGCCAAGTTTAAAAGGGAGATTTTTAACTTCGGCCCCAACCTTAGCTGGTCTGAAAGGTTTAAACAAATCATAGCTATTTCTGGACAAGATGTTGTTTGCTAAACAAGAAAACAACAACAAAGCAATAATGAACGATAAAATAATAATTAACTTCCTGTTTTTCATAAATAATTTAGGGCTCTAGTGTTGCCCGGGCAATTTTTTCAGCTTCCGGCTCTAAGCCGGGAAAATCAAGTATCTCGCCTTTCTTATCAATATGTTCAAAAAATAATTGGCCGCAATATTTGGCATTAATTACTTTAAAGAAATTTTTAGTAATCGCTAAGGCATTCTCAAAAAAAGTTTTATTTCCAGATCCTGCGACTAATATCAAAAATCCTTTTTTGTCTTTTAAGCTTTTCCTTTTCAATCTTGCCTTTGCCACCCAAAACGGCTGCATCCGGTCAATAAGCATTTTGGCCTGGGCGCTTAGCGAACCAAAAAAAATTGGCGAACCCAAGATTATTACGTCAGCTTCAATTATCTGTTTATAAACAGCTCTTAGGTCGTCGTCTAATACGCATATTGCGTCTTTATCGCAACCATTACAAGCTTGGCAGGGCCTAAAATTTAAATCATTTAAATATATTGTTTTAACCTGGGCTTTATTCCCCAAAGCCTGGATTATCTTTTTTAAAATAATATCGATGTTGCCGCCAATTCTCGGACTGGCATTTAATATAAGAATCTTTCTTTGAAGCTGCATGTTAATAGCTAGTTTAGAGAGGATAAAAGCCGGGAAAGAGATTCGATCTCTGCCGCAAGGAGGTTTTGGTCGTGATTCAGGATATTAACAAGATTGCGGTTACTTGATTTTATACTCTTAGCTAAAGTCGTTAATTGTTTCTGAAGTTTCTTAAAAAGATTCAGCCTGATTTGTAATCTATGTTTTGCCTCTTGGCTTTTTAGGTGCCCAATAAAATATAAGGCCAGGTCAATATTAAAAAACGGCCGTTCAATTGTTACCAGGCTTTTACCAAGAAGATATTTAAACTCCTCTTCGCCTTTATCCGTAAGTTGGTAAATAAATTTTTCCGGCCGCTTTCCGGATTGCGCGCTTTTTTTAATTATAAGCCCTTCTTTCTCCAACTGTCTTAAAGGATAATAAATTGATGTGGTCTCAATCTTGATAAAATAAGCCAGTTCCTTCTTGATAAGTCGTTTAATCTCATAGCCATGTTTTGGCCCATCTTTGAGTAGACCTAAAAATAAAAGTTTGTTTTCAGTCATGATTACCGATTTTAAAAAGCGGGTGATCGGAATCGAACCGACATATATAGCTTGGAAGGCTATTGTTCTACCACTGAACTACACCCGCGTCGTTCGCTATTCGATTATTCTTTCGATATCAATAAATAAAAATACTTTTTAGTGTTTCTATTAGTTATCTTGATATCTGTTGGCGCTCACTCCCCATAGGGGCTTTGCCCCTCTGGCGCCCCTCACTGCGTTCGTCGCTGTCACCCCGACTCAGAAAATTTTTCTCCTACACAATCTTGGCAGAGCCAAGATTGTATTAGGACTAATCCTGTAAAAATTCTAATAAGAATTTTTAAAGGGCCCACACCCCTTTGGTTCTTGGCTGCAAAATGCTTATATCCGCCTTCGGCGGATAAGCAGCCTACGAACCTTTGTCGTTCGCCAAATTAAAATGGACAGGAGAGGATTCGAACCTCTGAAGCTAGCGCAACAGATTTACAGTCTGTCCCCTTTGGCCGCTTGGGTACCTGTCCGTCACTTCGCTATTTAATTATTCTATCGTTATAAATGAACAAAAATGCTTATCAATATGTCTAAAGTCTATTTTTTTATCTTGTGGCGCTTCGTTCCCCCTGCCTACCGGCAGGCAGGCATAGGAGAAACCCAATGGTTGCCCCTTCCCGAATGTAGTGTCGCTTCGAAGTGTTGCTTCGGGACCCCGAAGAATCTCTTAAATATTTACTTCATTCGGGGCTGGCGCTCTCCGCCTTCGGCGGATAAGCAGCCTGTGAACCTTTAACTTTAGAAATTTTAAGCTGGCGAGAGGAATTGAACCCCCGACCAGCGGTTTACAAAACCGCTGCTCTACCAACTGAGCTACGCCAGCGTCACTTCGCTATTTACTACTCTTCTTTATCGCCTCGGGGATTTTTTCAACCAAATCCGAAGCAATTAAACCTAATTCACCTTTTTCCTTAACTGCTAAATCACCAGCTAAACCATGAATATAAGTAGCAAATTTAGCCGCAGAAAAACAATCTAGGCCTTGCGCTAAGAACGCCGCAATAATACCTGTCAGGCAATCACCGCTTCCCGCCGAAGCCATGCCAGGATTACCTGTCCTATTTATATAAATCTCGCCTTTTGGATTGGCAACAATTGTATTTTTCCCTTTTAAGACCACAATCACAGAAAAATCTTTTGCAAAATCAATTGCAATCTTCTTTCTATTTTCTTGAACATAAGAAATGGGCTTTTTGATAAGCCTGGCCATTTCGCCAGGATGGGGAGTAAGTATCCACGCTGTGCGCTGTGCGCTGTGCGCTGTGCGTAAAATATTTAAATTACCAGAAAATACTGTGAGCGCGTCAGCATCTATGACTGTTGGTAAATTGCTAGCTGCTACAATAGTTCTGACTAACTTTTGTGTTGAAAGATTTGTCGATAACCCTGGCCCAATTGCTAAACAATTAGCTTTTCTTAAAAAATTTTTTATTTTTGATACTGCCTTAAAACTAATTGTTTTGTTTTTAGTCTCGGGAAGCGCTAAGGTCATCACCTCAACTAGTTGCTTGGCAAAGATCTCATTGAGGCTTTCCGGTATGCCTAAAGTAACCAGGCCTGCGCCTGCTCTTAAGGCGCTACGACTTACAAGAATAGCTGCACCAGTAAAACCCGCAGAGCCAGCTAAAACAAATATATGGCCAAAATCTCCCTTATGAGAATCGGGCTTTCTTTTCAACAACTGCGCTGGCAACCGCATATTTTTCAGTATGACTTATCGAAATCGCGATATTAAATCCGCTCTTTCGTATTCGGCAAATTGGCCTGCCGACATCATCGTTTAATATTTCAATATCCTTAAAATTTAGCTGTCCCCGGCTAAACGCTTTGAGCACTGCTTCTTTTGCTGCAAATCTTCCAGCCAAGTGCATAAACGATAATTTCTTACCTTTAGCGTATTTAACTTCGCGCTCAGTAAAAACCCGGTGTAAAAAACTATCGCCATTACGCTTTACAGCTTTTTCCATGCGCTCTACTTCAATAATATCAATTCCTGTCCCAACAATCATAAAGTTTTGTCCAAAATCATACGCATCTGTTTGACCGCTTCAAAAAGACCAACAAAAACTGCCTGACAAATAATTGAGTATCCGATATTAAGCTCTTCTATATCCTTTATCTTGGCAATTGGTAAAACATTAGAATAATCAAGGCCGTGGCCCGCAGCTACTTTTAAACCTAACTTTCGTCCAAATGCTGCCGTAATTTTTAATTGCTCAAGTGTTTTTTTTCGTTCGCCAGCATTGCGTGCTTGAGCGTAGTTTCCGGTATGTAATTCTATTATCTGCGCGCCAATATCTCTGGCGGCTTGAATCTGCGTTTCTTTTGGATCAATAAACAGGCTGACTTTAATAGCGCGGCTCTGCAACTTTCTCACAACTTGGCTAATTTTGCGCTGATTACCTACAATATCTAATCCGCCTTCGGTGGTCAATTCCTGACGCCGCTCTGGAACTAAGGTAGAGACATTAGGCCGGGCTTCCATTGCCACATTAACAATCTGGTTATTTATTGACATCTCCATATTTAACGGGCAATTTATTTTTTCCCTTAATTCATATATATCCTTGTCCTGAATGTGACGCCTGTCTTCTCTTAGATGAGCAACAATACTGTCTGCGCCGCCTTCTAGGCAAATCTTTGCTGCCTGAATCGGGCTAATTAGGTTAATCCGGCGTGCCTGGCGCAAAGTTGCGATGTGATCAATGTTTATTCCTAATCTCATATTAGTAGAAATAAAAACCTTTGGCTAACTCCTTGCTAACATAAAGCCAGGTAATTATCGCCAGTATTAAAGAAACTATCTTTAGGCTTAAATTATTTGTTAACCAATTTTTACTCATTTACCACCCTTTCCTTATACAATAATTCCTTAAGCTGGTCATCCAATTTTTCTATATCTATGTTAGCTGCAAGATGGCCCCCAATTGCCAAAGAAACGGTGCCTTTTTCTTCTGAGACAACAATTACTATTGCGTCAGTCTCTTCACTCAAACCTATAGCTGCGCGATGCCTTGTCCCTAAGGTCGGAGAAAGCCCTGACTGTTGAGTTAACGGAAAAAGGCAAGATGATGCCACTATTCTGCTGCCGCTAATAATTACTCCTCCGTCATGCAAAGGCGTTCCGGGTGAAAAAATAGTATTTAATATTTCTGCATTAATCAGGCTATCTAAACGTACCCCACTTTCCACAAAAGTTTTCAATGAATTCTTTCTTTCTAAGGCAATTATTGCACCAACGTTTTCATAAGAGAATCTGCGTATGGCTTTGATTAACTCCCTAATCATCTCTTCTAGTTCTTCTTCTTTTAACGGAGGATGGAATAATTGTTGTTGACCCAAACGAGCCAGGCCTTGGCGTAATTCTGGCTGAAATATTACTATAATCGCAATTAACCAGAAGGCAAATAATTTAGCTAAGATCCAATCAATGGTTACAAGGCCAAGCCGCTGTGAAATAAAAAATGCAACTATCAAAATAACTATTCCGCGTAAGACCGGAACTGCCCGGCTGCCTTCAAAGAAAAGCAGCATACGGTAAAAAATAAACCAGAGTATTGCGATTTCAAGTATCGGCCGCCAGATTAAATTAATGTTTACCATCATTTTTTTGTTTAGTTATAATTTAGTATGGCATCAGCCATTGTCGCTACCTGCGCCATCTCGTAACAATCGTGCACGCGCACAATATGGCTGCCGTTTCTAACCGCTAACGCCAGGCAAGCAGCTGTGCCAAAAATCCTTTCATCTACATCAAGATTTAGCGCCCGGCCGATAAACGATTTACGAGATACGCCGATTAAAATTGGCCGATTCAAGCTAACAAACTCGTCAAGCCGATTAATAATCTCTAAATTCTGCTGATAAGTCTTAGCAAAGCCTATACCTGGGTCAATTATAATATTGCTGAAATTTAACCCGGAGTTTAACGCAGCGTTAATTGCCTTAGTTAGCTCTGATTTTATCTCGGTAATTACAGACTTATATTTAGTAAATTGTTGCATATTTAAAGGCGTTCCCCGAATATGCATAATTACAAGTGCCCGATTTTTTTTGGCACAAACCTCGGCGAGCTGTTTATTACATTCTAAATCCGAACTCATTATATTATTTATAATACTCGCACCCGCCTCAATTGCTGCCTCGGCAACTTCGGGTTTATAAGTATCAACGGAAATCGGAATATTCAAATATGAGGCTATTGTTTTTACAGTTGGGATAACCCTAGTTAACTCTTCCTTGACTGATATTGGCCTTGCTCCGGGACGCGTTGATTGGCCACCAATATCAATTATATCTGCTCCGTTTTTTTTCATTTTTCGGGCTAAGCCGAGCGCATTTCTCGCCAAGAAAGAAGTATTCTTCTTGCTCCGTAATAAGCCGTCTTTGCTAAAAGAATCATACGTTAAGTTGATTATTCCCATTATAAACGTGCGGCTTCCAAGGTGCAAATTAAATCTTCCGGCAGGAACTTTAAAGTGCTTTCTTTTTATTGCTTGACCCATTCTTATCGGCTAGATGTTTAAGAAAGGTTAAGGAGCTTCTTTACATCTTCTACGTCTAAAACTTCTTTTTCAAGTAAAGTACTGGCCAAAAGTTTTAGTTTATCTTTGTTATCTTCTAGGACCTTTTTAGCCACTGCGTACCTATCATCAACTATACGCCTTACTTCGCCGTCAATTTCTCTGGCAGTATCCTCAGAATAATTTCTCTCTTCCGTAATATCCTTACCCAAAAATAATAAACCCCTTCTTTTCCCGTATGTCAGATGACCCAGTTTTTCGCTCATCCCAAACTCGCAGACCATTCTGCGCGCAAGCCCAGTAGCCATTTCTAAATCATTCTCTGCACCGGTAGTTGTTTCTCCGAATGTAAACTCCTCGCTGCAGCGTCCACCTAGAAGCACAGTCAGCCTTCCGAGTAGTTCAGATTTAGTCATTATGTACCTGTCTTGTAAGGGAAGCTGCATTGTATAGCCTAGCGCAGCGGTGCCGCGCGGTATAATAGAAACCTTATGCAAGGGGTCAACGTCTTTTACCAAAAGAGATAATAATGCATGACCTGCTTCATGATAAGCAACAATCTCTTTTTCCTTATTTGAAATTACCCGGCTTTTTCTCTGCGGGCCGGCAATTACTCTTTCAATCGCTTCCTGCATTTCTTCCATTGTAACTTTTTCTTTATTTCGCCGGGCGGCCAATAACGCAGCTTCATTCGCCAGGTTTGCTAAATCTGCTCCGGAAAAACCCGGAGTTTGACGGGCAATTGATTTCAAATCAACTTTCTCATCCAATTTTATATTGCGGATATGCACCTTTAGTATTGCTTCTCTGCCCAAAATATCCGGCCGGTCAATAACAATCTGCCGGTCAAACCTACCAGGCCTCAGCAATGCTGGATCTAAGGTATCTGGCCTATTCGTTGCTGCAATCAGAATTAAACCTTCTTGAGGCGAAAAGCCGTCCATTTCCACTAATAAAGCATTTAGGGTTTGCTCGCGCTCATCATGGCCTCCGCCAATCCCGGAAAACCTTAAGCGGCCAACAGCATCAATCTCGTCAATAAAAATTATACTGCCCTTTCCTCCGAGCTTTGAGGCTTGACGGCCTTGTTCAAATAAATCTCTTACTCGAGAAGCGCCTACGCCGACAAACATCTCAACAAAATCTGAACCACTCATTGAAAAGAATGGTACGCCTGCCTCTCCGGCAACTGCCCTGGCTAATAATGTTTTACCTGTTCCGGGAGGGCCGATAAGCAAAACTCCTTTGGGAATTTTACCACCGAGACGCTGGAATTTTTTCGGGTCTTTCAAAAAATCAATAATCTCAGAAAGCTCTTCTTTAGCCTCATCAACGCCAGCAACATCGTTAAATGTGGTTCTGTGATTTGCATCATCCGTAACTGGTTTTGCCTGGACTTTGCCAAACGACCAAAGTTTGTTACCCATCTGATTACCCCGGTAAGCAAAATACCAGATAAATAAAATAAAAAGCAACATTGGCGCCAGAGAATAAAATAGGTTTGCCCACATAGTTTTCGGCTGTTTAACCTCAAAATTATTTACCTGTTCGCGGATTAACGGAATAAGGCTCTCATCCTTATCCGGCATATAAAGAGAAAAATTTGAACCATCGCTAAACTCTCCGCTTAATTTGTTCTCTTCAAGGGTCAAAGTAACACTCTTAATCTTATGTGTCTGAGAGTTATCCTTCAGAATCTCATAAAATTTTCCATAGGTTATCTGTTGCGGAGTGTTATTTATAGCAGTAGGAATCTTGGATGAAAGGTAAAAAAGAACCATAAAAAACAAAACCCAGAAGAATATCGGATTATTCAGCAAGAAATTCTTCATTGGCTTTTTTCCCATATTAGCGGATTTCTTTGAATCTCTAGATTTATTCATTTTCGGAATTTGCATAACCACCTCAAAATATTAATTATATAGCAATGTAGCTAAAAATCAACCTTTTCTTATATACAGCTCTAATTTATCCTCCTGCTTTTTGACGCTAAGCCTTTTTGGCAAATCTACCACAGAGCCATCTGGCCGGTTTAAAATCAAATCTTGGACCTCTTGCCAGTGCCGAAAATCAAATTTTCTTGTGCTGCCTAAAAGTTCTTTGATAGACAGGCGTAACAGCATACGCTGCATTGCAATATGCGTTTTTTGAAACTTTTTTAAATTTAGCCGGATACGCAATTTCCTTTTTGAAATTAATAGACTATTCAGCTTAACTCCGGCAATTTGTTCCAGAAACTGGTAATCCAAAGAAACAATCTCAGCAAGATTTGCCAGGAGTTTACGGATATTTTTATTAAAATTATTCTCTAAGAAAGGTA
>JAGVEL010000054.1 GCA_020058285.1 Candidatus Omnitrophota bacterium
CTTTGTCAAGATGATTTTATATTTGGCAAAGATGTGTTTTTTGAGGTATCCCCGCTAAGGCCGGACAGTAATATTGCACAAGGGGACGACCTCTCTATATTCATTAAAGCAATTATAGGCTCAATACCTTGATATATTAAGAATATTCTGGGTTTAGAGAGATAATTCCTCTAAATACTCCCATCGCGCATATGCTTTTTCGAGCTCATTTGACAAAAATTTCAATCTCGCTTCAGTTTTTGCAATTTCCGCAGAATCCTTCTGGTAAAAATTGAAATCCGCTAAAAGCGCATATATCTGTTTCTGTTCAACTTCCATTTCCTCAATTACCGAGGGAATATTATCAAATTCACGCTGCTCCTTAGAGTTAAGCTTTCGCGCGACTACAGGTTTTTTGGGCCGAATGATTTCTTTTGCTGGTTTTATTTTTACAGAAGCTAAGATTGCTGGTTTTCTCTGGCTTAACCAATCATCATAACCGCCGATATACTCATTGATCAAGCCATCTCCTTCAAGAACTATAGTTGAAGTTACCACATTATTAAGAAAAACCCGGTCATGACTGACTAAAAGAAGTGTGCCAGGATACTCAAGCAATAATTCTTCCAGGAGTTCAAGAGTTTCAATATCTAAATCATTGGTGGGCTCATCCATCACTAAAACATTCGAAGGCTTAGAAAAAAGCCGAGCAAGAATAAGACGATTACGCTCCCCTCCCGAGAGAACCTTTACCGGAGTACGCGCCCGATCGGGAGTAAAAAGAAAATCCTGTAAATAGCCAATGATATGCCTGGGCTTACCATTAATTATAATAGTATCGGACTCTCCATTAATATTCTCGGCAACGGTTGCTTCTTCATCCAATTGTTCACGCAGCTGATCGTAATAAGCGATCTGGAGGTTCGTCCCTAAAGTTACTTTAACTTTTTGAGGATTAAGTTCTCCTAACAAAAGGCGCAATAATGTTGTCTTACCGCTGCCATTAGGCCCAATCACGCCAATCTTGTCACCGCGCATTATTTGAGCGGTAAAATCCCTAACTAAACATTTCTCTCCATACCCAAAACCAAGTTGCGAAATTTTAGCAACCCGATGTCCTGACGGGTCAACTTTCTGCGCCCGCACACGAATCTGCCCGATTGCTTTGCGCTCAGTCTTCTTCTCTTCTCTTAAACGTTCTAGTGCCTTAACACGGCCTTCGTTACGACACCTACGGGCCTTAACACCCTTACGGATCCAAATCTCTTCTTCGGCTAACTTTTTATCAAAATTATCCCAGCGCGCTTCCTCCATATCAAGTGCTGCTTGTTTACGTTCAAGAAATGTTTTATAATCACATGACCAGCTATAAATTTCGCCTCGGTCAAGCTCAAGGATTCTCGTAGCTACTTGGGTCATAAACATCCTGTCATGTGTAACAAAAAAAACATTTCCAGGGTAATTAAGCAAAAATCCTTCCAGCCAGAGCATTGAGTCAATATCTAAATGATTTGTCGGCTCATCCAATAGTAAAACCTCGGGCCGAAGTACCAATGCCCTGGCCAAAAGTGCCCTGCGTTTTTGTCCTCCGGATAAAAGAGCAAAATCACTATCCGGATCAAGTTTCATTTTAGTGATAACTTCTTCGATCTGATTATTCACATCCCAGCTATCGGTATGATTAAGCTTGTCTTGCAACGCATCAAGCTGTTTTAATAATTGCGGGGTAGTCTCGGTTTGCAGGCGATGGGTTATATGATGATGCTGGCTTAATAGTTCGCCGCGAGCCCCAAGCCCTGAGAGAACAATATCAAAAACAGTTCCCGTAATATCAACAGGCACCTCCTGCGGCAGATAGGCAACCTGAATTCCCTTTTGCACAATAACGTTACCAGAGTCAACTGGTAGTTGGCCGTTCATCACCTTCATTAAGGTGGTTTTACCAGCGCCATTACGGCCAAGCAAAGCGACACGTTCACCAGGCTCCAACTGCAAGTTCAAACAATCAAAAATAAGCGGCCCGCTAAACTTAAGATTAATTTCCTGTAAACTAATTAACGCCATTTCCAATAAACCTTTTTATAGTTATGAGGGATTGATAAAAATAGATCTGACTTCTTGGAGAAAAACCTCCCTTGATTACCCGGAGGGATATTGCTAAAATTATAGCTACGTTTTTAATTTGTTAAAGTCTGGTCCGTATTGACCTGTGCGTTCTTTTTAGCCAGCTTGCTTTGCAGCTTTGCTTATTTTTTCTTTTTCTGTGCTAATTCTCTCTGCTGTTTTTTAAATGAATAATTAACTTGCATCAAAATATCCTCATTTCATTTTAATTCATCTGTATGATAACGTTATTAATTTGCAGCTTGATAAAATAAGGGTCTCTGACGGGATTCGAACTAGAACTTAATCTTATTTTTTATATTATTATAATCTTAACCAATCTCCCTAAAGTTGTTCCTAACACCTCATAGGAGAAGTATTTTAACTTAATAATAAATTAACTGGAACTGCCCATATTTTTCTATCAACTTTTAACACTTCTCGGCCGTTATAAGCCAATAATCCACCTAAACATTCTTTATTGCTGGCTAAATACGCTTTTATGCCTATAAGATCACTTTCTTTCCACCTGCTGCCGCTCTTTACTTCAATCGCAAGCGCCCGACCGCCAATCTCTATAATAAAATCTACCTCATGTCTACCCTGAATATTCCAATAATTAATCTTCACATCAGGATAATAAGCAGAAAATATTCCCTCTAAATTCTGCGCCACGTAACTTTCCAACAATGATCCTCTTACCAGCTCGTTTACATTTGAATCTTTGATTTCCTCAAGGTAGGCGGATAGCCCTGTATCGGATAAATATACTTTAGGAGATTTAATAAGCCGGCTCGTTTTATTTCTAAAATAGGGTTGGACTCGGTTTAAAATAAATGAAGTCTCCATGAGCGAAAGGTAGCGCGATGTAGTAACCACATTCACCTTTGCGTCTCGAGCAAGTTCACTTATGTTTAAAATCTTTGTATTACGAAGAGCCACAAGATGCAAAATATTTCGGAATGAAGCCAAATCAGCCACCTGACTTAAACTTCGTATATCGCGCTCTAGATATGTCTGTTCATAGCCGCGAAACCAAACTTCTGGTTTCTTTACCTGACCAAGGCATACTGAAGGCATGCCACCTTTTAGAATTTCCTTTAACGAAACAGGCTTGATTTGCCGCTTAGGAAAAGCACCTGTATCAATAAAATATACCAGAGCTGGTTTTTCTTTAGTCGCCTTCAACATCTCCCTTCGAGTAAATGGATGAAGAGTAATATAGACTGCCCTTCCGGCTAGGCTTTCGGCGACTTTTTTAAGGAGCAGGAAATTAGCCGATCCGCTTAAGAGAAATCTCCCGGGCTTGCGATTTCTATCCACTTCTTTCTTTATAACATTTAAGATTTCAGGATACTTTTGTGCTTCATCAATAGTAATGGGTTCTTTGCCGAACAAAAGCTCTTCCGGATTGTTACGGGCCAATTCCAGAGTGTTAAAATCATCAAAACTGAGATACCTTCTTTTCTTTAATTGCGGCTGGTTTAAAAGAAGGGTACTTTTACCGGTCTGGCGCATTCCGGACAGCACCACTACCGGCATATTTTCAAGAGATTCTATTAATGTTTTGGTAATTTCACGAGGCCTATACGTTGTCATAATTTAACATGTTATGTTATATCCTGACATTTGTCAAGGTAAATTTATAGATACTTTTCAAGCCAGCAGCACATGAACCAAATTTTGAAATTCCAGAGTATAAACTGCGGACTATCACCGATGAGCTTGACTGGGACAAGCAGTACTCGATGTGGCAGAAACTCACCCAAAAAATCTCTTAAAACCTCTATTTTCCACATTATTCCTCACCCCTAGTTTATGGCAAAATTCAAAACAGAAATAAGCGCATTATTGCGCAAATATAGCATAAACTAGCACCCATAAACTACGAGAGGATTTGGCATAATCTGGAGATTACTTCGGCAGATTTACGGATGCTCTGAGCTACAGAAACGCACACACGAAAATCGCGATTTGATTTGATTGGAATAATGCCCTAAGTCTTTAAACCCCTAGGACATAAAAATAGCGCTGATCCTGTTTAAGAATCAGCGCTATCATTCGCTTGCCTCTACCGTCGAGAGGCAGATTACTGGGGTCCCTATCGTATTTCACGAGGGAAAACCTCTCTTCATTTATTAGCCTAATTATACGTGCTATACTTCAATATATCAAGAATATTCTGGATTTAGAGAGGTCATTTCCTCGCGAAATATGTCCTATTTGTCCGGTCTTTTTTGGCTTAAAATCGCGTAACTATTTGAGAGATAAACGGATGCAGAATGTCCGTCTCGCTCAGGCGGACAAATCTAAAAATCAAGGCTTCCAAACGAACCAAACAAATAAATACGCGGCAATTACAGCGGCAAGGGTAAAAGGAATCCCAATTTTCATAAAATCTTTAAACCTAACTACATATCCCTCTTTTTTAAGTAAACCACAAGTAACAATATTAGCTGAAGCGCCTATCGGTGTAATATTACCCCCTAAACTTGCACCAATGAGTATCCCAAAGAGAAACAATGAAGGATTTACATTCAGATTACTGGCCATCTGAATTGCAACAGGCAGCATGGCTGCTAAGAAAGGAACATTATCCACAAACGCAGAGATAATAACAGAAATAAATACGATTAATGTATACCCAAAGAAAATATTCCCCCCAATTACATTAGACAAAGACTGAGCAATGTTATCTATCCATCCGGTTAAAACAAGGCTTCCAACTAGAATAAATATGCCTACTAGGAATAACGTTGTATCCCAATCCAGTGATTTTATTAACTCGGATGCTTTGCCCTTATTCGCGATTTTCTCCCACACTACTGAAACAATCCCCATAATCATACAAATAATCCCAGCGGCGCAGGTAAAACCAGTATCAAAAAATGAGGAAACGGCAAGTAAAATTATTAACAAGACTAGCAAAACAGAGGGAATCCATGATTGTACCTTTTCTACAGGTATGACTTTAACCCTGTGTCTTTCCTTGCGAAACAAAAACATCAAGACAAAAAATGAAACAAAAGCACCTAATTCAACCGCGAAAAATATACTTGGCTTTCCTTTATAAAGAAAAAAATCACCGAAATTCATCTTTGTAAAGCCTGCCAAAAGCATACTCGGAGGATCACCGATCAAAGTTGCCATGCCCTGTAGATTACTTGATATCGCAATTGCAATCATCATCTTCATTGGATTAAGATTGATTTTACGGGCAAGCGTCAAAGCAATAGGGGCAACAATAAGAACCGTTGCTACATTCTCCACAAACGCAGAGATAAAACCAGTAAAAACACACAAAAATAAAATTGCCCAAGCAGTATTATTTGCTTTATCAACAATAATCTCAGCAATAACCGCAGGCACCCTACTTTTCATAAAAACATCCGCTACGGCTAATGTTCCCACAAAAATTCCGATAACATTCCAATTTACGGAATGAAAAGCCTCAGGAAACGACAGCACCCGGGTCACCAAGAGTAGCCCAGCTGCAATTATCGCAATCAGAGACCTTCTCCCAGGGAATACCACAAACAAAATATAGGCTAAAACAAAAAAAATAAGTGAAATAACGCTTCTATGCATTCCTATTTATTAACTTTGTCTAATGGATGAGTATTTTTCTTGTCTTTTTCTCCTAGTTTACTTTTTATAATCATATAAACAAAGAAAAATACCATTACTCCACCAAGAACATACACCGGCCAATCCTGCGTTAGATTACCTGTCATCTCAGAATCCTCCCTTTCCCTATTTTTATCAACTATTCCATTCGATAATCAAAAAGATAAGGCAAAGTACCCCTATTCCTAAAAACACATAGATAGGCCAATGATGCCATACATTTTCAGTCATTTCAACTCCCCCTCTGCTTTTGCCTTATTTAATCTTGCTATTCTTATTTTCGCTTCTTTGTTATTCATAGAATAAAATAATAGCGAAAACAGAACCGCAAGCGCTAATACCCCCAACTGTTGCAATATATTAATCCACATGAATCCTCCTATTTATTAAGCCGCTTTAATATCTTAGAATCCTCACCACCAAGGCCTTTTTTAAATATCCTGCTATAACAAAAAACAAGCATGCTTAAGATACAAGTCCATGAAATTATCATAAATATCCAACCACTCAACTTCAATTTGCACCTCCTTAGCTAATTCTCTGAGTAAGCGCAAAAATCACGCACAAAACACCGGCTAGAATACAAACTCCCATGATAATAAATATAACCTTCATTCCTTTGTCCATTCATCCTCCTTTCCATGAAAAACTGCCACAAGAAAACAATTAAAAGACAAATTTAAACAACTTGCTCCAGAGGCATAACAAAAGCCTTAACTCCTTCTTTACCAAGAGTCTTACGCAAGTTCGTCACACCAGAAACCACCTGCTCTATCTACTTATCATCGCAAGCTACATACAAAATCTTGTTTTGGCCTGGCCAGACTTGGCTAGCTAAGTGCGTTCCAGAAGCCGTTCCTTTGCCATGTACACGGTTTATTTTTGTATAGCTAGATAGGCCACATCCGTCTAAAATTTCCATTACTTCAACATCTATGGCTTCGTTATATACAAGCATGACCATTTTCATATTTACTCCTCCGTTCTATGTCTAGAATTTATCATTATAAAATAAAAAAGCCATCCTGCACTCATATGCAAGATGGCGGCCCGACCATCTAAAAATCCTCCGGAAATGCACCCGCAGTTCCGAACCCTTATGCTAATAAATTAACTAAAGATGAACAATATCTTCGGGATGATATAACGAAAGAAATAACAACATATAATCCCTTAAGTGACGCGTAATCAGAAAATTGTTTTTTATATGTTCCCTCCCATTTTCTCCTAATTTCTTGGCATATGCAGGACTACTCAAGAGTTGTTTTATAGCAAAACTCGCCCCCTCAACAGAATGACATAATAATCCTGAATATTTATGTTTTATCTGCAAAGGAATGCCGCCTACATTTGAAGCGACAACAGGCTTTGCCTTCCATAAGGCCTCGGCAACTGTTAAGCCAAATCCTTCCTTTAGAGATTTTTGAACAATTACATCTGATGCCCTTTGTAACGCATTAACATCTATATCGTTTTGAGGTAATAGTAAGATATGGATATCCGGGTCTTTCTTGGCCTTTTCTTTCACTTCCTCTAAAACTTTAAATCCTTCCGGATCATCCTCTGCAGTACCACCAGCTAACACCAACTGGCAATCAATATATTTTTTTACCTGCAAATATGCTTCAATTACTCCTATCGGGTCTTTTAGACGGTCAAAACGAGATACCTGAGTAATGATTGGCTTATCTTTTTTGATATCGTATTTTTTCAATACTGAATCAATGATTTCCTGTGACAATTCCTTGTTTTTATCACTTAATGGATCAATAGAAGGAGGAATCAAGAATTGCCTAATGGCTAACTTCCGTGAAAAAGCCGGAGCAGAAAACACTGCTGAGTCGTACTGAACAATAAAATCCATAAGAAACCCCCAAACTCTTTCATTGGGATTAGATACGTCAATATGGCAACGCCAAAGCCATTTATTAGCGGCTTTCTTTTTTATTAAAGCTATTGGCTGCGGGTCATGAATGAAAACAATATCACCGTAGGTATCGATGCTTTCGATATTCTGCTGACTTGTTTCCATAAATACTTCAAAATCCCTTTTAGTGATCTCTTCGGTTCTACCATGCAAAGCGTTGTGAAACTTCTTGGTCACTTCAAAAAACTGTTCTCCACCCTTTATCACATCCCATTTGGCATCTACCTCCAATTCCCTCAACAATGGGACCATGCGGTTTAATATCTCAGCAACTCCACCACCCACAGGAGTAGAATTTATATGCTGAATGACCTTGCCTTTTAACCGCTCACCGAGCAATCTTAAATCATCAATAACAGCCTGCCCCACTAAAGGGATATACTCTTCTATTTTTGCCATTTAATTAACTATCTTTCTTTCAACAATTTGTATAATCTTATTTCTTAAATCCTCTAAAGTACTCGTGTAGGGATCAAAACTTGAAATATTATTTGCTAATTTCTTATCTCCCAGAGAATTTTCTATCCAAAACGCGAAATCGTTAGTTGGCTTCTCAAGCCTTAAGCGCGCTTCAAAAATATGAAAATAAATAGAATCAATGGTAATTTTCTTTAAAACATCTGCAAATTCCTTCAAATCATATGCAATATAGTTTGTCGGCAGAATAAAACTGACTGACTTAATAAAATGAAACTCTTCTCCGGATCTGGCAAATTTCAACTTGGCCAACGGGCTATCCTTTAAATAACTCTCAATGGTTGAAGCAATCTTTTCCCGCAGATCCCGGATAGTTGAGTATTGTATGGTATCAATACTCACCAACCTTTCCCCAAGCTCATCTTCTCCAAGAATATCCGTTACCCAATAAGCAAAGTCGTTAGGAGGCTCGGGAGAAAGATACTGATGCTGCTGTAAGAATCTATGTGTATGGTGATAAATACATGAGCCAGATACTTGCTTAATAAGAGCCAAAAACTGGCCTAAAGTGGTAGCGCGTAATCCGGTCAGCTCCGACAAATGCAATCTCGTACAAAACTTAAACGGCTCTTTTGCTTTTATTAATTCTTCCATAATTAGCTATATTGTAAATTTAGTATTAAACGTAAAAATTTACTTACCTCTTCTGTATTTTTTAAGTAATAATCAGCCTTGGAATTCCCGGGTTTGCCCACAAACACCGTCAACCCTTTTCTTTTTAAAGCCTTAAAAGCGTCCTCATCGGTTATATCATCTCCGATATAAATGGGTAAGACATTCTTTTCTCCCAAGATAAATTGCTGTCTTGCTAGAAACCATAAAACAACTTTTCCTTTATCCCATTTAACAGAAGGTTTTATCTCATAAACTTTTTTACCCGAATTAACTTTTATTTCATCGCCCACTATGTAAGGATTAATAATTTTAGAAACAATCTTCTCAAATGCAAGCATATCCTTTTTGCTAACTAATCGGTAGTGAATACTCAGAGTTAGCCCCTTATCTTCAACTAGCGCACCCTTGATGCCCAAAAGCTGCTTCTGCATATCCGTGGCGACATTACGTATAATTGATTTTAATCGCGGTGAAACCTGGCTTTCAAATTTAATCTTCGAGCCTTGGATCTCTAAACCATGATTACCTGCATAGATAATGCTGTCTATACCTACTATATTTTTTATATCTTCCAGTTTCCTGCCACTAATAATACCAATTTTACAATAAGGACTTCTAGATAATTTCTGTAATAATCCTTTTGTATCCTTATGGATAATTGCCTTACTAGGAGTCTTGACAATAGGCGTTAATGTCCCATCGTAATCCAGCAAAAGTAAAATAAATTTATTACTTAACAGTTCTTTTATCTTACTAAGTTGCGAGAATAAATATTCCATATCTAAACCTTCCTCAACGCTGTCAATTCTGTAATGATATTTCCTGCCCAGCGATAAACATTATTCTCCGAAATAACTTTTCGCATTTTTTCCATGCGTCTTGTTTTCTCATCAGGAGGCATCTGGAGAGCTAATTTTATACTGTCGGCAAACTCCTCTATTGAATAGGGATTTACCTGAATGGCTTCGGTAAGCTCTCTTGCTGCGCCAGTGAATTGACTTAATATAAGAACTCCGGAAGAATCACTTTTTGTCGCTACGTATTCTTTTGCCACAAGGTTCATGCCGTCATGAAGCGAACTTACAATGCAAAGATCAGCCATTTTATAGAAAGGCTCGATTTCATCCAAAGAAAAATGCCTTTTAAGATAAATAATTGGCTTCCAGCTAGAATCGGAATGCTTCCAGTTCGTTTTCTCAATTAATTCATCAATTTCTGCCATAAGGTCATGATAACGTTTTATATGCACGCGGCTTGGAGCAGCAAGTTGAAGAAAAACAAATTTTTTCTTATATTGGGGATATTTTTCTAAAAATCTATCTATAGCCAACACTCTTTCAACAATACCCTTTGTATAGTCAATTCTATCAACTCCCAAACCTATGGTTTTACCTTCCAGGTCAAACTCTTTTTTAATTTTATCTATCTCTTGTTTTACACTCGACTCCTTCACATCTTTACTTAAATGTCCGTTAACACTAATCGGGAATGCCCTAACAAAAGTTTCTTTCTCAGAACGGACAATGCTAAATTTTTCTATATCAACCCTCGATTCAAGAAGCCTGTTGACTGTATCTAAAAAATTATTGCAATGATTCTGGACATGAAAACCTATTAAATCACATCCCAGTATTCCTTCCAGAATCTCTTTACGGTAAGGGCAGATAGAGAATGCTTCCGGAGTAGGCCAGGGAATATGCCAAAAAAGCGCAATTATCGCATCCGGGCGTTTTTCCTTAATCATCTTCCCGAGCAGAGTGAAATGGTAGTCTTGAATAAATACAAAAGGATGCTTTGCAGGCAACTCTTCCAAAACAGAATCCGCGAACTTCTGATTTACCTTTTTGTAAGCCTGCCAGTCTAACTCCCGAAAAATCGGCCTTGTATGCGTGTTGTGACATAGCGGCCATAAACCCTCATTGGAAAATCCGTAATAGTAACCATCTTCCTCTTCTTTATTCAACCAAACCCTCTTAAGAATATAACGTATATCTTTGGGCGGAACACCAAGCTTATCTTTTGAATTTACAAATTTCTTGTCCGCATTACCAGCACCGTGAGCAATCCATGTGCCACCGCAAGCGCATAGAACCGGATGAATCGCAGTAACCACGCCGCTTGCCGGCCTGATGCATTTTTCTAAACCAGTTGCCTCATCAACAACATGCATATAGGGCTCGCGGTTAGACACTACAATTAAAGCTTTTTCTCCTAACTTCGCTCGGATAAGGTCTTTTAATTTTGATTCTGTCCAGATTTCTTCTTTTTCTAAGCGGGCAGACGCTTCATCTGAAATAGTCCTGCGTGCGACTCTTAAACTCAATGCCGCCTGCTCAACTTCACTGGCAAGTTTACCTAAATCGCCTTTTTCTCTAATGGGATGCGCTTCGTCAGTTTCGCCTCTTTGGAAAAACTTAAACCAATCCGTTAAACGTTGTATTGGCAGAGCGAAAATCTGCCTGTGCAGAAGAATGGATAAAACAAAAATAACAATAACTAAAATTATTAAAGTTGAACTGATGCGCCTCCAAAGCTCAGTTAACCTTGCGAAAACATAAGAAGTATCATGTATAACCTCAACCATTCCCAAAAGCTGCCCCTCATCATCAACCACAGGAAGAATATAGCTGTAAACTTGGTAGTCTTTAAATTTCTCTAATTCTCCCCGCGGAATCTTATTGGCTATAATATCTTTGATATAAGGCCTGTCTTTTTCTTTCCAATCGGCGAACCTTTTAGTAAGCGCGATTATGTTCCCGTCTTTATCGTAGATAGCGCAACCCTGCAATCTTTCCCGGGTCTCAAATTTTTCAGCAAGGTAATTTGCATTTTTTAAATCATTGGTTAGAAGCACATGCTTCACCGATAATTCCATGCTTTCAGCAACAGTTCTGGCTTTTCGCTTTAAGTCATCAGTAAGCTTCTCTTCTTCTAAGCGTGCCTGAAAGAAGCCAAAAAGCGTAAAGGCTACGGAAACAATAATTAGAATTGGTAAAATAAATAAAAGGACTCTTCTCATTTTTTACCTCAAAAAAAATAAAAACGCCATCTCGCAGCGAAACTGTAAGATGGCGGCCCGACCATCTAAATGATCCTCCAGAAATACTCTAGTATTTCCGGACCACTTATAAACCTATTTTTTTTATTATACTACTTTGAAAGAATACCTCAAGAGGTATCTACGCTGAGGGCGGGCAGTAATATTGCCCAAGGGGACGACCTCTCCGCACACAGCTATTTTCATTATATAGCGAGCATTATATAAGAGAGGAATTGGCCTATTTCGGCGTTAAAGTGCCTCAATTCAGAGAGGCTTTTTAAACAGCTTGTGGTACGAAGAATTCCAATATGTGGCTAATAAATGTGATGCCCTAACTCCTAGGGACATCGCCAGATAAAAACGGCTATGACCGCTGTTGCAATCATAGCCGTTAAACTCTCCCATTATACGAGGAGAACGATATTACTGGGGTGGCTGACGGGGAACGATCCCGCAAACCTTCTGAACCACAATCAGACGCTCTAACCAATTGAGCTACAGCCACCATATCTATTACACATGCGCAATGGCATGGCAATTACAACAAAGACGTTCTAAATTTTCAATACTATTGCTCTTCCGATTTCCATCTTTATGATGAACTATAAGTACACGCTTATCAGAAATACCGCACTTATTACATTTAAACGGTATTTTATGCCTACGCATTAAATCACGATAAGCAGCTTCCCCTGCTACCCAATTTGGGGAATTAATACCACAACGAACATTTTTATTTTCCCATGAACAATGACAACTTACCGAACAAAAGAATCTTTTGCTTCCTGATTTTCTATAATCACGCGGAGTCCTATAAATTTTTTTACCACATTTTACACATTTAACCCATTTCCCGTTTCGCTGAGCTTTAGAGCGACATTTTATAGAACAATATTTACCCCAACCTTTTTTCGCGTGAAAAGGTTTTATATAAAACTCTCTACCACAAATTTTACATTTTTGATTTGGCACAATGAAATTATATCAAAAAACAGTAAAAATGTCAATATAATGAACCAGTTCACAATCTAGCGCTCTAACCAGTTGAGCTTAGCCACCATAAATTTAAAAAGAAGACTGATTTGCCTGATCGGCAACCGGCCGATTCATCCTGTCTTCAAAAAATTTCTTTATACCGTTGCTTAAATCAAATATACCGTCAATTACCGCATTAGATAAATCTGTGCCGCTTTTAATCCCGCTTTGCAACCAGCGGCCCGGCCATGAAAACACATCTTGAGGCCTTAAGCCAGCACTAGATTTAGCTAGCATCAACTTACCTTCAAATGCCGATTTGATATTGCCAAAACCAAATTCCGGCCGGTCCATTTTTGTATGCAGGACGAAATCTAAAACTACTCTGCCTTGATTCATAGATTTAAACATATCCAATACTGCATCGGTAAGCCTCTCTGCTTTCTGCTGCGGTTCTTCAAGCAGGCGCACTTTACGCACCATATCTACTAACTCTAAATGACAATCCGCAGATACATCGTTATTTACACCTTTGATATTACAATTAAAATTCAGCTTCGCTTTTTCAATACGTGCTTTCCCAAGATCCACCCAAGTTGAATAATAAGGATAGAAAACAATGGCGTCAATATTTTCAATTTTCAAAGTGGCCAGTATATCTTTTTTGTAAAAATCCACCCAACCTTGCAATAAGATTTTACCGTCAGGCTCGCCGGTATTCCAGGACAGGTTACCCTTGAAATCAAAATTACTTACGCCTTTTAGGCCGGAAGTAGATAAATTGGTAATATAGAAATCTATATCCTTAATTATAACGCTTATTTTACCGCTGGCTGTCGTGGTGTCGATAAAATTCAATCTTCCGGAATAAACTTTTAAACTTTTTATAATTACAGGAAAGCTCTTATTATGCGTAGCAACCGGAGCAACCGGTTCTCTTTGACTTTCCACAACCGGGGCGCGGTTATCCTTAACCGGCTCAACCGGAGGATTACGCTGATAAGTAACTTTCGGGTTGCCAATCACTATCTTATTAAAAGCCAGCTTACCGAATAAAAGGCTGCGCAGGCTTGGCGCTAAATAAATACGGTCTGCTTTTATCAAGCCGATAATCTCAATCCCCCCGGCTTCAATATTAAACGGCGGCAGAATACTGAGTTTACTTATGCTTGTTTTTAAACCGGTTGCCTTTTCAATTTTGTTGGCAATTATACTTTTAGCTGCCAGTAAAATAACTGTATAAACCAGGCTAAAAATAATAACTACGGTTGCAATTATAGTAAATAGATTTTTCCAGTTTTTCATGTAATTAAATTTTGCCTAGATTTTTCATAAATTTAATGCGCCTGGGCCGAATCGAACGGCCAACAACCGGCTTAGCTTACCGCACCGAATTACTTCGGCCAAAAACTTTTGTTGCGGTCTGGACTATGTCTTCACCTTTACAGGTGTGTGGCGTATAGTCTCTGAGGACTCTCGTTTTATTACTTGATAATCATCTGCCCATTTTACATATTTACCCTGATTATTCAGGGTTTTTTCAAAGCGGATAATTTTAGGACTATTTGAGCTATTTGGAACATACAAAACTTTATCTTTCTCAGGACAATAAATCGCGTAAAAATCAAAATCATCCTTGTTATAATGTTTTGTATGTGAGCCATGTTTATCGGCCCAACTCGTCCTAAACTTTATTTCAACTACTCCGTCCTTAAGTGTAACATACTTTACTTGTAGCTTAATTGCCGGACCATTATCCAAAACTGCTACAATATCATACGGCTGATGTTCCGATAAGGGAATACAAGGAACATAACCCTTGCTAACAAGATCAGCAATACATTTCGCTACACCTATATCTGCTTTGAATTTCGTGTGATGCAATCTTACCTCCTTTCATAGGCATTTAATTACCTGTAATTTAACGGTTGCCTGCAAATTATCCTTAAGAAAATTAAGGATTTCCTTGCATACAGCCACATGCACTCTATGAGTTTTAATTCCTCATAGAGGCTCCTTTGGAAGGCAGGTGCTCTATCCATTTGAGCTACAGGCGCATTAATTATCTATCCTCCCGCCAAAAATCGGCGGGATTAATTCACACAATAACTTACTAACACTATCGTGTTCATAAGTTATGTGCTCATTAAATTTGAGCTACAGGCGCATATAAGTTTTCAATGTCGGGGCGGACAGATTTGAACTGTCGACCTCCTGCTCCCAAAGCAGGCGCTCTAGCCAAGCTGAGCCACGCCCCGTTGCAAACGATATTACTATTTATTAGCTACCCTGTTTAGCATGGCTTATCAAGTATATCAATTCCTTGTATGCTTCTCAATATATTTCTCGATAATCCGCTTGGCTTTTTTTAAAGCATGATGCCGATGGCTCATTTTATGCTTAATCTTTTCTCCAAGCTGGGCAAAGGTTTTTTTATATTTGGGGATATAGAATAACGGATCATAACCAAAACCTGCGCTGCCTTTAGGCTCAAAAGCAATCAAGCCGGAACAACTTCCCTCAACTACCCCAATCAGCCCGCGTTTATCCGCCAACGCCACAGCGCAAACATAATGCGCCCTTCTTTCTGCCGCAGGCATATCTTTTAATAATCTCAATAACTTAAGATTATTCTTAATATCGCTTTTATCCCTGCCTGAGAAACGCGCCGAATAAATCCCTGGAGCGCCATCTAAAACATCAACAGATAACCCTGAATCCTCACCCAGGCAAAGCTGGCCGGTAAAACGCGCTAACTTTACCGCTTTTTTTATGGCATTCTCTGAAAAAGTCTTACCATCTTCAAGCACTTGAGTAACACCTTTATAGGCATCCAGAGAAAGCAGTTTTAAATTCATACTTTTTAAAATATCTTTTATCTCGGAAAACTTTTTTTTATTTTTTGTTGCCACTACCAGCTGCTTCATTATAGCAATATATCCCCGACCAATTTTCTTTGGATGGAAAAGAGCTCTGCAATTCCTTTTTTGGCTAGATCCAGCATGGTATCCATTTTATCTTTAGAAAAAGGTTTACGCTCGGCAGTACCCTGAATCTCAATAAATTCCCCTGCTCCGGTCATAATCACATTCATATCAACTTCAGCTTTAGAATCTTCCTCATAACACAAGTCTAAAATCATCGTATCATTCACAATACCTACGCTGGTGGCAGCAATATAATCCTGGATAGGAACCTTGTTAATCTTACCGTCTTTTTTAAGCTTCTGCAAAGCATCAACCAAAGCCACAAAACTTCCGGTAATCGCAGCTGTGCGCGTGCCTCCGTCACCCTGAATAACATCACAATCCATCCAAATCGTACGTTCACCTATTTGCTTCATATCGATAACTGACCTCAGGGACCTGCCGATCAGGCGCTGAATCTCATAAGTGCGCCCGGAATCCTTGCCTCTGGGAATACGCGTCCCGCATGAACGGGGAAGCATACCATACTCGGCAGTAACCCAACCTGTGCCTGAATTTCTTAAAAACTGCGGGACAGTTTCTTCAACCGAGGCAGTACAAATTACCTTGGTATTGCCTAATTCAATCAAACAAGACCCCTCGGGGTATTTAATATAATTCCTAGTAATTGTAACTTTTCTGATTTTATCATTTCCGCGTCCATCAATCCTAACCATAAACACTACCTCCATTAACATCAATCGCTACAATCAAAGGAAAATTCTCTACTTCTAATTTCAAGATTGCCTCCGGGCCTAGATCCCCATAAGCAACTTTTTTAACGCTCTTGACATATTTGCTTAAAAGGGCTCCGCATCCGGCATAAGTAATAAAATAAATCCCCTTATATTTCTTAATTGCTTCCTTTACTCCGAGCCCGCGGCTGCCTTTACCGATCATTCCCCTTAAACCTTGGGCCAGGATAAAACCTGAGAATGCATCCATACGCGAGCTGGTCGTAGGTCCGCAGGAGCCGATTACTTTACCCTGAGGAGTTTGCGTAGGGCCGCAATAATAAATAACCGCATCACGAAGCTCAAAAGGCAGGGTTTGGCGCGACTTAATCGCCTGGACTAACCTCTTATGCGCCTGGTCCCGAGCAGTATAAATCGTTCCGCTTAAAAAAACCTCCTGGCCGGCTTTTAAGGATTTAATTTTATTTAAATCTAATGGGGTATATATTCTTTTCATAAAACTATCTCCGCACTCCTTAAGGCATGACAGCTGATATTTACCGCTACTGGTAATCCTGCGATATGCGTAGGATACGTTTGGATATTGACAGCTAATGCTGTAGCTCTACCGCCTAAACCCAGGGGGCCGATGTTAAGATTATTTATCTCAAATAATAATTCCCGCTCAAGACCGGGGACAGTCCCCTTCGGGGACAGTCCCCTCTGTAGCTTGATTTTTTTCAAAAGCGCTTTTTTAGCTAATAAAGAAGCGTAATCCGCAGAGCCGCCGATACCTACGCCGATAACATACGGCGGACAAGCATCCGCTCCGGCGCTTTTTACCGCATCAATAATAAAACTCTTTATCTCTTCTAAACTGGAAGTCGGCTTAAACATTTTTAATTGCGATTTATTTTCGCAGCCAAAACCTTTAGGCAGCAGGGTTAATGTTATTTTATTCCCTGAAACAATATCCATATGTATGATGCAGGGAGAAAATCCGGATTTACCTCTAAGTAAAGGATCCTTACAAATAGAATTTCTTAAGGAATATTTTTTATACCCGGATTCTATACCTGAATTGATCGCGGCTTTTAGGTTTCCGGATATTTTTAAATCCTGGCCTAGCTGCACAAATACTACCGGCATACCCGTATCCTGACAGATAGCCAAATTTTCTTTTTGAGCATAAGCAGCATTATCCAGTATCGCCTTAAGGATAGTTTTTGCCCGTCTGTTTTTTTCAAACCCATAAGCCTTGCGCAGAGCAAATAAAACATCCTTACGCAGCGAAAAATTAGCACGCTTTACTAATTCCACAATCGCCTGGGTTATTTTTACAGCTTTGAGCTTCCTCATCTGCTTTTATACTCCGCAGATACGGCCGTCGTAATGCCTCCGCGGGGATTGAAAATTCCATTAATCCTTACCCAGCGCGGTTTAACTGAACTCACAAAATCCTCAAGTATTTTATTGATTAAATGTTCATGAAAAATACCCAAGTTACGAAAATATATAGTATAGAGCTTAAAGGATTTCAACTCTACGCAGAATTTGTTTGGAGAATACTCAATGCGGATAACCGCAAAATCCGGCAAGCCGGTCTTCGGACAGATACAGGTAAACTCCGGAATATCCAGATTAATTGAATAGAGCTTATCGGTATATTGGTTCTGCCAGACTTCAATTTCAGGAGTTTTTAATTTCCGGACATTTTTCTGCAAACCTTCATAACCAGATTTCTTTCCGCCAAAAACCTTGGCGGATCCGCCACGAATTGTGGCGGACATTTCCAACCGCTTATTTTTCATCTTAACCCCATTATTTTGTGAATCTGAGGGATAACACAAGTAGTAACCCCCTGTTGATTGGCTATCTCCTTAAAATTTAATAACTTTTCATGTAGAACCGATTGATTCTCATAACTGTTTGCCTGTAAAACCAGAACGCTGGAAGGACTTATCTCTTTAATTATCGCCAACGCCTCTCTTAGGTCCTCTTCATACGTTGCTTGACAAATAATTGCTTTAAGGAATACTTCTTTTCTGGCGGCAATTTTTAAAAACTTTCGATGCAGCTGCCAGAGATTACCCATCCCGGTTGAGCTGGGAAACTTTAAATCCATAGCGATAATATCAATCCGGTCAATGAGTTGTTCTAGCTCAGAAAATAAGGTGCCATTTGTTTCTAGATAATTCCTGTGCCCGCGTCCGGAAGTAAGTTTAAGAATCTCCTTTAGAAAATCCGCGTAAAGAAGCGGTTCTCCTCCGGTAAAAGAGATAGAGTGATACTTATCGCGGTAAAGTTTAATCTCTTCAAAAAGCTCTTTTGGTTCATACTCCGTAAACCGGTCCAGTTTAGTATCACAGTAAGTACAGCTGAGATTACAGTCAAAAAAACGCACAAAGATCTGCTTCTCCCCTAAATATAAGCCTTCACCCTGCACGCTGTCAAATATTTCATTAATCCTGGCTTTCATCGATTGGCTAACGGATCAATCAGGCCCGCCTCTTTAAAACCTTTAGCGCGATAATGGCAGCTATCGCATTCTCCGCAAGGTTTTTTTCCTGCCCGATAACATGACCAGGTTAAGTTAAAAGGTACGCCCAGCTTGCTCCCCAGGCTGATGATTTGCGATTTGTTCATATTTAATAACGGGGCCCGGATCTCGATTTTATGCTTGGCCACAATCCCCACCTTGGCCATTTTAATAAAAGCTTTAAAAAACTCGCCCCGGCAATCAGGATAACCGGAATAATCCTGCGCATGCGCGCCAATAAAAATCGCCTGGGCCTTAATTACTTCTGCCAGTGACAAAGCAAAACTTAGAAATATAATATTACGCGCCGGCACATAAGTTACCGGAACACCCCTGGTAATTTCTTGAGGAACTTTTATTTTTTTATCTAAGAGCGCAGACCCTTTCCAGGGAAAACTCATTTTTAAGATCCTGTGGGCACTGCCGATGCTCTTAGCAATCTTTACCGCGCAAGCTACCTCTTGCTGATGCCTTTGGCCATAGTCGAAAATCAAAGCCTGGCATTTAAACCCGCGAGCTTGAGCAAAATACAAAACTGTAGACGAATCCAGGCCGCCGGATAAAAGCACTACCGCAGTCTTAGAAATTTTACTCTTCATAATTAGCGCTGCTTGCGCTGTTCTCCCAAACCGTTACACAACTCAGCCAAGAAATTGAAGGCTTAAGCTGATCATAAATATACTTAGCGATATTCTCAGAGGTAGGATTTATTTTTTTAAAATAAACCAGCTTATTAAGATACTTATGATCCATCCGCTCTAAACAAACATTTAATTTTTTCTTTAGGTATTTAAAATCTAAAACCATACCGATATCATCAAGCTGTGCGGATTTAATCACTATTTCCACCAACCAATTATGGCCATGCAGGTCTTCACATTTACCTTTATAACCTCTTAGATTGTGCGCAGAACTGAAAGCGCCTTGCACTTTTAAGCTATACATTGTCTACCTTCCTCACATTCATTAACTTACTACCCATAAATCTCTGCGCCAACGAGCTAAACCACTCAGGATTATCACTGACATAAAATTTGTGCCTGCCACCTTTACCGCGGTTAAGCAGATCTTCACTCGCCAGTATCTTTTTTATTTCAAAAGCTACCTGCTTGGCAGAATCAATTAAAATGACCTGCTTACCCAGAACCTCCTGAATTACCGGTTTAAGCAGAGGATAATGCGTGCAGCCTAAGATTACCGTATCTACACCGGCCTGGCGAAGCGGTTTTAAATATTGCCTGGCTACGCTTAAAACCACCTCTCCGGAAAGCCATCCTTCTTCAACAAAGGGAACAAATAAAGGGCAAGCTACGGCAGTAACCTTAACCTTAGGATCAAGCTGCTTAATTTCTATTTCATAGGTACGGCTTTTAATCGTTCCCTTAGTCCCGATTACTCCGATACGCTTATTCTGCGAGGCATAGACTGCTTCTCTGGCCCCGGGAGTAATTACACCGACAATCGGTACGCGGAAATTATTCCTGATTACCGGAAGGGCAAAACTAGATGCAGTGTTACAAGCAACACAGATTAACTTAACATCATGTTTTAATAAAAATAGGATACTTTCAATAGAAAAACGGATTACGGTCTGAGGTGACTTAATCCCATAAGGGACACGGGCAGTGTCGCCAAAATAAATTATATTTTCATTGGGAAGCTGACGAATTATTTCTCTAGCTACCGTAAGCCCGCCTACACCAGAATCAAAAACACCGATTGCGCTCATCTTGCGGACACCTCCACTAATGCCATATCCTGTGAATATTCCCTGATTCCTTCTAATATACCATCAGCCAATTTTCCCCTATAGTTAGCGGTCTTTAATAACCTTTCCTCATTCAAATTGGAAACAAAACCTACTTCAATCAATATCCCCGGCATAGTAATTCCCTTTAATACCTGAAAACGGGCATTCTTAACTCCCAGGATATTAGCGTCAATGCTGGCGTCCATAACTTTACATAAAGAACGCGATAGCTCAATTGACTCTGCCCGGCTGTTGGCATAAATCATATCCCAAACAATCGCCCTTAAATCCTGAGTATCGCTGGAAAAAACAGTGTCTTTTAAATTCAAAGAGGCACTCCTGGCGGTAAGAGCAGCGCGTTTAGAATCACTTACGCTGGGAGCAACATAATAGACTTCGAAACCGCTCAAAGAACGCGAACGGGCAGCATTAGAATGAATGCTGATAAATAAATCTGCTCCAGAGCGATTAGCGATACTCACCCGCGTAGAAAGAGAAATAAACTTATCCGTTGAACGGGTAAGCACGGCCTGCACCCCTTCTGCCCTTAAAAGGCTGCTTAATCTTTTGGCAATATCTAAATTTACATCCTTTTCCTTTAAACCATTTCTACCGATCGCCCCGGGGTCATTGCCTCCATGGCCGGCATCAATAACTACCTTGTTTAATTTTATTTTACCAGCGCCCGGACGGCGATGTACAGAAACAGATTGTCTAAACAGCACGTCAAAAACCTGCTCTTTGAATTGCCGGGGCACGGCAATTGTGCCTTGGTAGATATCTACCGGATAATTTAAATGCTTAACATTATTATTTACCAGTACCAACACATCCCCTACCCTCAAACTTACGCGCTGGGTATCTTTACTTAAATAAGCGGTACGCAAGAGCGCATCATACTGCATCTGAACTCCACGTAAATCACATAGGGTAACCAGGGGATAATAAGTTACCCCGCCTATAGAATAAGTAGCAATATTCTCACCAGTAGGAATGCTGGCACAGCCGGATAGGAACAAAATAAACATAAACAAACCAAGAAATAATTTTTTATACATATTAAATCCAATCACCATTTATAAGTTTTAATTTTTTAAAACGAGACCACTTTTTTATCTGAATCTCTCTTTTTCTTGCTTCTGATTTATTTAAGAATAGAGACGAAACATAAACTAATCGCAAAGGACCTTGATTAATAGCAAATTTAGATCCATTCCTTAAATTATGCTCAATAATTCTATTCTCCGGACTATCACTAATACCTGTATAAAATCTCTCAGTCCGTGCTTTTGCAATATAAACATACCAATTCTTCATAATTGTGTGGCCCCTCGACGCACTACGCTTGCTCGGGGTCATTCGACTACACGGTTTACCATGAGCGAGGCACACAGTGCCGAGTCGAATGGTGGAGGTGGGCGGAATTGGACCGCCGTCCTTAAGTAATCACCTAAAAGCCGCTACATGCTTAGCCTGATAATTTACACTTAACCCTACAACTCCTACCCGGCAGGATTTGCAAAGCGCAGCCTTTTCGATTTTGCCCCGGTTTGGAAGGCTAACCGCCGGGACTATCCTACTTGAGCCCTAATCTATCCCGTAGGCAGGACAGCTAGAGGCTTCGAACTTAATTAAGTCCGAAGACTGGTACGCAACCAGCTGGAAATGCTACCGGCTGAAAACCCGGTAACGCTGCCAATCGGTTTGTGAACACTGGTGTTTTTGTGTTTGCGTTTGAATTGTGCAAGGATTGTTAACGCGGCTAACCTTACATCCGCGGCATGCTGCTCTTAAGCGACATAGCTCAAGTCGAACCCTTTCACCCCCAAGTTTTCAAATAACAATACCTCAAAATGCTCTTTACCCTCTTCTATCCTTAATTACCCGGCGCAGCAGTTTATCAGTTTCCCTGCGCTTAACACTCTCCCGTTTATCGTAAAGTTTTTTACCTTTACAAAGCCCAAGCTCTATTTTCGCGAAACCCCGGGCATTAAAATAAATCTTTAACGGAATTAAGGTTAGGCCTTTTTGGGTAAGCTTACCATTTATTCTTTCCAACTGCTGCTTATGAAGGAGCAGCTTTCGAGGCCTGTCCGGATCAACATTTAAATAGCTGGCTTGCGCGTAATGGCTGATATGCGCGTTATATAAAAAAATCTCCGGGCCTTCAAAACGGGCGAAACTATCATTTAAATTAATCTTGGCGGCGCGTAGAGATTTTACTTCCGAGCCTTTTAATTCAATGCCACACTCTAAAGACTCCAGAATTTCATAATCCCTGTGCGCTTTACGGTTAGTGGCGATAACATTACTCATTTTAGCATAACCAGGTATAAATATAAACTTAAAAATAGGGGTATGGTAAACAGGCTAAGAATATGGCTAAAAAATACCCCCTGACTAATCAACACATCCGGCCGATTATAACGGCGGATAATCACCGATAAAGAAGTTGCCGAAGGCATGGCCAGCTGCAGCACAATCAGAAAACCCAATAAATGCGGCAGTGCAAGTTTCAACACGATCAGTATACCTAGTGCCGGAAGAATAATTAATTTCCCTAACAAAAATATTAAAGTTAGCTTCCTATCAATATTTTTTAACTGCACTAAAGCCACATTGCCTCCGACTATTAACATCGCTAAAGGAAGCGTACAGTTACCCACCATGGATAAAGGTTTAAACAAAACATCGGGGATAGACTTATTTAAACCCAGCGCAATTAACACCAGGCTGGTTAGATTTACGATTACTGGAGGACTAAAAACACTCTGCAGTTTGAATTTAACTTGTTTTTCATAAGTAAGCATATAAATACCTAATGACCAGGCCACCAGATCAAAACCTAACAAGAACAAGAAAATAAAAATAAATATGTCGCTGGCTTGCTGGCCCGTAAATATCGCCGCAACCATAGCTAAAGGAAGATACCCTGAATTCTGAAAAGCCACTAAACTTAAAAACTGTAATTTATCTGTCTTTACCTCTGACAATTTAAGTAGCAGCCATCCTACGCTTAAACCCGTAACTGTAATCGCCAGGCTGATTAAAGGAAAAATCCACCAGTTAGGATAAAGGTTAAAGCTAAAGTTCTTGAGCATCTGGACAAAAATTAAAGCCGGGAAGATGATCTGAATAACCAAGCGGCTTAAAGCATCCAGGCCTTCGCCAGAAAGTATGTTTTTCTTAACTAGAATATAGCCCAAACCACCCAAAATGAATATTTGAGCCATGGCCAGGCCGGTAATTTTGAATTGCTCTAGAAACATTATCACCCTCATCTGCTTAGAAACAGAAACTTTTTAGTAATTTAATATTATAACAGCAAAAAAACCCCGCCGCAATTCATTTAAATAGAAAGTAGTGCAAGGATTATTTCGCACTTTCGCATTGAAACATTCTCTTAGGTTGCTGAATTGGCCTTAGGTTTATATGTTTAATGAGGCCGAATATCCA